>DASREU010000062.1:0-2252 GCA_035651935.1 Myxococcales bacterium | reverse complement strand
CAGCTCGCCTCCGTAGGTGAGCAGGGTGACGCTAAGACCCAGGCCGCCCGAGGTGGGCGCCCAGACCATGACGCTCTCGAGCTCGCGGCCCGCGAGGCGGATGCGGGACCGTGGTCCGGGGACGTTCGTCACCATCACCGTCGCCTTCCGGGTGAAGATGTCCACGCCGATCTTCTCGACGGCGCGCCCCGCGATCCCGAAGAAGCGCAGCACGTCGAAGGCGACCGGCGCCATGGGCGACGCCTTGATCGCGTCCATGCTCTTCTTGAGAGCGCGGATGCGCGCCCCCGCGTCGGGCTCGCCGAGAGGAAGATCCACGAACGCCATCCCGAACCGGTTCCCCATCGCGGCATTGCGCCCGCCGAGGAACACCGGGACCAGCGCGCGGATGTCGCGGTCGGGCACCTCACGGCCTGCATGGATCAGCCACTCCCGCAGCACGCCCGCGAGCGTCCCCATCAGCACGTCGTTCACGGTGGCGCGGTGCTCGCGGGCCAGCGCGCGCAGGTGCGGGAGCGGAACGGGAGCGGACCAGGCGGCTCGCTTCGCGGGGCCAGTCGGCCCCCGGAAAGGCGTCGGCGGATCCGCGGGGAGCGCCAGCATCCGACCGAAGGTGCCGGCGCGGATCAGCTGCTGCCCCGCCCATGCGAGCGGGCCGAAGGATTTCTCGCGCCGGCCCTGCGGCTCCGGCGGCGCCGCCGCCGGCTCGTCGGCGAGCCCGAGCATCGCGCTGACCAGCGCGATCCCGTCGCCGATGCAGTGGTGCACTCGCAGCAGCAGCGCCGAGGCGCCGCCGCCGCCGTCGATGACGTCCACTTCCCACAGCGCCTTCGAGAGCGGAAGCCGTGCGCTCATCCGATCGCTGACCAGTTGCCGCAATCCCGCGTTCCCTCCTGGCGCCGGGGCCGCGAGATGACGGACGTGCGCGCCGAGATCGAACGCAGGGTCGTCGCGCCACTCCGGCCGGCCCGGCAGGATGCCCGGAAGGAACACGCGCTGGTGGAACCGCGGAAGGGCGGCGACGCGCAGAAGCGTCCGCTGCAGCGCGCCGGGGTCGAGCGGCCCGTCGAACGTCAAGAGCGCGCTGATGATCATCCGATTCGTCGGGCGGTCCATCTGCAGCCACGCCGCATCTGCGGGAGACATCGGCTCGCGCGAGCCGGCGGCGCGTTCCGCGGTCACGCGGTCGTCCACGTCGCGTCGCCGCGGTGCGCCGGAGGCTGCGCGGACTCCAGGATCTCGCGGCCCTCCCGCTCGATCGCGTCCACCAGGACGGGCACCGCCTGCCGGTACCCCGCGGCAGCCTCTGCCGAAGGCCGGGCGCCCAGCGCGCGGAGCATCTCCAGCGCACCCCGGTGCCCGCGGCGGAGCTCTTCCAGGCGTTGCGGCGACTTGCGGGAGAGCACGGG
Source organism: Myxococcales bacterium (assembly GCA_035651935.1). Taxonomy (GTDB): domain Bacteria; phylum Myxococcota; class Myxococcia; order Myxococcales; family 40CM-4-68-19; genus 40CM-4-68-19. The sequence goes on along the minus strand of DASREU010000062.1, from coordinate 843 downwards.
CTCGAGCAGCCGCTCTTCCCGCGCGGCGTGCGCCTCCATGACCAGGTGGAGCGAGCGCGCGGCATCGCGCAACTCCTGCGCCGAACCCTTTCCCTGCACGGACCGCTCCGCGGCATCGCCCAGCCTCCGCAAAAGGGCCTGCAGGACCTCGTGATGGAAGAGGAGTTGGTGCCGGGCCGATGTGCGTGGGAAGGTCATGCCTTCCGGGGAGCAAGGCCCGGGCCACCCCCGGTGATACGGGTCTTGCGCAATGCGGCATCAAGGCTACGATGGATGCCCATGGTGCGTGCGTCGCAGCGGTCCCTGGTGGGGAAGACGGGAATGGGGTTCCTGAAAAGCGCGGCCTCGGGTTTCGACGTCGCGATCGTGCGCTTCGCCCAGCAACTGACCCGGCGGAAGGCGCCGCCCGATGTCGAGCGGCTCGCTCGCCTGGCGCAGACCGCGAAGACGTATGAGCGGATCCCGCCGGACGTCTTCTTCGCCTCGCCGCCCGAGCCGCGGATCAAGGAGCGCTGGGTCCGCGGCCTCCCGGACGGCGGCGAGGTCGTCGATCTGACCTGGGAGAGCGGCTGGGTTCCGCACGACGTCGCCGGACGCGAGTCGTACCTCCAGTTCGAGGAGAACCGGATCGCGCATGCGCGGTTGCTCCGGCACGCGACCACGCCGGCGCCGACGATCGTCTGCCTGCACGGGTATCGCGCCGGCGTCCACCGCTTCGAGGAGATCGCCTGGAGGGCGCGCTGGCTCTACTCGCGGCTGGGCCTCGACGTCGCGCTGGTCACGCTGCCGTTCCACGCCCTGCGAGCGCCGCGCGGCCGGTTCAATCCGGTCTTTCCCTCGATG
>DASREU010000061.1:0-3853 GCA_035651935.1 Myxococcales bacterium | reverse complement strand
TCGACATCATGGCGCAGGGGATGAGCGGCCTGATGTCGATCACCGGCGAGGAAGGCGGCAAGGCGCCGGTGAAGGTGGGGGTGCCCGTCACCGACCTTTGCTGTGGGTTGTACGGCGCGCTGGCGGCGCTCGCCGCCCTGCGCGTGCGCGACCGCACCGGGCGCGGACAGTTCGTCGACGTCTGCCTGTTCGAGTCCGCGGTCTCGCTGGCGGTGTGGGAAGCCGGCCGCTACTTCGCCACCGGCGAGGTGCCGAAGCCGCTCGGGTCCGCGCACCAGACCAGCGCTCCGTACCAGGCGCTGCGCGCCTCCGACGGGTTCTTCACGCTCGGCGCCACCACCGCGCGCAACTGGGAGGCGTGCTGCGACGTCTTCGGCCTCGCCGGGCTGAAGGACGACCCGCGGTTCGCGAAGAACCACCTCCGCCAGCAGAACCGGCACCAGCTGATCCCGCTGATCGAGGAGGTCTCCTCCCGGCGTCCGGCGCGCCACTGGCTCGACGCGCTCGACCGCGCCGGCGTGCCCTGCGGCATGCTGCAGACGTACGATCAGGTCTTCCACGATCCCCACCTGAACGCCCGCGGATTCTTCCCCGACGCGCCGCACAAGACGCTCGGGCCGGTCAAGCAGGTCGGCTCGCCGATGCGGCTGTCGGAGACGCCGGCGCGCATGGTCCGCGCCGGTCCGCTGCTCGGGGAGCACTCGGCAGAGGTGCTCGCGGAGCTGGGATATTCGCGGGACGACATTGGCGAGCTCGCCAGGGCGGGCGTGATCCGGGAGCCGGCATGAGCAAGGACGAGGTCCTCTTCGAGGTCGGCGACGACGGCATCGCCTGGCTGACGTTCAACCGCCCCGACGCGCGCAACGCGATGACGTTCGGGATGTACCAGCGCCTCGGCGAGATCTGCCGCACGCCGGATCCGAAGATGAAGGTGCTGATCCTGCGCGGGGCCGGCGAGAAGGCCTTCGTCTCCGGCACCGACATCGCGCAGTTCCGCACGTTCAACACGCCGAAGCACGCGCTGGACTACGAAGCGAGCATGGACGCGGTGTTCGACGCGCTCGAAGACCTCCCGGTGCCGACCCTCGCGGCGATCCAGGGCGCGTGCACGGGCGGAGGCGCCGGGATCGCGGCGGCCTGCGACCTGCGCCTCGGCGCGCCCTCCGCGAAATTCGGCTTCCCCATCGCGCGCACGCTGGGGAACACGCTTTCGATGCGCAACCACGCCCGGCTCGCCGCGCTGATCGGGATCGCGCGGACCAAGGACATCCTCTTCCTCGCGCGGCTGATGGACGCGCAGGAGATGCGGGCGGTCGGGCTGCTCAACGAGATCACCACCGAGCAAGGGCTGTACACCCGCGCCACCGAGGTCGCGCGCACACTGCTCGAGCACGCGCCGCTCACCTTGCGGGCGGCGAAGGAGGCGCTGAACCGGATCATCCGGCACTGGACGCCCGAGAGCCACGGCGACGACTTCGTCGTGCGCAACTACATGAGCGCGGATTTCCGGGAGGGCGTGGAAGCGTTCCTCGCCAAGCGCAAGCCGCGCTGGACCGGAAGGTAGGATTCCCATGGCGCCATCGACCAGCCGTCACTTTCTGCAGATCCCCGGGCCCACCAACGTGCCCGACCGCGTGCTGCGCGCGATCGACCGGCCCACCATCGATCACCGCGGGCCGGAGTTCGCCGCGCTGGGAAAGGAAGTGCTCGCCGGATTGAAGCGGGTCTTCCGCACCCGGCAGCCGGTGATCGTCTATCCCGCGTCCGGGACCGGCGCCTGGGAGGCCGCGCTGGCGAACACGCTCTCGCCGGGCGACCGGGTGCTGATGTTCGAGACGGGCCAGTTCGCGGTCCTCTGGCAGGAGCTGGCGCAGCGGCTCGGCCTGGAGGTCGAGCTCGTGCCGGGCGACTGGCGCCACGGCGTGGATCCGGGCGCCGTGGAAGAGAAGCTGCGCGCGGACGGCGGGAAGCGGATCCGCGCCGTCTGCGCCGTCCACAACGAGACCTCCACGGGCGTGACCTCGCGCATTCCCGAGGTCCGGGCGGCGATCGATCGCGCGGGACACCCGGCGCTGCTGCTCGTCGACACCATCTCCTCGCTGGCGTCGATCGAGTACCGCCACGACGAGTGGAGAGTCGACGTCACGGTGGCCGGCTCGCAGAAAGGCCTGATGCTGCCGCCGGGGCTCTCGTTCAACGCGATCTCGGAGAAAGCGCTGCAGGCCTCGCGCAGCGCGGGCCTCAAGCGCTCGTACTGGGACTGGGGCCCGATGCTGCGCGCCAACGAGTCGGGGTTCTTTCCCTACACCCCCGCGACGAACCTGCTCTACGGGCTTCGCGAGTCGCTCGCTATGCTCGAGGAGGAGGGCCTCGAGAACGTGTTCCGCCGCCATTCGCGCCACGGCGAGGCCACCCGCCGCGCGGTCCGCGCCTGGGGGCTGGAAGTGAACTGCGCGGACGAGCGCGAGCACTCGCCGGCGCTCACCGGCGTCCGCATGCCGGCGGGCCATGACGCGGATCAGCTCCGCGCGGTGATCCTCGATCGCTTCGACATGTCGCTCGGCCAGGGCCTCGGGAAGCTGAAGGGAAAGCTCTTCCGCATCGGCCATCTGGGCGCCTTCAACGACCTGATGCTCTGCGGGACGCTGGCCGGCGTGGAGATGGGGCTTTCGCTGGCGGGCGTTCCGCACAAGCCCGGCGGCGTCACCGCGGCCATGGAGCACCTGGCGGCGACCGCCGGCGCAGCGAAGTAGGCGCGGCGCACGCAGTCGCTCACCCCCGCTCCGCCCTCCGCACGGACCGCCCTTGCGGCCGTACCCGGCAGCGGCGTAGGCCCGAATAGCGAGGGTAAATTTCATGAGCAACGTCGATCTTCCCCGAGTTCGTCCGGCGAAAGCGCCGTCGCCGCTGCTGGGGCAAGGCCGCAAGCTCCTGATCGTGGCCGTGCTGGTGGCCGGGGCAGTGGTCGGGGGCCGCGCGATCTCGCGGCGGGTTTCTTCCGAGAGCTCGATCGGCGACAGCGCGAAGCGGTAGTCCAGGATCGCTTGCGAGCCGGCGTGTCCGGATCAGCCGCTCGAGCGCGGCCTCAACCTCGACCAGTCGATCCGCCAGATGCTTCCCATGCGGATCCAGGCGAGGGGCCGGCGGGCTTCCGGAGGAGTCGCCAGCGCGAGATGGTAGAGGTCGTCGACGCGCGCGTGGAAACCGCGGGTGTGCGGCGTGTCTGGAAACCCGAGCGCCTCGCGATCGAGATGGTGACAGAACTCGTGCAAGAGGGTGTGCAGGATCCCGCGAAAGGACGTCACTTTCCCGAGGACGGCGGTGCGCATCCAGACCCGGATGCGCTTCTCCCCGAAATCGTAGTCGCCGAACAGCTCGGAATGCCAACCCTCGCGGACGCTTCGCGGCCGCGCTCCCAGCACGCGCAATCGCGGCCGCCCGATCCCATAGGTCCGGGCGAGCAGGTCGAGGATCGATTCGCTCGCGCGGCGGACCTGCGCCGCGTCGCCGGTGGCCAGCGCCTGCGCGAGGAGCATGGCGCGCGCCCGGACCTCGGTCGCGTCGGGAAGGATCTCGAGCCGGTCGAGGGCATCGCTCTGCTCGAATTCGCGGCGGGCCCTGGCAGCCCGTGGAGGGCGGTCCGTAACCACGGCGAGTGATGTTAGCGGCCGGCGCCTCGAGCCGCCGGGCAGTTCAACCCTTGAGCCTCCGTGGTACCTTGCCCGCCGCCATGGGACCGGGAGACGTCGCATCGCTGGACGAGCTGCGGCTGACCGTCGTCGTCGACAACGAGACGGATACGCTCTCGAGCATCGACGCGGGGATTCCGCAGTTCCCGGAGGCCGCCGGGCTG
>DASREU010000060.1:0-19221 GCA_035651935.1 Myxococcales bacterium | reverse complement strand
TACTACACGCCCGACAACGCGGTGGTGTTCGTCGTCGGCGACTTCGACAAGGCGGCCACGCTGGCGCAGATCGAAGCCGCTTACGGCACCTGGAAGGGCAAGCTGGATGCGGTGCGCGTTCCTCCCGAGCCGAAGCAGAGGCAGAGCCGGCGGGCGCAGGTCGACTGGGACAAGCCGACGCTGCCGCGCATCTGGATCGCCTGGCACACGCCCGCGGCGAGCGACATCAAGCGGGCCGCGGTGCAGAACCTCCTGAACGCGTACCTGTACGGGCCCACCAGCCCGCTCTACCAGACGCTGGTGCTCGGAAAGCAGACCGTCGACTCGATGTTCCCCACCTACGGCGACCATCGCGATCCGAATCTCTTCGGCGTGCTGATGCGGGTGAAAGACCCGAGGAACCTGCACAACGTCGAGCTGGCCGTGCTGCGCGAGATCAAGGCGCTGGCCGGCGGGACCGTCGACGCGAAGCGGCTCGAGGCGGTGCGCTCGAACCTCCGCTACTCGAACATCATGAGCCTGGACAAGGCGGACGCGGTGGCGGAGTCGCTGGCGCTGAACACCGCCCTGACCGGCGACGTCGACTACCTCAACAAGGAGTTCGCCGCGGTGGCAGCGGTGCAGCCGCGCGACCTGCAGGATTTCGCCAAGGGGTACTTCATGGATCTGAACCGGACCACCGTCACCCTCGTCAGCGCGAGCAAGAAGGTCGGTGCGCGATGAGGCGGACAGTCTGGTTCGCGCTTGCCCTCGCCGCCTGCGCGCAGCAGCAGGAAGGCGTCCGCAAGTCGCCCGGCGCCGGCACCGCCGCCGCCGTGACCGACGATGCGGGAACGAATGCGTCGCAGTCCGAGCCGCGCAAGCCAGGTGCCCGCGAGACGACGGCGGCGCCCGACGCCGGAGCTCCGGTCGAGTCCGCGAAAGCACCGGCGGCGGAGATCTCGACGCTCCCCTCCGGGGTCACGCTCGTCGCGCTCCCGGCAAACCAGAACGCGATCGTCAACGTGCAACTCCAGTTCCGCACCGGCGCCATCGACGACCCGCCCGGCAAGGCGGGCCTGACCTATCTCACCGCGCGGGTGATGGCGGAGGGCGGCACACAGGCGCTGAGCGCGAAGCAGCTTCTCGAAGCGCTCTTCCCCCTCGCCGCCGAGCTGGACGTCCGCGTCGACAAGGAGCTCACCACCTTCCTCGCGCGGGTGCACAAGGACAATCTTTCGAAGTTCCTCCCCATCGTCGGCGACGTCGTGTTGCATCCGCGCTGGGATCCGCAGGAGTTCCGCCGCCTGCGCGACGTGGCGGTGAACGACATCGAGAAGCGGCTCCGCCAAGGCGACGACGAGAACCTCGGCAAGGAGTCGCTCGAGGAGCTGATGTTCCGCCAGCATCCGTACGGGCGGCTGACGCTGGGCCACGCCGGCGATCTCAAGTCGATGAGCTTGCAGGATCTGCAGCAGCACGCGGCGCGCGTCTTCACCGCCGATCGGCTCACGGTCGGCGTCTCCGGCGGATATCCGCAAAGCCTCGGCACGGACCTGGCGCGGCTGCTCTCGGCGCTGCCGCCGAAATCGCAGGCGCAGCCGGAGGTCCCCGAAGCTCGGCCGCACGGGCCGCGCTTCCTGCTGGTGGAGAAGAACGCCGACTCGACGGCCATCTCCATCGGGCTTCCCTGGAACCTGTCGCGCGAGGATGCGGACTGGCCGGCGATGTCGATCGCCCGCAGCGCATTCGGCGAGCACCGGCAGTTCAACGGCCGGCTGATGCAGCGGCTCCGTGAGCGCCGCGGGCTGAACTACGGCGACTACGCGTACATCGAGTACTTCCGCCAGGAGGGCGGCGACGCGGCCACCGCGCAGACCGGGCGGGCGCGCCACCAGCAGCAGTTCACCATCTGGATCCGCCCGGTGCGCGACGAGAACCGCCTCTTCGCCGTGCGCGCGGCGCTGTACGAGCTGTCGCGCACCCTCAAGGAGGAGCCCTTCTCCCAGGAGGAAGTCGAGCAGACCAAAGGGTTCCTCGACGGCTACATCCTGCTCTTCGATCAGACCGACGCGCGCCGGCTGGGCTACGCGCTCGACGACCACTTCTACGGCATGAACGGCTTCCTCGGCGCCTGGCGCACCTCGCTGCGCGACGTGACCGCCGATCAGGTGAACGCCGCCTGGCGCAAGTGGATCGATCCTTCGAAGCTCGAGATCGTGATGGCGGGCAGGGACATGGCGTCGGTGCAGAAGACCGTCCTCGCCGGAGATCCCACCCCCATCCAGTACCAGCGCGACGCGACCGGCAAGTCCCCGGACAAGCCCGCCTCGCAGCTCGCGACCGACAAGGAGATCGAGAAGTCCCCCCTCGGCGCCAAGAACGACGCCGACGTGCAGGTCATCTCCGTCGACAGGATGTTCGAGTAAGGAGATCCGGGGACACCATACGTAACTCGTCGTATGGTGTCCCCAGATCTCGGCTACTGCTGGGCGACCTGGTCCGGGACGTCGATGTGGATCTCCACGCGGCGGTTCTGGGCACGGCCGGCGGCGGTCTTGTTGGTCGCGATGGGCCGGTCCGGTCCCAGTCCCTCGACCAGGATCTGCTCGGTCTTCACCCCGCGATCGTGGAGGACGTCGCGCACGGACCTGGCGCGGCGGAGCGAGAGCTCCTCGTTGTGCGCCACGCTTCCGGTCGAGTCCGTGAACCCGGAGACCTTGATTCGATCCTCCGGGTACTTCGCCAGGATGTCGCCGAGCTTCGCGACCAGCTCCACCGCTTGCGGCTTGAGGACCGCGCTGTCGCTGGTGAAGAGCAGCTGGCTCTTCAGATCGACCAGGATGCCGTCCTTGGTCCGCCTGGTGGTCTCGGCCACCTGCTTCAGCTCGTCGGCCTGCTTGTCGAGATAGTTCCCCACCGCGCCGCCCGCGAGCCCGCCGACCGCTGCGCCGATGGCGGCGCCCTTCCATCCGCCGACGAGCGCGCCCACTCCCGCGCCCGCCGCCGCTCCGCCGCCCGCGCCGATCGCGGTGCGCTCGCCGGGAGTCGCGCAGGCTGCCGCAACCAGGGCGAGAACCATCGATGTGAGAGAGTTCCGCATGTTGCCTCCTTGGACTGCCGCCCGAAGAGCGGGCGGCTTCACAGCCTTGGAACCGGGCGGACCGGCGCGCGAATTCCGCCCGTCGGAGCAGATGTGCGCAATTATCGGACGTTCAATTCGACGCGACGGCGTGACGCGCCGACGGCCTGCGCGCCATCGCCACGGCCTTGCGCTTCTTCAGCCGCGCGAGCCGCTTGCCGAGCATCTTCTCTTCCTGCGCCATCGCCAGCCGGTGGATCTCGTTCACGTGGTCGTCGGTCACCTTGCACGCGATCTGCTCGGCGCGCGCGTGCCGATCGACCAGCTCCGCATACGTGACGGTCTCCGCGTTCCCCTGGTGCAGATCGGCTTCGAGCCGATCGAGCTGCCGGAGGATCCGCGCGGAGCGCTCCATCGCTTCGGACTGGCGCGGCGGGGCCACGGTGCGAGCGCAAGCGACGAGCGCGAACGCGACCACCAGCAATCCGGTTCTCCCCATCACGCCCTCCCTCCCCCAGCCGGTGCAGAAGGGTGGGTACCGATCAGGCGGACGGCAACTCCGGGCGCTACGGAGGGAGTCGAAAAGTGTGCAGATGAAGCGCGGAGCGCTGAGCTTCCGGAGCTATTTCAGGTGTGCGGGACGGCCTTGAGGATCGCCTTGCCGCCCTTGATCACGACCTTGAACTCGATGTTCTTCGCCTTGTGCTTCTGCATCAGCTCCGGAACCTGGGCCCGGATGCGGGTGGCCATCGAGTCGTACGAAAGCCCGGTGATGGGCTCGCCGCAGCGCTGCCGCGCGACCAGATAGGTGTCGTACAGGCGGCGAAGGTTGGCATCCGAGATGGCCGGAGCGGACGATCCCCTGCGCGCCGGCGCCGGCGCCTGACCCTGCGGCTCGCGCTCCTTCTGGTGCAGCTTGGCCTTGTAGACGTCGCGCTTGTACGTGCCCTCTTCCATCTCGCGCAGCGTCCGGTCCCACATCCGCTCGAAGGAGATCAGCTTGGCGAACAAGGTGTTGATCTTGAACTTGAGCGCGGTGTTCCGGATGGTGGTCGCGCGCAGCTCGCGGGCCTTGTCCGAGATGCGCTTGCGCTCCTGGTCCGGCGGCTTGCGGTCGATGCCGATGAAATACTTCTCGTACAGGACCTGCAGGTTCTGGATCGACTCATCCAGATCCGTCAGCTCGTCCGCATACTTCTCTTGCGGCAGCTGCTGGGTCCCGTTGGGCGCGGCCACGCCCCGATTCTATCACGCAGCCGCCGGCACCGATGCCGCGACGGAGCGCCGGCTCTGCGTCAACCAGATCGCCACGCCCGCGGCGAAAATCCCGATGCTGATCAGCTCGCTGGTGGAGAGGTTCCACCATGCGTGCCGCGCCCACCCGCCGAGGAAGTTGAACACCCGGCCGCGCTCCTCGTCGCCCCGGAAGCTCTCCACCAGCGCGCGGAGCGGCGCGTAGAGCATCAGGTAGAGCGCGAGCATCTCACCGTTGAAGCGCTTGCGGCTTCGCCAGTAGGTGAGGAAAAGGAAGATGAGGGCGCACCCGAGCGACTCGTAGAGCTGCGTCGGGTGGATGGGGATCGTCGTCGGCGAGCCCGACGAGATCAGGTGCGTGCTCACCTGCGACTGGTAGGCGAGCGATTCGGGTGGAAACCGCGCGGCGAACAGGTAGTGCGCGTCGCAGGCGCCGCCCCAGCAGCACCCTGCGGAGAAGCAGCCGAGTCGCCCCAGGGCCTGGCCGATGGCGACGGTGGGCGCCATCACGTCGGCGTAGGGCAGGAACGACATCTCGTGGCGCCGCATGTACCAGACCGAGAAGAGCACCGCGCCGATGAAGCCGCCGTAGAAGACCAGCCCGCCCTTCCAGAACTGGAAGATCCCCATCAGGTCGTGCGCGTAGTCGTCCCAGTTCACGATGATGAAGAGGATCCGCGAGCCCACCATCGCGGCGATGAGGATCCCGAAGGAGAGGTCGAGCACCTTGTCGCGGTTGAGGCCGGTCCGCTCCGCATTGCGGGCGGCGAGCGCCATCGCGACGAGGAAGCCGGCGGCGACCAGGATGCCGTAGGTGTGCACCGGGATGGGCAGCGGCCGCTCGAGATGGAGGATGTTCTGCCCCCCGAGAGCGCGCACCGCGACGAACAGCACGGCGGCGGTGCCTGCCGTCCAGGTCACGAACGTCTTCAAGAGAGTGCTCTCGCCGGCGGCGCGCGCCGACCGCACCTGCCAGGCTCCGGAGAGCGCGGAGACGGCCAGCCAGACCACGATCCCGAGCGACGGCGGGATGGTCAGCGTGAAGAGGACCGGCAGCATCAGGCTTTCCTCGCCGCCGGCTCGACGGGCTGCCGCGCCGCTTTTCTCGCGAAGAGCATCTCGAGGAACAGCATCACCAGCCCCACGGTGATGCCGCTGTCGGCCAGGTTGAACGTGGGCCAGTGCAACGACGGCTTCATCCAGTTCGGATCGAACCAGTGCCAGTCGATGAAGTCGATCACGTACCCGCGCAGGATCCGGTCGACGGCGTTGCCGATCGCTCCGCCGAGCACCAGCGCGAGCGCGACCTGGAGATACCGCTGCTCCGGCCGGAGCTTGCGGTAATAGGAGAAGATGAAGATCACCGCGGCGATCGAGACCAGATAGAAGAACGGCACGCGGAACTTCTCGCCGGCTCCCGCCAGCACGCCCCAGGCGGCGCCGCGATTCTGCGTGTACCGGTTCTGCCAGAACGAGGTCACCGTCACGGGCTCGGACTTCGCCATCCCGCGCTCGAGCAGGTCCTTCTGCGTGACGAAAGCGCGGACCTTCTCGGGCAGCGTCCGCGCATGCGCCACCGTGAACGCAGTGGTGAGGTGCTCGACCGCCAGGTACTTCGTCACCTGATCGCCCACGAACCAGAGGCCCGCGATCAAGGCGAGCAGCTTCCATTTCGACACGCCGTTCTCCATCAACCCTCGCTCACCGCGCGCTGGCACCGCGCGCACAATCCCTTTTCGCCGACGTCAGGGAGTGCGCGCCAGCACCGCTCGCACGGCCTGTGCGGGCTCTTGCGCACCTCCGCCGCCGCGGTCTCCCCCGGCCGCAGTGTGACGCTCGCGACCAGGAAGAGGTCTGCCAGATCCTTCTCGTAACGTTCGGCGACCTCCCTTGCCATCCCGGGAGGCACCGTGAGGACCACGTCCGCCTCGGTGGCCTTGCCGATCACCTTGGCGGCCCGCTTCTGCTCCAGGGCGAGGTTCACCACCTCGCGCAGGCCCTGGAGGTGGCGGAACTCCTCCTCCAGCGAGTCGGACACCAGTCCCGGCTCCGGCTCCGGAAAGCCGGCGAGGAACACGCTCTGCGGATCATGCCGCGGGACGAACCCCCAGGCTTCCTCCGCGGTGAAAGAGAGGATGGGAGCGAGCAGGCGGCAAAGGTCGCGGGCGATGCGGTACAGCACCGTCTGCGCCGCCCGACGGGCAGGCCAGCGCTTGCCCGAGCAGTAGGTGCGGTCCTTGAGGACGTCGAAGTAGAAGGCGGAGAGCTCGACCGCGCAGAGCTCGACCGTGGCCCGGTAGACCTTGTGGTACTCGTACCGGTCGTACGCCTCGAGCGCCGCTCCCCGATACCGCTCGAACCGGCTCAGCGCCCAGCGATCGACGGGCAGAAGCTCCGTGGTGGCGTCCTGCTGCGGATCGAAGTCGTGGAGCTGCGAGAGGCAGTACCGCAAGGTGTTGCGGATCTTCCGGTAGCTCTCCGAGAGCGTCTCGATGATCGAGTTCGAGAACCCGATGTCGTCGCGGTAGTCGGATCCGGCGACCCACAGCCGGATCAGCTCGGCGCCGTACTTCTTCAGCAGCCCTTGCGGATCCGGCGCGTTGCCGAGCGACTTCGACATCTTCCGCCCCTCGCCGTCGACGAGGAACCCGTGCGTGAGCACGCCCCGGTACGGGGCCTGGCCGCCGGTGCCGATGCCGATCATCAGGGCGGACATGAACCAGCCGCGGTGCTGGTCGGAGCCCTCGAGGTAGAGGTCCGCCGGAAACCCGAGGTCGGGCCACTCGCCGCTCTGGAGCACGGCGGCGAAGGAGGACCCGGAGTCGAACCAGACGTCGAGGATGTCCGTCTCCTTCTCGAACGCGCTGCCTCCGCACTTCGGGCAACGCGCGCCCGGCGCGAGCAGGTCGGCCGCCGTCCGATCCCACCACGCGTCGGCGCCTTCCTTGTCGAAGATGGCCGCGACGTGCTCCATCGCCTCGGCAGACACCAGCGGCTCGCGATCCTTCCCGCAGTAGAAGACCGGGATCGGCACGCCCCAGGCGCGCTGGCGGGAGACGCACCAGTCGGGGCGGCCTTCCACCATGCTGTAGATGCGATCCCGTCCCCAGGAGGGAACGAAGCCGCCGTTCGCGGCGATCTCGTCGATCGACGCCAGAGCCGCCTTGCGGATGGTGGTGCGCCCGCGTCCGGGAAGCTCCACCTCGAGATCGAGCCCGATCCACCACTGGTCGGTGGCGCGGAAGATCACCGGGTTCTTGCACCGCCAGCAGTGCGGATAGCTGTGGCGGATCTGCCCCGCCTTTCCGCCCGCATTGAGCAGGACCCCGGCGGAGGCGAGCATCTCGATCACCTTCGGGTTGGCGTCGAAGACCTTCAGCCCCTCGAGACCGGCGATGCCGACGTCGGCCGTGAAGCGGCCGTGGTTGTCGACCGGCGCCCAGATCGGCAGTCCGTACTGGACGCCCATGTTGAAGTCGTCCTCGCCGTGCCCCGGCGCGGTGTGGACGAGGCCGGTGCCGGCGTCGGCAGTCGCATGCGCGCCGAGGATCACCGGGCTCTCGCGGTCGACGAGCGGATGCCGGTACTTCCATCCGGCGAGATCGCTCCCCTGCAGCGTCCTCTTGATCCGCTCGGGGTGCCGGAGCGTCGCGCCGGTCGCGCGCGCAGCGGAGAGCAGATCTTCGCCGCGCGATTGCCCAGGATCGTTCAGCTCCTCGGGCGCGCAGTCCCTGAGAAATGCGTGCAGCAGATCCTTCGCCACCACCGTGACGCCATGGCGGGGGAGATCGTAGGCGACGTACTCCAGCTCGGGATTCGCGGTGATCGCCAGGTTCGCGGGGATGGTCCACGGCGTGGTGGTCCAGATCGCGAGCCCCCATCCCGCGGGCCCGCCGGAGGTGACCGGGAAGCGCACGTAGATGGAGGGGCTGGTCTTGTCCGCGTACTCGACCTCCGCCTCGGCGAGCGCGGTCACGTCGTGGAAGCACCAGTGCACCGGGCGCTTGCGCCGGTAAAGCGCACCGCGCCGCGCAAGCTTCGCCAGCTGCCGGACGATCTCCGCCTCGTAGCGGAAATCCATCGTCTCGTAGGCGTGGTCCCAGCGGGCGAAGATGCCGAGCCGCTTGAAGTCCTTCCGCTGCAGGTCGATCTGTTCCTCGGCGTACTTGCGGCAGGCGCGGCGGAACTGGCCCACCGACAGGTCGCGCTTCTTCGGGCCGAGCAGCTTGTCCACCTGCCGCTCGATGGGGAGCCCGTGGCAATCCCAGCCGGGGACGAAGTCGGTGAGGTGTCCGGCCATCAGGTGGTACTTCACCACCAGGTCCTTGAGGATCTTGTTGAGGAAGTGCCCCTGGTGGATGGCGCCGTTCGCGTACGGCGGGCCGTCGTGGAAGACGAACTTCTTCGCGGTGGCGTTCTTCAGGAGGAGCTGCTGATAGACCTTCGCGTCTTCCCACGCCTTCACCTGCACGGGCTCGCGCTCGCTGAGCGCGGCGCGCATGGGGAAGCCGGTCTTCGGCAGGTGGACGGTGTCGCGATAATCCATTCCAAGGTCCCGAGATGAAAGGCGCTTCGCGTACCACGCGAACCCCGCGTCCGCAATCCTTCGTGTGCTAGGTTGCGCGCCCACGATGCCGCTCGAGATCCGCCCCGTCGAGACGAAGAAAGACCTGGAAGCGTTCCTGCACGTCCCCTGGACGCTGGGGATGAAGTCCGACCCGAATTGGGTCCCGCCGCTCTTGGACGATTACCGGCGTTCGCTCGACCCGAAGAAGAGCCCCTTCCTGAAGCACGGTGAGATCCAGTGCTTTCTCGCCCTCCAGGACGGCCAGCCGGCAGGGAGGATCTCCGCTCAGATCGACAGCGACTTCGACAAGCAGTGGCCGCAGGAGAAGGGCGTCGCGTTCTTCGGCTTCTTCGACAGCAAGGACGATCCCGCCGTGGCTCGCGCCCTGTTCGACGAGGCCTCCGGGTGGGCGCGATCGAAGGCGCGGACCCGGATCCGCGGCCCTTTCACCCTGGACTCCAAAGGGGAGGTGGGGATCCTCGTCGACGGCTTCGATACGCCTCCGCGCATCGGCATGCCGCACAATCGCCCTTATGTCGGCCCGCTGATCGAATCCGCCGGCCTCAGCAAGGCGAAGGATTTCTATGCCTGGTGGTACACCTCCGGGCACATCGACGAGCGCACGAAGCGGATCGCGGATCGGACCCTGCAGCTCCCGAACGTGCGTGTCCGGCCGATGGACCTGTCGCACTTCCGCCGCGAGGTGGACATCGTCCGCGACATCTACAACTCCGCCTGGTCGCAGAACTGGAACTTCACGCCGTTCACCTCGGCCGAGCTGGAGATCATCGCGACCGAGTACAAGATGTTCGTCGACACGGAGATCGCGCTCGTCGCCGAGGTCGACGGCAACCCGGCAGCGATGTGCTTCGCCATCCCCGACGTGAACGAGATGGTGAAGGACTTCGACGGCGAGATCGCGCGCCGCCCCTGGAACCTCGCCCGCCTCCTCTGGCGGCTGAAATTCCGGCGGCCCACCCACGCGCGCCTGCTGCTCCTCGGAGTGAAGGAGGAGTACCGGGCGTCACACCGTTACGGAACACTCGCTGCGGTGCTCTATGTTGAAGTGGCGCGCCGCGGGGCCGCCCGCGGGTACGTCGGAGGCGAGCTTTCCTGGACTCTGGAAGACAACGTCATGATCAACCGTGGCATCGAGCGGATGGGCGCCATCCGGTACAAGACGTACCGCGTTTACGAAAAGCCCGTCTGAATCGCAGGCACGGCCCTTGCTGAAGTGCTCCCCGGGGGAAGGGGAGCGTAGCGAATGAAGCTCGGGCGCATGTGGCGGCGGGTCCGGTCACTTTCGGAGCGGCCGCACAACCTGATCGCCATCTCGGACCTGCACCTCGGCTGCGATCTCCGGGCTGGAAACAAGCTGGAGAAGCCGCGGACCACGGACGCGCCGCTCTCCAGCTTCGTGGAATGGCACACCGCTCACCGCGATGGCGGCAAGCCGTGGCGTTTGATCCTGAACGGCGACATCGTCGACTTCGTCTCCATCACCCTGCTCCCGAAGGAACCGGTTCCCTTTTCCATTTCGGCGGAGGAGCGCGCCCTCGGCCTGGCGCCGACGGAACCCAAGTGCGTGTGGAAGCTCCGGCGCACCGCGGAGCGTCATCCCACCGTCTTTGACGCACTCGCTCATTTTGTCCACAAGGGAAACTCGGTACACATCATCCGCGGGAACCACGATTCCGAATGGCGGTGGCCCGCCGTGCAGGAGGAGTTCCGCCGGATCCTCGCCGAGCGCAGCGGCGCTCCGCGGCGCAAGATCGATCGGCTGGTCGAGTTCCATGACTGGTTCTATCTGGAGCCCGGATTCTTCTACGCCGAGCACGGACACGCCCACGACCACTACTCGGTGCAGAGCGACTTCTTCTCCGCCCACAACGACGACAGCGAGATCGAGCTGCCTCTCAGCTCGAAGGTGCTGCGCTACTTCGTCAACCGGTACACGGAGCAGGTCGATCTCGCCGATGACGTCGACGCCTGGGGCTTGAAGGAATACCTCGACTGGGTGCTCAAGGCGGGCAATCCCCTGCGCGTCGCCGCCGACTACTTCGTGATGGTGTTCCGGGTGATCTACCCTGTGGTGCGGCAGTCGCTGAGGATCTCGCGGGCGTTCGCGCGCGCGGCCGACAAGGCGCTGGCGCCTGCCGTCAACCGCGACGCGCACGTGCGGCAGCTCCTGGCGAAGTTCCAGGGAACGGACAGGCAGGCGCAGCAGCTCGCGGAGATCGCCTCCCGCCCTGCCGAGCAGAGCCTGTTCGAGTCCATGCAGCTCTTCTATCTCGACCGGATGGTCCTGGCGTTGGTCTCCCTGATCACGGCCTTTGCGACCGCGCACGCGGTGCGCGGGTTCTGGGCCAAAGCTGGGGCGCTGACCCTGATCGGCGTGGTCTTCGCGGCGCTGAACGCGGCGCTCGGGGCGCGGCGGCAGACCGATGCGCACCCGATGCTGCGGGAGGCGGCGCGGCGCGTCGCCCAGGTGTTCGACGTGAAGTACATCGTCATGGGCCACAGCCACCGGGCCGTCGAAGAGACCGTCGGCGCCGGCACGCGGTACTTCAACCTCGGCTCGTGGACTCCCGGCCGCTCGCACGATGGCTTCCCCCACGTGGTGGTGACGGCCGGCTCGGCGGAGTTGCGCCGCTGGAAGGGTCCGAAAGCGCTGGACCGCCCCGAGGGCGAAGGAGTTCCTGTCCCGGGAGTTCCCATCCCGGCTTAAGATAGGCGCATGGGTCGCGAGAGCAGGCACAAGCCGGCGCTGCTGGAAGTCGCGGCAGCCCTGCGCGAGGTGCACCGGACGCTGGTGCAGGCGGTGCGGAGCGGCTACGAGCGCGAGATCGGACCCGCGGGCGGGCCCGGGCAGATGCTGCGGCTGCTCACCGAAGATCCCTACTTCGCCTGGCTGCACCCGATGAGCGAGCTGATCGTCGATCTCGACTCGCTGCTCGCGCAGGAGATCCTGCCACCCGGCAGCGTCGCCGGCGTGCGGCAGGAGATCGATCGGCTGACGCAGGCGGGGGGATCGCCGTTCTGGGAGAAGTACGCGCCGCTCCTGCAGGCCGACACCGACGTGGTGATGGCGCACGGCCATCTTCGCCGCACCATCAACGCGCTGCCGGAAGTGGCGGAGCAGCCGCACCAGCGCAAGGAGTGGGTCGCCCCGCGCGTGCACGCGAAGCGCAAGGCGCGGAGCTAGGCGTCGTTCAGCGAAGGCGGGCTTTGCGCGACTCTGGTGTTCGACGGCGGGAACTCGCCCGCCGATCGCATCATCCGACTGCTTCGACGATGCTGTCGAACAGCCTCCGGCCGTCCTCGCCGCCCAACACCGGCTCCGCGAGGCGCTCCGGATGCGGCATCATCCCGAGAACGTTCCCCCGCGCATTGGTGATGCCGGCGATGTCCGCCAGCGACCCGTTCGGATTCGTGCCGGAGACGCCGCGGATCCCTGCCGCGTCGACGTAGCGGAAGGCGACCTGCCCTTCTCCCTCGAGCCGCCGCAGGCCCTCGCCATCGATGTAGTAGTTCCCGTCGCCGTGCCCGATGGGGATGCGGATCACGTCGCCCTTGGCGTACTTGCGCGTCCAGGGCGTCATCGCGTTCTCCACCTTGAGGTGCACGTCGCGGCAGACGTACTTGAGCGAATCGTTCCGGCGCATGGCGCCGGGGAGCAGCCCCGCCTCGAGCAGGATCTGGAATCCGTTGCAGATCCCGATCACGTGCCCGCCGCGGTGCGCGAACTTCCGGATCTCCTCCATGATCGGCGAGAAGCGAGCGATCGCTCCGGTCCGCAGGTAGTCGCCGTACGAGAAGCCGCCGGGCAGCACCACCACGTCGGCGCCGCGCAGATCGCGATCCTTGTGCCAGACGTAGCGCGCGGCGCAGCCCAGAACGTGCTTGGCGACGTGGTACACGTCGTGATCGCAGTTGCTGCCCGGGAAGACGATCACCGCGAACAACATCAGCGGATCTCCTCCACCTGGTACTCCTCGATCACCGTGTTCGCGAGGAGCTTCTCGCACATCTCCTGCACGCGCTTCTTCGCTTCCGCCGGGTCCTTGGCCTCGAGATCCAGCTCGATGATCTTGCCCAGCCGGACGTCCTTGACCTCGTTGAATCCGAGCGACCCGAGTGCGCGCCCGACCGCCAGGCCCTGCGGGTCGAGCACCGATCTCTTGAGCGTGACCACGACGCGCGCCTTCATTCGGAGGCCTCCAGAGGCGCGCAACCTAGCACATCGCCCCGCGGATCAGGCGACGACTCCGGCGACCCCGAGCGCCTTGGACCTTGGCTGAAAAGACCGGTCTCATTCGGCTTGTAACGAGACGCTGAGGACGGCGCCCGAAGCCCGAATTTCGGGGACACGTACGCAATTACGCACCGCGTAGATTCGTATGGTGTCCCCGAAACTCCCGCGGCGGCATCAGGGCGGATTCTACAGACATCCGACTAACGTCGCAACCCCAACATACGCCTGTCTCGGGAGAGAAGGGTGGTTGGCGGGTGCCGATCCGGGGGACTACGATCGGCTTGAATGCTCGAGCTTCTCGCGGCCGGCGCCGCACTCGCGGGCCGCGCTCTCCTGCAGGCCGCCGACACGGCCCTCCTCGCCGTCGGGGAGGACGAGGTGCGCGCCGGCGAGCCGGTCCATCCGCTGCGGACGCGCTGGCTGCTCACCCTCAAGCGCGAGCCGGAGTCCACGGCGGCGGCGCTGCGCGGACTCTCCTCGGCGCTCCTGGCATTCGCGGCGGTGGCCTGCGCCATCGTCGTCGGCGACATCCTCTTGCGCGCCGGCGTCCACTCCAACTCGCGCAGCACGCTCCAGCTCGTCGCCGGGCTCTTCGCCGGCATGGTGGCGCTGGTGATCGATCTCGCGCCGCGCTCGCTCGCGTCGGCACGGCCTCTTTCCTGGAGCCTCGCCCTCGCCGGCCCTGCGTACCTGGTCTGCGTCCTCTTGCGGATCCCCGTCCGTCTCCTGCTCAGGCTCTTCGACGCGCTGCTGCTGCGCCGCGGCGCGACCGCGCGGTACACGCCGCCGCCTCCGCCGCTGGAAGAGATCGAGAAGATCCTCAGCGAGGAGGCGCGGGGAGGGGGATCGGGGGCGCCTTCCGCGGAGCTCGTGCATGGGCTGTTCCAGTTCGCCGAGCGGACGGCGAAGGAAGTGATGGTGCCCCGCACGCGGGTGGTCGGCGTGCCCCTCGAGGCCGCGCCGGGGGAGGTGATCGACCTCCTCGCCGAGGAGGGACACACCCGCCTGCCGGTGTACGAAGGCGACCTCGACCACATCCGGGGCGTGCTGCACGCGAAGGACGTGATCCCCTTGCTGGCGCATCCGGAGCTGATCGTGCTCCAGGACCTGGTCCGGCCGGCGCTGTTCGTCCCCTGGACGAAGCCCGTGGGAGAGCTGCTCCGGGAGATGCAACAGAAGCGATCGCTTTTGGCGCTGGTCGTCGACGAGTACGGCGGCTTCTCCGGGATCGTCACGCTCGAGGACATCCTCGAGGAGATCGTCGGCGAGATCCGCGACGAGCACGACAAGGAGGGGCCGGCGCCGCAGTTCGGCCCCGACGGAACCGCGCTGGTCCGCGCGGAGATGCGGCTCGAGGAGCTGAACCACGCGCTGAATGCCAGGCTGCCCGATCAGGGCGATTACGAGACGCTGGGCGGACTGCTCAACTCCACCGCAGGAGCGATTCCACAGGCGGGGGATCGCTTCTACATCGGCGGCCTCGAGCTGACGGTGGTGCAGCGCGACGACCGCCGGGTGCGGCTGGTGCGGATCGCGCGCTCGAAGACCGCGCCGCCGCCGGCCTCGTCGCGGGCGAGCTGATCCCGCTCAGGCGGGGCGCTGCATCACCAGCCGCCGCGCCGTCTGGCGGAACCCGAGCGCCCGGTAAAGGCCGCGCGCGGGCCGGTTCGAATCCGCCACCGAAAGCACCGCCCCCTGCACGTTCGCCAGGGCGCGGGCGGCGAGCGCGCGCGCGATGCCGTTGCGGCGGACCTGCGGCAACACAGCGACCTCTTCGATCGCCAGCGTCCGTCCGAGCTGGACCGCGGAGAGGTAGCCGACCGGCTTGTCCTCCAGCTCCGCCACCAGCACCACCCGATCGTCCCCGGAGACGAGCTGCGCGATCTCCTCGGAGCGCGCGGCAAACGCGTCCGGCGCTCCGGCCCAGGCCTCGGCCGAGAGCGCCTGGAGCGCCGGCTGATCCTTGCGTGACGCCGGACGGATGCGCGCTGCCGCCTTCAGCGGGGCCTTGATCGGAGCGCCGCTCCACTCGAGGAAGAGCTGCGCTCCGCTCTCCTCGAATCCCAGCGCCCGGAGGAAGGCGATGCCGGGGATGGCGTCGTCGCGCACGCGCGCGCGGAGCACGGCGCCGCTGGCGAGCGCCGGTTCCCCGAGTGCACGCCCGATCCCCTGCCGGCGCATCGAGGGATGCACGGCCACGTAGTAGTCGTAGACCCGCTGCGCCGGGTCGCGCTGCGCGGCGAACGAGAGGCCGTAGACGCCGCCGTCGTTTCCGGCGGCGACGCGCCAGAGCTCGAGCGCGGAGCGCGGGCCGGCGGCGAGGTGACGGAGCTGCTGCGCGAACGGCTCGATGCCGGGATCGAGCGCGCGCGCGGCCTCCCCGAAGCGCGCCGCGGCCGCGAGATCGTCGAGCGCAAACCGCCGGATCGTGACCGCGCCGCTCATGGGAGGGTCTGCGCCACCAGCTCGGCGATGTCCTTGGCGTCCATCTGCTCGCTGCGGCCGGTCTCCCCGATCCCGTCCTTGATCATCGTCAGGCAGAACGGACAGCTGGTGGCGATGGTCCCCCTCCCGCCGAGCGTCTGCGCCGCCTCGTCGACCCGGTTCTGGTTGATGCGCTGACCGAGCGTCTCCTCCAGCCACATCCGCCCCCCGCCGGCGCCGCAGCAGAACGTCTCGCTGCGGTTGCGTTCCATCTCCTGCACCTTGATCCCCAGCGAGACCAGCGTCTGCCGCGGGGCCTCGCTGATCCCGTTGTGCCGGGCCAGGTAGCAGCTGTCGTGATACGTGACGGGCGCCTGCAGGCCGGCCTCGCCGGGACGGAGGCGGCCATCCGCGACGAGCTGGGAGATCACCTCCGAGTGGTGCAGGACGCGGAAGTGGCCGCCGAACTGCGGGTACTCGTTCCCGAGCGTGTTGAAGCAGTGCGGGCACTGGGTGATGATCTTCTTCACCCCGTAGCGATTGAGCGTCTCGACGTTCTGCTGCGCCAGCGCCTGGAACAGGTACTCGTTTCCCAGCCGCCGCGCGGAGTCGCCGTTGCAGGTCTCCTCCTCGCCGAGGATGCAGAAGCTGACGTTCGCCGCGCGGAGGATCTTCACCAGCGCGCGCGACACCTTCTTCTGCCGCTCGTCGAAGCTGCCGGCGCACCCGACGAAGAAGAGATACTCCACGTCGCGGAGCGCCTCGGGGCTCATGCTCGCGGCGACGGGGATCTCGAGATCGGCGCACCACTCCGCGCGCCGGTTGCTGCCCATCCCCCAGGGGTTGCCCTGCGTCTCCATCCCCTTGAAGACGCGCGCGGCTTCCTCGGGAAAGCGGCTCTCCATCAGGACGAGGTTCCGGCGCATGTCGACGATGCGCGGAAGGTGCTCGATGAACACGGGACACGCCTTCTCGCACCAGGCGCAGGTGGTGCAGGCCCAGACCGTCTCGTCGGGGATGACGCCGTCGTCGCCGACCAGCGGCGGCAGCTTCTCGATCATCTCCGCCGGAAGCTGCAGTCCGCTCGGCGCAAACGCGCCTTCCGAGCCGGTGGCCGCATCGGCGGGCGCATGTCCGTCGCCGTGGCCGTTCGCCTGTCCTCCGCCGTGGCCGTTCGCGTGTCCGCCGCCGGTCACGGGGGGAATGCGGTTCAGCCGGCGCGCGAGCATCGAGAGCGGCAGCGGCATCGCCGGAGCCACCTGCTGCGCATGGTGGCGGATGGCGCGGTTCATTTCCTTGTGCGTCAGCGGCTTGCCCGTGACGTACGTCGGGCAATACGTCTGGCACCGGCCGCACTCGGTGCAGGAGTACGTGTCGAGGATCTCCTTCCAGGAGAGATCGGTCAGCTTGGCGACGCCGAACTTCTCGCTGTTCTCCAGATCGGGCTTCGAGAGCTGCCCCTGCGGCGTCAGGCGCTGGAAGAAGACGGTCGGCAGGCCGGTGATGATGTGGAAGTGCTTCCCCAAGGGGAGGAAGTTGAGGAACGACATGACGATCGTGATGTGGAGGAGGACGCCGGCGGTCATCACGTTCGCCGCCGCCTGCGGCGACACCCCGTAGAGGAACCACTGGGCGACCTTGCCGGAGACCGGCAGGTACCAGGGGACCTCGCCGGCGCTCCGCGCGAGCATCGACGCGTCGATCAGGACGTCGGTCCAGAGGACGCCGATGATCATGCAGAGGATGAACACGCCCTCCCAGGAGAGCGTCATCCGTTCCTTCTTCTGCACCAGCCGGAAGTAGAGGAAGACCGCGCACCCGGCGGTGCCGAGCACGTCGATCACGTCCTTGACGAAGAGATATCCCTGCCCCAGGCGCGACTCGTGGGCGAGGAACGGGAGGTGGAAATTCGCGTCGTAGGCCAGCCCGAACGAGGTGAGCGTCCCGAGCTGCGCCACGATGAAGGCGATGAAGATCCAGATGTGCGCGGCTCCGGCCGGCCGCTCGGGCTTGCTGGGCATCCGCTTCTGCCCGAAGCCGTAGAGCAGGAGCTTCTCGGTGCGCGTCCCCGGATCGTCCCAGCGCACGTCCGGGCGCGCGAAGAGCAGCGGCCGCACGCGGTACGAGATGATCCAGGCGAAGATGCCGAGGCCGGCGAGGATGATCAGCGTTGCGAGGACGGGTGCCATGGCGCGCGGAGCATAGCCGCTGCGCCCGAAGGCCGCTATGCGGCTCTGCACCATGTCCGGCCGATCGCCCGGCCTGCGACCGGCACTGCCGGCTCGATTGCGCGGACATCGCCAGGCGAGAGCAGCCGCGCCGCATTCTGGCGCGCCCGCTAGTGCATCATGCGGACTTGCGCGGCGGCGACCCGCTCGCGCAGGTACTTGTCGATCACCTGCCGGTACTCGGCGAGATCGCGGCAGCCCTGCATCAACCACTCGCCGCCGATCACCAGCGCGGGCACGCCCCGGATCCCCAGCGCCTCCGCCTCGTCGACGGCGTCGTTCACTTCCTGCTCCAGGCGCGGATCCTCCAGCCGCTCCACGAACGCGCCGAGATCGAGGCCGACGCGCGACGCCAGCTCGATCTGCACGTCGCGGCGCGCGACGTTGATCCCTTCCAGGAACGCCGCGCGGCGCATGGACGCGAGCAGCGCGCGCTGGAGCGCCGGCCCCTGCGGCAGCGCCGCCTCGAGCGCCACCAGCGGCGGGGCCGAGCTGGCCGGCGGATCCTGGCCGGTCCAGAGATCGGGCTTCACGCCCTTCCCCTCCTGCTCGCGCGCGACCCGGCGGAAGTGCCGCGCCAGCACCGAGCGCTGCTTCTTGTCCGGGATCTGGTTCTCCGGACGCAACGGATACGGGCGCAGGCTCCAGCGCAGCATCGAGCCGTACTCGTCCCGCAGGTACGAAAGGCGCGCGTCCGCGAGGTAGCACCAGGAGCAGAGCACGTCGTGGTACAGCACCAGCTCCACCTCGGCCGGAGGCTCGCCTTGGGCCGGGTGCAGGCGCTGGAAGACCGCGCCGTCGGCGGGTCGAATCGCCATGCATTCATCCTGACCCGACGTTGCCGCGCGGAGCAAGGAGATCTTGCCGGCGCACGGGCCCAGGCGGCGCGGGCTTGCCCGGTCGCCTGCGTAAGCTGCCGGTTTCTCGACAAAGCGGATCAGAGAGCCATCGCCCGCCGCACACCTTCGGCCACCTGCGCCGCATACGTGACGATCTCGCCGGCGATGTCCAGGCCGGTGGCGCGCTCGAGCCCCTCGAAACCGGGGCTGGAGTTCAGCTCGACCACCGTCGGTCCGGCGCTCGATTCGAGCAGGTCGACGCCGGCCACGTCGAGCCCGACGACGCGCGCCGCCCGCACCGCCGCTTCCACGTACGGCTGCGGCAGCTCGATCGAGGTGCCGAAGCCGCCGCGGTGCAGGTTGCTGCGGAATTCGCCGCGCGGCGCCTCCCGGCGCATCGCTCCGACCACCCGATCGCCGACCACCAGCGCGCGGATGTCGCGGCCGCGCGATTCGGCGATGAACTCCTGGAGCAGGATCTCCTGCCCGAGATCCCAGAGCGTGCCGAGGATGCTCTCCACCTCGGCGGCGCTGTGCGCGATCATCACGCCGACTCCCTGCGTGCCCTGGATCAGCTTGAGGATCGCCGGCAG
>DASREU010000059.1:0-7837 GCA_035651935.1 Myxococcales bacterium | reverse complement strand
TGCGGACCGCGTGGCCGACCAGGAACGCGCGGGGAAGCGGCTGCTGCTCGCGGATCCACATCCCGTACGGACCGCGCGTCCACCCCGGATCCGCCGGCGCTTCCCACGGCATCCGGACGATGAAGCGGACGCCGAGCACCGCGCGGAACGCGGCGGGCGCCAGCGCCTGTGCCAGCCGATACCGCTCGTCGTTCAGCGAGCCGTACCCGGCGGCGGACTCGATGTGCTGCACCGCGTTCGTGCGCGGCGCCAGCGCCTGCGCGCTCCAGGCTGCCCGGCGAAGCCTCGCGTCGAGCCCCGGGAGCATCAGCGACTGCTCGGTGTCGGACTCGATCCGCCACGCTCCTTCGCTCGGGCCCGCGCGTCCCGTCAGCAGATCCGCGAGCGGAGGGCGCGACTCGAGCAGCTCCCGCGGCGCGGTGACCAGGAGGCCGCTTCCGCAGAACAGGGCGGATGCGGCGCAGATCGCCGCGGCCAGCGGATCGCGGATGCGGCGCAGCGCGACGGCGATGGCGAGGGCGGCGGCGAGCGCAGCCTCGACCAGCAGCGAGCGCGAGAGCGCGGAGAGGAAGAGCGGCGCCGGCTGGACCGCGTGCGTGCGGCCGTGAGCGACGAGCCACGCCGCCAGCGCCTCGTGCCGGGAGGCCAGCGCCCCGCAAGCGGCGAGCAGGGCCGCGGCGGCGGCAGCGCAGGCCACCATCGCCTTGCGGCGTGCGCGCGGATCGCCGGACAGCACCCGCTGCGCACCGCTCGCCGCCGCGAGGGCGAGCAGGAGCGTGGCCGGACCGACCAGCTTCTCCGGGTAACGGAAGAGAGCGAACCCGGGGATCAGGTGCGCGGCCAGCCACTGCACCGGCGTCGCGGGACCGAGCGCCGCGAGAAGGAACAGCGCCGCTCCCACGAGCAGTCCGCCCCCGCCGAACGCCGCGAGGAGCAGCGCGGGCGCGCCCACCGCGATGGAGTCGGCGAAGGCGACGTGCGGCGCGGCGGACAGGTACTCCGAGTACGGGGTGTCCGAGGTGCCCGGCGCGGCAAGCTCCGGCGTGTCGTCGAAGGCCCAGGGCAGGACCAGCCCGGCCAGGCGCCGCGCGTCGAGCGAGAACGCTCCCGCCGATCGCTCGAGCCGGCGGGCATCGCCGAGGCGCAGCCGTTCCGCCGCCGGAAAGGTGGCCGGCGCGGAGAGGAGCACGCCGCACAACCCGCACAGCGCGAGCGCCCCGGCCGTGCGCGGCGCCGCGCGCCATCCCTTGCCGGCAAGCGCGAACGGCGCG
Organism: Myxococcales bacterium; assembly: GCA_035651935.1. Taxonomy (GTDB): domain Bacteria; phylum Myxococcota; class Myxococcia; order Myxococcales; family 40CM-4-68-19; genus 40CM-4-68-19. Next base: position 6,566 of record DASREU010000059.1, on the reverse strand, counting down.
GCGATCAGGCCGGCGAGGAGCATGCTCTGCGGCTCGCCGGCGAGCCCGCAGCTTCCCAGCGCGAGCGCAGCGGCGAGGAGGCGGCCCGGCGTGCGCGCGTCCGTGAAGCGCAGCACCGTCCAGACGGCGATCGGGATGGTCGCATGGCCGAGGGCGAAGGGAAGATTGCTCGCGGTCATCGAGCAGAGAAAACCCGAGCCGGCGTACGTCACCGCCGCGATCGCCGCGGCCCAGCCCTGCGCGCCGATCCTCCGCGCGACCAGGAACGCGCCCGCGGCCGCGAGCGGCAGGGCGACGAGGTGGTTGAGCTTGAACGCCAGCGAGAAGGGCAGCGCGAGATAGAACAGCGTCGCCGGGTGCCAGAGCCCGGGCGTGAGCTGGCCGAGCACGGACACGCCCGATTCCGTCCAGCGGTCCCAGAGAGGAAGCTCGCCCCTGCGCAGGCGCTCCGCCATCGCCAGCTTGAAGGGATAGAAGAACCGCTGCGTGTCGCGCCAGAAGAGCTGCACTTGCGGATCGAGCACGGGCGCGCAGAGCGCCGCGACCACGGCGCCGGCGAGCAGCTTGGGGCGCATCTCCTCCCTGCTTGCCACGGACGCGCGGCCGATCCAAGCATTCGGCCATGAAGATCGTGATGATGGGAAGCGGCGGCGTCGGCGGGTACTACGGCGCCCGGCTGCTGCAGGCCGGCCATGACGTCGCCTTCGTCGCCCGGGGCGCGCACGCCGAGGCCATGCGCGAGAAGGGGCTCCGGATCCGGAGCGAGCTGGGCGACGCGCAGGTGCGGGCGAAGGTGCTCGACGATCCGGCGCAGGCTGGCGGCGCGGATCTGGTGGTGATCGCCGTCAAGCTCTGGGACACCGAGGAGGCGGCGCGGGCAGTCGCGCGCGTGCCGGGCGCGACCGCGGTCTCGCTGCAGAACGGCGTCGACAAGGACGACGTGCTCGCCGCCGCCGTCGGCCGCGACCGCGTGCTCGGCGGGATCACCCACATCGCCGCGGTGATCGCCGAGCCAGGAGTGATCGCCCACACGGGGAAGCTGCAGCGCGTGACCCTCGGCGAGCTGGACGGTTCGCGGACGACGCGGCTGCAGGCGGCGGTCGAGGCGTTCCGTGCGGCAGGGGTGGAGGCGATCGCCAGCGACGACATCCGCCGCGCCACCTGGGAGAAGTTCACCTTCCTCACGGCGCTGAGCGGGATGACGGCGCTGACGCGCAAGCCGGTGGGCGATGTCCGCGCACATCCTGCGACCCGCGCGATGCTGCTCGACGCGCTGCGGGAAGCGGTGGCGGTGGCGCAGGCGGAAGGGGCGCGCCTGGACGCCGCCTTCGCCCAGAAGCAGCTGGAGATGATGGATACGCTTCCGGCGCCGATGCTCTCCTCGATGGCGCAGGATCTCCTCCGCGGGCGCCGCCTGGAGCTGCCCTGGCTGAGCGGCGCGGTGGTGCGGCGCGCCGAAAAGCACGGGATCGCCGTGCCGGCGCACCGGGCCATCTACGCAGCCCTGGTCCTGCACGCCGGATAACTTGCGGTCCTCTCTCGGTCCATGCGAAGCACGAAGCGTGGCAGAGGAAGGAAAACTCAATCGCTGGCGGCTGTTCGCCGAGCTGACCTCGGAAGACGCCGAGGTGGTGCTCAAGGCCTGCGAGGAGCGCATCCTCGTCGGCGGCGAGGAGCTGTTCCGGGAGAACGATCCCGGCGATTCGCTCTTCATCGTCCAGAGCGGCCGGGTGGACATCTTCAAGAACATCCGCGGCGACGTCGATCGTTCGCTGGCGTCGTTCGGCCCCGGCGACGTCATCGGCGAGATGAGCTTCATCGACGGCGCCCGCCGCAGCGCCACCGCCCGCACCACCGAGGCGAGCGAGTTCCTCGTGCTCTCGCGCCAGAGCTTTGCCCGGGTGCAGCGCGAGCGCCCCGACATCGCGGCGGGCTTCTTCCGCAACATGGCCGGCATCGTCGCCTCCCGCCTGCGCACCACCAACGAGCTGTACCGCGAGGCGGTGGCGTTCAGCATCGAGGCCACCGGCGCGCACACCCTGAACCTCAAGGCGCTCGCCGACGAGCTCCGTCCGGTCACCCTGCACCTCGCCGGAGGGCAGTCGGTCGCCGGGCGGATCCTGCAGATGGATCACCACGCGGCGGGCTACACGGTCGTGCTCAAGCTCGACAACGACAGCCTGACGATCGTCCCGTACCACGCGATCCAGCGCATCGATCTGGCATGAACCGCTGGCCCGTCTCTCTGCGGATCCCGGTGCAGTGGGGCGACATGGACGCCTTCCAGCACGTCAACAACGTCGCCTACCTGCGCTGGCTCGAATCGGCGCGCATCGCCTGGTTCGAGCGCGCCGGCCTGATGGAAGGGATGCCCGACGTCGGGCCGATCCTCGCCCGGCAGACGATCGACTACCGCATCCCTCTCGTCTACCCCGACGAGGTGCTGGCCTCGGCGACGGCCATCCGGCTGGGGAACACCTCCTTCACCATGGGTCAGCGCCTGCTCAGCGTCCGCCACGACAAGATCGCCGCCGAAGGCGAGGCGGTGGTGGTGATGGTCGATTACCGCAGGAACGAGAAGGTCCCGCTCGGCAGCGAGCGGCGCGCCCGGATCGAGGCGCTGGAAGCGGCCGGCGCCGGAGGATAGACGGCCGGGCAGGCCGCGGCGCCCTCGGAGTCCCAGCTTCCACCGAGGAGGTGTCGCATGCTCTGGTTCCTGGGTGCTCTCTTGATCGCGATCTGGGTGATCGGCCTCGCCTTCAAGGTGACCACCGGCCTGATCCACGTGGCGCTGATCGCCGGGTTGATCCTGTTCATCCTCGGCTTCTTCCGCGGCCGCCGCGGCACCGCCGCTACGCCGTAGCCAGGCTGAAGCGCGCAGCGGACCGCGCCTGGTCGATCGCGGCGCGATCGTCCGCGCGCGGCTCGATCCATTTCACCATCTCGTCCGCTTCCCACTGGTACGGCGCGCCGTCGAGGAGGACGCGGCCTTCGGCGACGGCACGCGTCGCTTCCACCAGCGGCAGCCCCTTCAGGAGATCCATCAGCGCCTCGAATCGGCCCTGGCGGCCCGGATCCACGAACCTCATCGTCCCCCTGCCGCGGAAGGCGAGATGATACGCCGCCGGCCGGAACGCCAGCCCCTCCAGGCCGAGGCGTGCGGCCATCCGCACCAGCAGCTCGCTGATCTCTCGCGCGAGACCCAGCCCGGGAACCTCCTGGCCGGGGAGCTGTGGACGCTCCGGGGAGAAGCGCGCGTGCGGATTGCGCAGCGCCAGCCAGTGCACGTACAGCATGTGCGCTCCGGCGACGTCGCGCCGCTCCAGCACGGTCTCGATCAGCGCCTCGCCGCTCGGGATGTCGATCAGCTTCGCGGACTGCCCCACTCCTTCGTCGCGGATCTCGCAGCGGAACGGCCCGTAGCTCATCCTCCGCAGGTGCGCGAGCACGCCGTACCGCTCGACGGCGTGCTCCAGCCCTTCGGCGCTGTAGAACCCGAGGAGCAGGCTGCTTCGCGCCGTGCGAATTCCGAGCTGCTCGGCGATCCCGTCCATCTCGTCGCCGGGGTCGCCGAGGTTTTCCGGCAGGAGGCTGCGAGCGATCGCGGAGAACTTCGCCACCAGCGGGTCATAGCCCTCCGGCACCGGCGCGCGGCTGTGCACGCCGAGCACGAGCCCGGTGCCCGCCAGCACCTTCCAGGCATCCGGCGTATAGCCGCCCGCGGGCAGCCACACCGAGGGCACGCGGAACAGCGCGTCGGCCACCCGCAGGTCGCGCTCGCGGCACCCTTCGAGCGTCAGGCCGAGGCAGCCGATCGGATCCGTGGCGAGCACGTCGCCGCCCGCGATCACGAACGCCAGCTCGCCTTCCGGCATGCGGCCGAGCAACTCGTCGAGAGCGCCGAGGTAGACCTCGTCGCGCGCCCTTTCCTGGAGAACGATCTCGTCGACGTTCTGCAGGCTCACCCACCGGGAACCGGAGATCGAGCCGATCCAGTACGAGGGATCCTGGGCCAGACACGCGGCGATCCCGTCCGGCGGATGCGCGTCGAGATCGAGCACCAGCACCCGGCCCCGGAAGCCCTCGGCGCGCACCGCCGCCACGGCGATGGCGACGTCGTTCACCGGGCAGAAGCCGCCGGCGACGTCGGGCCGCGCATGGTGGAAACCTCCGAGCAGGTTCATCGCCCGGCGGCCGAGCTTCTGCGGGTTCGACTCGGACAGCATCTCGCGCGCGGCGTCGATGGACGCGCCGCAGGCGAGGCGGACGGTCCGCATCGTCTCGTCCACCGGGACGTCTCCCGGGTCCAGGCTGAATACCCTCGCCAGGGTCCGCGACGTCCCCAGCGACTCCAGCAGGTCCGGCGTGTGGACCCGCGCCATCTCGTGGTACTCGGCGCGGCGCGGCGTCCTCAGATTCCGCCTGCGGAGCACCCGCTCGTCGAGCAGGTACCAGAACACGAAGTCGGCCCGGCGCGGCTCGAACCCGGTTCGCGACTCGAGCGCGCTCATCGGCCAGCGGTATTCGGGCGCGTACCAGACGGCGAGATCGCGGCCATGGAGCCACCGGCGCACGCGGTTTTCCATGCTCCCCGGCATCGCGCGGCATACTATGCGTCGCGGATGCAGCGGGCCATCCTGCACGTCGACATGGACGCGTTCTACGCGTCGGTCGAGCAGCGCGACGACCCGCGCCTGCGCGGCAAGCCCGTGGCGGTGGGCGGCGCTTCCCGGCGCGGGGTGGTGTGCGCGGCGAGCTACGAGGCGCGACCGTACGGCGTACGCTCCGCGATGCCCATGGCGCGGGCGCTGCGGCTCTGCCCGCAGCTGGTGGTGGTGCCGCCCGATTTCGCCCGGTACTCGGCCGCGAGCGATCAGGTGTTCGACGTCTTCCACTCCTTCACCCCGGAGGTGGAGGGGCTCTCGCTCGACGAGGCGTTCCTCGACGTCACCCGATCGCAGAAGCTGCACGGAAGCCCGGTTGCGCAGGCGCGCCAGATCCGGACGCAGATCCACGAGCGCACACAGCTCACCGCCAGCGTCGGGATCGCCGAGGTGAAGTTCGCCGCGAAGATCGCCTCGGATCTGTGCAAGCCCGACGGCCTCCTCGAGGTGCCGGTGGGAAAGGTGCGCGAGTTCCTCGCGCCGCTGCCCGCTTCCCGCCTCTGGGGCGTGGGCCCGCGCACCGACGAGCAGCTGCAGCGCATGGGTCTGCGGAAGATCGGCGACGTGGCGCGCGCGGATCCGGCGTATCTCGCCGCACAGCTCGGATCGGCGGGTCCCTGGCTCCACGATCTCGCGAACGGGATCGACCCGCGCGAGGTGGAGCCCGACACCGAGGCGAAGAGCGTGGGCGCGGAGGAGACGTTCGACGACGACCTGGAGGGAGAGGATCTCCTGCCCTTCATCCACGAGCAGGCGCTCCGGGTCGGCGCGCGCCTGCGCAGGGCCGGGATCCGGGCGCGATCGATCCACCTGAAGGTGAAGTACGCCGATTTCCAGGTGGCGACGCGCCAGGAGACGCTCGCCCTTCCCACCGACGACTCGTCGGAGATCTTCCAGGTCGCCGCCCGGCTCCTGGGCAAGGTCGAGCCCCGGCCGATCCGCCTCACCGGCGTGCACGCCGGAGACCTCGGCGGGTCGACCGCGCAGCTCGGCCTGTTCGACGCCGGCCGGGAGAAGCGCGAGCGCCTGAACCGCTCGCTCGACGCGATCGCCGAAAAGTTCGGGAGCAGCGCGGTATTGCCCGGCGACCTGATCGCGGCGCGCAAGAAGTAGGTGCGGGTAGGCGATCAGGGATGTTGCGCGGCGCGCGATTCGCAGTTCAAAATCACACCCATGAGAGCGATCCGCCGCCCGCCCCGCGGGTTCACGATGGTCGAGTTGATGATCGTGGTCGGGATCATCGGGATCCTGGCGAGCATCGCCATTCCCGGGTACCAGCGGATCACCGCGCGGTCGCACCGCTCGGAGATGCAGGCGATCGTCAGCAAGTTTCGCCTCTACTTCAAGAACCTGCACGACAACCAGGGCACGTTCTCCACCCAGCAGACCCTCGCCGCGGGCGCCGGCAGCGCGATCAATCCCGCCTTGCCGGCCCAGCCGGGCCTCCCCGGGCCGTGGGTGGCGAACGCCGCGGGCTGGGGCGACCTTCCCTTCCCGCCCGAGGGCGCCATCCGCATGCGGTACTGGTACACGATGGGATCCGCCGGCGCGGATGGCCGCGTCCACGACATCACCTTCCAGGTGTGTGGATCGTTCCCGGGCTACGGACCGAACACGATCCCCTGCGTCACCGGCGTGACCGGCAACTACCTGTACACGGAAGTGCTGCACGGCTCGGGCACTTCGGACGTGGTCGAGATCCCCGAGTTCTAGGGCAGCTGCACCGCCGGGGACGCCGGCGGCTTTGGCGGCAAGCCGGAAGCCTTTCCCGAGTCCACGTCGATCAGCCCGGCGGCCTTTCCCATCGGCAGGGTGAGGATCGCCTTCGTCACCTGTCTCGACTTCAGCACCTGCACCAGCTTCGGCAGGTTGGCGTCCGCTTCCAAAAGCCACTCCGCCGTC
>DASREU010000058.1:0-6801 GCA_035651935.1 Myxococcales bacterium | reverse complement strand
GGCGGCCGCGCCGAGCCGCTTGCGGCGGAAGGCGAACCCCTTCTCGTCGACGCTCTGCTCTACGCACTCGACGAGCGAAGTGCGGTTCACGCCTTTCTCCCCAGCTGCACCAGCGGCTTCTGCCCGCGCGGCACCGCGGTCATGTTGGCGAGAGCGACCCGATCGGCCACGTTCTGGGCGATCCGGACCATCGCCTGCGCTTCCGGCAGCCCGGGATCGGCCGCGACCACCGGCCGCCCGTCGTCGCTGCCCACCCGGATGGCGGGATTGATCGGCACCCGGCCGAGGAACGGAACTCCGAGCTTGCCGGCGGCGAGCTCGGCGCCGCCCTTGGAGAAGATGTCCGTCTCCGTGTGGCAGTGCGGGCAGATGAACCCGCTCATGTTCTCCACGAACCCGAGCACCGGGATGTTCACCTTGTCGAACATCGTCTTCGCCTTGATGGCATCGGCGAGCGCCACGTCCTGCGGCGTGGTCACCACCACCGCGCCGCTGACGCTGACCTGCTGGGCGATGGTGAGCTGGATGTCGCCGGTTCCAGGCGGCAGGTCGAGGATCAGGTAGTCCAGATCGCCCCATTGCACGTCGCGGAGAAGCTGGACGAGCGCGCCGTGGAGCATGGGGCCGCGCCAGATCATCGCCTGGTCGGGATCGACGAAGAACCCGATGCTGATCACCTTCACCCCGAAGGCTTCGAGCGGCTTGACGCTCTTGCCGTCCGCGCTGGTCGGGCGCGCGCCGAAGAGGCCCATCATCAAGGGCATCGAGGGCCCGTAGATGTCCGCGTCGAGCAGGCCGACCTTGCACCCGAGCGCGGCGAGCGCCACGGCGACGTTGGCCGAGATCGTCGACTTGCCCACGCCGCCCTTGCCGGACCCGACCAGCACCACGTTCTTCACCGAGGGGACAAGATCGTTCGGGTTGTGCTGCTTCGCCGGCGAGGGCCGCACGTTGGCGCTGAAGGCGACCTCGACCCGCGGCAGCTGGAGTCCCGAGAGCGCAGCCCGCACCGCCTCCTCGATGCGCCCCTTGTGCGGCGAGGCGGGCGTGGGCAATTCCACCCGCACCCGGACGCCGTGCCCGTCCAGCATCTCCGGATGCTTGAGATACCCGAGCTCGGACAGCGTCCGGCCGGACGAGGGGTCCTTCAGATCCTTCAGCGCCGCGAGTACCTGCTCCGGGGTGACTGCTGACATAGGGCGCGGGAATGTGCGCGGCGCGAGGGGTCAAGTCAAGGTGAGTGAACGAGCGGGCGCCCGGGTCGTTCCCGGGTGCGCTTGCCGCGATCGAGGACGAGCTTTCCGTTCACCACCACGTACGGGATGCCCTCGGGATAGGCCATCGGGCTCTCGAACGTCGCGGTATCGCGCACGGTCGCGGGATCGAACACGGCCAGGTCCGCCTTCATCCCCACCCGGATCAGGCCGCGATCCTGCAGGCCGAGCCTCCGCGCGGGCAGCGAGGTCATCTTGCGCACCGCCTCCTCCATCGTGAACAGGCGCTCCTCGCGCGCATAGTGCCCGAGGATCCGCGCGGTGGTGGCGAACGCGCGCGGGTGCGCGCTTCCTTCCGTCGCGAACGGACCGTCGATCCCGATCGCGCCGTAGTCGGTGTCCATCGCCACCCAGGGCTGCGAGAGGCCGAGCTTCACGTCGTCCTCGCTCATCCCGAATCGCGCCACGCCCACGTTCGCCTTGTCCATCGCCACCAGGTCGACCAGCGCCTCCGCCGGGGTCTTGCCCAGATCCTTCGCCGCCGCGTCGAGCCGCTTGCCGGTCTGCTTCTTCGCCTCGGGGCTGACGGCCGAAAGGATGAGGATGTCCTCCGCACGCAGGTCCGGCTCGATCTCCCGGATCATCCTCGCGCGCTGCGCGGGATCGCGGATGCGCGCCAGCATCGCATCCACGCCGCCTTCCCTCGCCCAGGGCGGGAGGTCGCTCTGCAGACCGTAGGCGGTGGCGATCCAGGGATACATGTCCGCCGTGACGTCGAGCCCCGCGTCGCGGGCGGCTTCGATCCGCGCGACCACCTCCTTCATCCGGCCCCAGTTGCTCCGTCCCCCGACCTTGAGGTGCCAGATCTCCACCGGCACGTGCGCCTCGCGCGCGACCGCGAACGCCTCGTCCAAGGCCTCGGCGATCCTCGTTCCCTCGCTGCGCAGGTGCGTCGCATACAGGCCGCGATGGCGCGCGGCGGCCTTGGCCAGAGCGATCAGCTCCGGAGTCCGGGCGAAGTACCCGGGCTGGTAGACGAGGCCGCTGGAAACGCCGAAGGCGCCCTGCCGCATGGCGGCGTCGACGAGCTTCTGCATCCGCGCGAGCTGCTTGTCGTCGGGCTGGACGTCGTTGAACCCGAGCACGATCCCGCGCACCTGTGCCGCGCCGACCATGACCGCTTCGTTGATGCTGGGCTTCGCCTTGCGCAGCCGGCGGAAGTAGCCGGCCAGATCGGTCCAGTCGACCTTCAGCCTGTACTTGCGGAGCCAGGCCTCCTTCTCCCGGATCCAGGCAGGGTTCATCGGCGCGGGCGAAAGGCCTTCGCCGGTCAGCTCGGTGGTGATCCCCTGCCGGACCTTCGACTCCTCGCGCGGATCGATCAGCGCGTTCAGCTCGCTCTGGCCGAGGAGGTCGATGAACCCGGGGGCGATCGCCAGGTCCTTCAGCTCGATGCGGCGGCGCGCCTGCTGCCGGGAGAGATCGCCGACGGCGACGATCCTGTCCCCGCGGATCCCCACGTCGGCGCGAAACCATGGCGCACCGGTGCCGTCGATCACCCGCCCGCCGGAGAACACCAGATCGAGGATCGCCGCGCAGAAGAGGGCGATCATGCCTGCGGGGCTACCACGATCACTCCCTCTTCGCCTTCCGCGCCGTCGACCACGGCGCGCACCGGCAGCGCCTGCCGGGCGATCGTGGCCAGCTCCAGCAGCCCGGAGGTGACTTCGCTCGCCGTGTAGTGGCAGCTCGGCGGCGCTCCGGCGCGCGCGCCCAGCCCGCCTGCGCAAAGGAACGAGGGCAGCAGGAGCCGCTCGGCCATGGTGGAGTCGAGCGCTCCGCGGCGCTCGAGAAATCGCGCGAGCTGCTCGGCCAGGCGATCTCCCTGCTCGGGCTCCACCAGCGCCGGGGCCTGGCCCAGGGTGGAGACGGTGACCACGCTGTTCTCGAACTCGGCCGTGGCGGTGATCGCCCAGCGGCTGCGCGCACCCGCCGTCGACGGGAGGGGAAACGGGACCCGCTCCGCTTCCGCGATCACTCCTCGCCGGCGCATCGCGCGCACCACCCGCTCGGCGGCGTCCAGCGCCGCCTCGTGCCGTCCGCCGCCGACTGCCGCGACCACGCTGACCTGCCGCAGGAGCCCGCGGTGCACGGCATGCAGCGGCGTCAGGGCGGGCGCGGGATCGAGCGAGGCGACGATCTCGCCCTCCTCCGTGCCGAACCCGGCCTGGGTCAGCTCGAGGGAGATCTTCAGGCCGAAGTGGCCGGCCAGAGGCGCCCAGCCGAGCCGGAGATCGTGGAAGGTGGGTGCGCCGTCGCTGTGGTTCGGGCCTCGCAGGCGCAGCTCGCTGGGCTTTCCCAGGAGCGCCAGGGGCCAGGAGAGGGTCCACAGGGCGCGGGCCACCGTGCCGGGCTCGGGGAGGTCCAGCACGTGCACTCCGGCACGCGGATGCGGCAACGAGAGCTCGACGGTTGCGTCGCGCGAAAGCAGCTCGCGGGCGGGCTCCGGATCGCCGCCGAGCTTTACCGCCGCGAGCGCGATCGAGAGGTCCGCCGGCTGGAGCGGCGCACGCAGGCGCAAGGGCGCACCGGTGGCGAGCGCGAGCCCGATCGCACCGTCGAAGACCGCCTTCGCCGGATGTTCCCCCAGCTGCAACGGGCTGCGCATCTGCCTCGGACTCTACCGCGCCGGGCGCTTTCGACAAGCCGTCAGGCCGGCCTGCCGTCTACCAGCACGTTCCGCAGGCCGGCGAGCCTCGCCGCATCCACGGCGGATCGCACTTCTTCGGCCGTGACGCGGCGGGAGATCACGGGAAAGCGCCCCGCCCTGTAGAGCGGCCGGTATTGGGAGAGAACGTTGACGCAAAGATCCACCGACACGGCAGCGATCAACGGCATCAGCTTTCCGGGCCCCGCGACGCCGCCGGGCAGCACCAGGTGGCGAACGATGACCTCGCATTGCCGGTGCATCTCTCGCAGCGAGATGTCCAGGGCGGCGGTGTACCGCGGGCACCCGGACAGCTCGAACGCCGCCGCGTCGTCGCCGTATTTCGCGTCGGGCAGGTAGACGTCGACCACGCCGTCGAGCAAGCGAAGCGCCTCGACGCTCTCGTACCCGCCGCAGTTCCACACTACCGGCAGCGAAAACCCGTTCTCGGCCGCGACGGCGAGCCCTTCGAGCAGGGCCGGGAGCACGTGTGTCGGGGTGACGAGGTTGGCGTTGTGCGCGCCGCGCTTCGCCAGGTCGAGAAGGAGCGCCGCGAGCTGCTCCGGCGAAGTCTCCACCGCGCCCTTGCGATCGAGCGAGAGCTCCCAGGTCTCGCAGGACTGGCAGGCGAGGTTGCACCCGGCGATCAGCACGACGCCCGACGGTACGAGCGAGGGCTCCTCGCCGTAGTGGACGCCGGCCCCGGCGAGGAAGAGGCCGTCGCCTTCGCGGCAGAGGCCGGCGGGTCCCGACCTGCGATCGACGGCACACCGATGCGCGCAGAGATCGCACTTCGCGTAGTGCATCCGCGCCTCGGCGGCGCGATCGCGCAGCTCGCGCGGCGACAGCTTCACGCCGGCTTCACCTGTCCGCGCGGCACCACGAGGAGCGCGCCGCCGGAGACGCACAGGTCCTGACCGATGCAGTGCGAAGAAGCGTCGCTGAGGAGCCAGAGGGCCGCGTTCACCACGTCGGCCACTTCGGCGACGCGCCGGTTCGGCAGCGTGGGCAGGAGCGCCGGCCCGATGCGCTGCAGCGACTCCTCCGCCATGGGCGTCCGCACCCAGCCGGGAGAGACGAGGTTGACGCGCACCTTCGGGGCCAGCTCGACGGCGATCGACATCATCATCGATTGCACCGCGCCTTTCGACGCCGCGTAGTGCGAATGGCCGGGCTCACCGCGCTGTCCCGCCGTGCTGCCGATGAAGACGGCGTTGCGCAGGCCCGCCCCCAGCAGCTCGCGGATCAGGTAGAAGCCGGAGAACACGTTCACCCGGAACATCTCCTCCAGCGCCGCCGCGGAGATGCCGGCGATCGGGCCTTCGTTGTAGATGCCGGCGGAGTGGACGAAGAGCTGCACTTCGCCCAGCTTCTCGCGGGCCGCGCGCACCGTCTCGATGCAGCCCTGCTCGGTCCCCAGCTCAGCCCGGATCGCCACCGCCCCGGGGGGCGCGCCGCGCGTGCGGTGCTGGCCGGCGACGCGCACCCCCTGCGCCGCGAGCGCCTCGGCGATGCCGCGCCCGATCCCGCTCGAGGCGCCGGTGACCAGGGCGGTCCGGTTCTTCAGATCGGGGTAGGCAGGAAACATTGCCCATTCTTCGCACACATGCTTCAGCTAGGCGAAGTGCTCGCCGCGCTGATCATCTTCGTCGCGACGTACCTCTTCCTCGCCGGCGCGGAGCTGCCCTTCCTCAAGCTCGATCGCCCGGGAGGCGCCGTCGCCGGAGCGGTGGCGATGGTCGCGTTCGGCGTCCTCACCCCGAAGCAGGTGTACCGCGACGCGATCAACTGGGACACGCTGGTCCTGTTGCTCGGGATGATGGTGATCGCGAGCGTGATGGCGCGCGCGGCGATCTTCCGCTGGATCTCCTGGGCGGCGCTGCGCCGTGCGCACGGGCCTCGGGCGCTCCTCGCGATCCTCGTGCTGGTGTCCGGCACCCTCTCGGCGCTGCTGGTGAACGACACCGTCTGCGTGATGTGCACGCCGCTGGTGCTGGCGCTGGTCGAGTCCGCCGCGCTGCCGGCCCTGCCGTATCTGCTCGGGCTGGCATTCGCCTCGAACGCCGGGTCCGTCGCCACGCTCACCGGCAACCCGCAGAACATGCTGATCGGGACGCTCAGCGGGATCTCCTACGCGCAGTTCAGCAAGTCGCTGCTCTTGCCCGCCGCGCTCTCGCTGGCCCTGGTGCTGCTCGTCCTGCTCGCCGCCTTCCGCCGCGAGTTGGCGTGGCGGCCGATCGCGATGGACGTGCCTGCGCCCGTGCTCGATCGGCGGCTCGCGTGGCTGTGCGCAGGCGCGCTCGCGTTCGTCGTCGCCGGCTTTCTCCTCGGCTACAGCCTGGCGTGGACGGCGATGACCGGCGCGGCGCTCCTCCTCGCGCTCTCGCAGAAGCCTCCCAAGGAGATGTTCGCGCAGGTCGACGGCACGCTCTTGCTGTTCTTCGCCGGCCTCTTCGTCGTCACGCACGGGGTCGCGCAGGCCGGGATCGCGGAGCGGATCCACGCCTGGTGGGCGCCGCTCCTCGGCGATAACGCAACGCAGCAAACCCTCCGGTTCGGCGCCTTCACCGTGGCGGCCTGCCAACTGGTCAGCAACGTCCCCTTCGTGCTGCTCGCGGCGCAATGGATCCCGAAGCTGGCCGATCCACACCTCGGCTGGTTGTCGCTGGCGCTGGTGTCGACCCTCGCCGGCAACCTGACCCCGGTCGCCTCCGTCGCGAACCTGATCGTGCTGGAACTGGCCGGAGAGAAAGGGAAAATACCGTTTCTGCGGTTTCTTTGGCTCGGCGCGTTATGCACGCTGCTCCCGCTTCTCGTGGGCCTCGCCTGCCTGCTGGCCGAGCGCGGGCATCTCTGACGTGAAATACTCGCCCGCCTGCA
>DASREU010000057.1:0-4162 GCA_035651935.1 Myxococcales bacterium | reverse complement strand
CGGACCGCTTCGTTGCAGGCGATACGCTGGACGACCTTGCAGCTGACTACGGCATCCGCCGTGAGCTGGTGGAAGAAGCCATCCGCTGCGAGAACCTGCGCCGCGCAGCGTGACCCCGGTCTTCTTTATCGACGGAGTGTCGGCAAGAACGTCGTCGCTACGGCGCTGCGCGCAGCGGGCGCGACCGTTGAAGTCCAGGACGACCACTTCAAGCAAGACGCCTTTGACGAAGAGTGGCTGCCCATTGTCGGGCGCCGCGGCTGGGGCGTCATCAGGAGCGACGACCGCATCTGCTACCGTGGCCTTCGCGAACGAACACCTCATCGGAGACTCTTCATGAACCGAGTAGTTCCAGAAACACACGAGGCGTCACGATCTCGACGCCCGCGTGCTCTCGGAGAGCAAGAAACGGCCGATCGCCGGTGACGACGCAGGCGGCTCGTCCTTCGAGAGCCGCGGCGAGGTACTTGTCGTCGTCCGGGTCTCTGCACACGCCAGCGAGCTGCTGTGCGCCCGCAACCAGGTCCGCCAGCACGACGAGGTCCTCGAACCACAGCTGCGGGTCAGCGCCACGGAGCAGCTTGCGCACTTTGGGATAAGCCATGGCGCGCAATACCTCGTCTACGATGGCGGGCGAGAGCACGAGCTCGAAACTCGCGTCGCGCAGAAACCGCTCGACCAGCCGGCCCGGCGTGCCCGCGGGCTGGATGATGGCGCTGATGTAGACGTTCGCGTCGAGGACAGCGCGGAGCAAGGGTTACCTGGGTCTGCGGCCAGGCTTGCGAGGCCGCTTCCTCGCCGAGCGCTGCGCCTCGAGGGCGATCGCGAGCGCTCGCTCCTCGCTGACAGTGCTCTGCTTCTGTTCCGCGAAGACTTCCAGCGCATGCCGCCGGGCAAAACGCCGCATCTGCTCCAGCCGCTCGACTGGGACCAACGCCGCCAGTGGCTTGCCCTTCCGCTCGATGACAAACTCGTCGTGACGAAGGGCTACCCTGTTGAGCAGGTCACCGATCCGCTGGCGAACGTCGATGGTGGAGACTTTTTCCATGTCTAGCAACTAGTATAGTTGCACTGGATGACCGCCGGCAACTCGGAGGAGCATCGATGAGCAAACCTGCCGTGTTCTCGGACCTGGACCATGCCTCGGGGCTCGAGGCAGCACGCGGGCAGGAAAAGTGCGTTGGACTCTGATCCATTCGTGGATTGGATGCTGCTCAACCAGGTACTGGGCGAGCAGGAAAAGACGCTGGAGTGGTTCGATCGCGAGCGTCAAAGGCTAACGGCAGAGCCGAAGCGCAACCGCCTGTTGGAGACAATCCTGGTGCCGCTACTCATTGAGAATCAGCGCTGGGCGGACGCCGGCGTTCTCTATGCGGACCCCGTGTCCACGGTGAAGGAGCATCACGAGATCATCGAAACAGTCGCGGGCGTTCGACCCGCCGCAATGGATGACGTCACCTTCGACGATGTCCGCCGCCAGGTCGTCGAGCAATTCCAGCATACCGCTCGGCAGGTCCATCGCTGTCTCGTCGCCGCTGGACGTCTTGAGGACGCCGCCAAGGTGGCTTCAGCTGCGCGTGAGCTCGATCCCGCCGTGTCTCTGGAGTGAAGCTCAGCGATGTCTTGACCTGAACCCGCGTCCACGTGGACGCGCCTGTCCTGCACGGTGCCTTCGCCAGCGGCGCGTTCCCGAGCGCGCGCATCCGAGGGCGGATGAGATTGCGGGCTGCTCGAATGCAAACAACATCTTCCAGAGTGAGCCGCGTGGGGATCGAACCCACGACCCTCGGCTTAAAAGGCCGGTGCTCTACCAGCTGAGCTAGCGGCTCGCGCGAAGTTGTAGCGCATCCGCCGGCTCCGTGCACCGCGAATCCGGCGGATCGTCCGCAAGTTGCGCGCGGCACAGGCGCGCGGTACCAAAGTCCGGTGGCCGTCCTCTGCAACGTCGAAGGAAAGCTGGTCCCGCCCGAGCAGGCGATGGTGCCGGTGCTCGACCGGGGTTTCCTTTACGGCGACAGCGTGTACGAGGTGGTCCGGACGTACGGCGGGCGGCCGTTCGAGATGGACCGCCACCTGGCGCGCATGGAGAAGACCGCGCAGCGCATCGGCCTGACGCTGCCGCCGCGCGAGACCATCCTCCGCGAGCTCCAGCGGACGCTCGAGGCCGCCGCCAATGCCGAAGCGTACGCGCGGATCATCGTCACGCGAGGGATCGGCGAATTCGGGCTCTCCCCCTTCCTCGCGCGCGGCGAGCACCGGATGGTGGTGATCGTCCGGCCGCTGACGCCGATCCCGGAGGAGCAGTACGAGCGCGGGCTGCGGATGGCGATCGCGAAGACCCGGCGCAACCCGCCGCAGGCCCTCGACCCGGCGCTGAAGACAGGCAACTACCTGAACAACATCCTGGCGGTGAAAGAGGCGAACGAGGCCGGCGCCGACGACGCCATCCTCCTCGACCTCGCCGGCCGCGTCACCGAAGGGAGCACCTCCAACGTCTTCTTCGTCCAGCGCGGCGTGCTGGTCACGCCTCCTCTGGACCTCGGGATGCTGGAAGGCGTGACGCGCGCGGTGTTCATCGGGATCGCGCGCGACGAGGGATTCCTCGTCCACGAGGAGCCGCACGGCCCGGAGGCCCTCGCCGCCGCGGACGAGGTGTTCATGACCAGCACGCTGCGCGAGGCGATGCCGGTCACCAGCCTGGTGTTCCTCGAATCGAGCGGCGACCAGATGCGAAAGGTCGCCGACGGCAAGCCGGGCCCGGTCGCGAAGCGCCTGCGCGCCGCGTTCCGGTCGTACGTGGAGCGGACCCACCTGCGCAGATGAAGACGCCGCGCAGAGGGTTCCTCTCACTCCTGGCCGGAAGCCTGGTCGCGCGGGCCTTGCGCGCGCAGGACGATCTCTTTTCCGGCGCGCCCGCTCCCGACGATCCGCTCGAGCTGCTCTATTCGCGCCGCCTCTCGTTCGAGCGCGGCGAGCCGCTGATCACCGTGCGCGTGCTGGAAGGGCGCCAGCAGATCGTCGCCATCCCCCGCGGTCCGCTCACGGCGCTTGCGCGCACCGCCGCGGGGGAGGTGCGCCCCGCGGTCAAGAACGGCGGCCCGGGCCCGTGGACGCTGCGGCTGCTCGAGTCCACGCCGGCGTCGGGAACCTCCTGGGTCGAGCTCGAGCAGCTCCGGTTCGACGACAAGAAAGGGGTGCAGCGCGCGCGTGCCGAATGGGCGCGCCGCAACGTCAAGGTCCGGGTCAAGACGGTGGGCGAGGTGTACGGCATCGCCGGCCACGTCGTCGACACCCGCCGCTACTCCATCCTCGCCGAAAGCGACGCGACCGAGGCGGGCGCGCGGAAGCGGGCGCAAGAACTGGAGACGCGGTTCGGCGCCCGGGTGCAGATCCGCCGCGAGCTGGCTTCCCGTCCGCGCGCCCGGATCGAGCTGCGCGATCCGCGAGGCAATCCGGCGGCGGTCGGCGAGAGCGCCATCGAGCTGCGCGCCCCGGGCGGCATCCTCATCGAGCAGGTCGAGCACGGCATGGGGTACGCCTTCCACGGGTACGAGGATCGGACCTATCCGGGCCGGCTCTTCGCCACCGTGGACGCCTCGGGCGCACTGGCGCTGGTCGCCGCGATCGGGATGGAGCGGCTCGTGAAAGGCGTGGTGCCGAGCGAGATCTTTCCCAAGGCGCACCTCGAGGCGCTGAAGGCGCAGGCGGTGACGGCCCGGGGAGAGGTGCTCGCGAAGATCGGCGCCCGCCACCTGGGCGACCCGTACCTGCTCTGCGCGGAGCAGCACTGCCAGGTCTACAGAGGGATCGCCGCCGAGGAGCTGGGCACGGATGCCGCGGTCGACGCGACCCGCGGCGAGGCGCTGTTCGCCGAGCGGGCAGGGCAGAGCCGGCTGGTGGACTCGGTGTACTCGGCGATCTGCGGCGGCTACACCGAGGACAACGACGCTGTCTGGGGCGGCCCCGCGGATCCGTCGCTCCGCGGCCGGCCCGACTTCGATCCCACAGCAGACGGGATGGCGGTGTTTCGCGACGGGATCGGCGACGCGCTGGTGAGCCGGTTCGTCCACCTCGACCCGGTGCCCAGCTACTGCGCGCAATCCGGGTTCGCCAAGGCGGACAAGGTGCGGTGGCGGCGCACATTCACCCACCAGGAGATCGA
>DASREU010000056.1:0-5930 GCA_035651935.1 Myxococcales bacterium | reverse complement strand
GGATGGCGTTCCAGGCAGTCTTCGCGTCGGGCCAGAGCGGCAAGGTGGCGACCACCCACCGGTCCACGTCGATGAATCCCGCCGCGCCCGGTTCCGCCCCGAGCCCCTTGAAGCGCAACGAGGAGAGGCCGGCGTCGCGCGCGCGCCGGCGCGCCTCGCCGAGGAGCAGAGCGGCGATGTCCGCATCTTCGGCGAGCACCGGGCCGTAGGAGCCGAAGAGGCCCGTCGTGGCGTACCCGCGCCAAGGCGGGCTGCGGACGAAGAACAGCGGCAGGACGCCGAGGATCTCGCCCCGCGGCTGCGCGCGCGCCACCAGATACGGCGCGCGCAACCCATAGCCGCGCTCGCCTGCCGTGCGCCACGCGTGCAGATGGTAGCAGTTCGCGCTCTCCTTGCCGGAGACGTATCCGTCCCACTCGGGCGCAGCCGCGGGGTCGAGCTCCTCGATCACCATGCGCACCTCCTTGCTGCGGGGGCATGAGCAGCCGGCGTGCCAGCTCGAACGGGGCGATTTCCGAGGGAACGCGGAGATCGCGGGTGCGTTGCGGAACGTGTTGCCCTGTTGCGCCCGCGTGGCCGGTGTTACGCACCGCCGGTCGTCGGGTCGTGCTGCTCGATGGACGATTCGAGTTGCGGCGCCGCATCGGCGCTGGCGGGCTCGCCGAGGTGTTCGCGGCCTGGGACCGGAGGACCTCGGCGGAGGTGGCGGTCAAGCTGCTGCACGAGCACCTCGCGGAGGACCCTTCGATCCGCGAGCGGTTTCGTCGCGAGCTGTCGATCGCGCGGTCGCTTTTGCACCCGGGCGTCGTCCGGGTGTTCGATCTCCACGAGCATCGCGGGCGCCCCTTCATCACCATGGAGCTGTTGCGGGGCCGCACCCTGCATGATCGGTTGCTGGGCGGCGGCGTCCTCCCGCGCGAAGAAGCGCGCAGGATCGCGCGCGAGGTGTGCGCAGCGCTGCGGGCCGCGCATTGCCAGGGCGTGGTGCACCGCGACCTGAAGCCGCACAACATCTTCCTCACCACGGCGGGCACGGCGAAGATCCTCGATTTCGGGCTGGCCCGCATTCTCGGCCAGTCGCGGCTGACGGTGGAAGGCGCCGCCGCCGGCACCCCGGGATACATCGCGCCGGAGGTGCTCGCCGGCGATCCCGGAGATGCGCGCGCCGATCTCTACGCGCTCGGCGCCATCTGGTTCGAGATGCTCGCCGGCCGCCGGTTCTGCGACTCCGCCGCGCCGTCGTTCGAAGGCCGCGACGGCGAGGCGCTGCGCCGGGCGCTGGAGCCCGACCCGGAGCTGCGGTTCCTCGATGCCGGCCAGTTCCTCCGCGCGCTGGGCGGCTCGAGCGTGCCCGCGCCTCCGCCGGCGGCGCCGCCACTCTCGGCAGGCGACTACGACGTCCTGGTGCACGACGTGGTGCGGCCGCACGCTCCACTGCGCGAGATCGGCTGCGTGCTGCAGCGGCTCGGCGCCTGCGCCCCGCTCTCCTGGAAATGGCGGCTGCTCGGCGCGGGACAGGCGGTGCTGGTGAGCGGCGCGAGCCGGCGGACGGCGGAAGCGGCGGCGCAGCTCTGCGCGGCGCAGGGCCTCCCGGCGACGGTGAGGCCGACCTCGCGTCGGCCCCGCTCGGAGGAATGGCTCTCGCGCCATGGCGGATGGCTGCTCTCGCTGCTCGGCGCGGCCTGCGCCCTGACGCTCGCTCTTTGCCTCCGCGAGACCGGCTGGTGGGGCCTCGCCGGACTGGCAGCGGGTTACCTGCTGTCCTGGGGCCTGCGGCCGCCCGCGAGCCAGGCGCCGCTGTCGGGGCTTCCGCCGCGGGAATCGGTCCTGCTCCGGCTCGCCGACGGCGTGACACGGCGCGCAGCCTTGCTTCGCCAGCGCCGCCCCTCGCTCGCCGGCCTCGCGCGCGACGCGGAGAACGCGGCGAGGGAGGCGGAGGATTCCCAGCGTGAAGGCGCCGGGGCGCAGCGGCTCCTGGAGCTCGCCGCAGCGCTCGATGACGCACTCGCAGTGGAGGCCGCATGAGCCTGACCCCGGCGATCCCGAGGAGCACGCAGCGGCGCGCGCGTGGCGTTCCGCACCTCTTCCAGGTCCTCGACTGCGCCTCTCCCTTCAGGCCTCCGTCGCGGCACTCGCTGGCCGGGGTCGACGAGATCCTGCTCGGCCGCGGCGACGGCGCCGTGCGCGAAGGATCGACCCTGCGCCTCGGGATCCCCGACGTGTCGATGTCCGCCTCGCATGCGCGCCTCCTCCGGGGAGTGGAAGGCTTCCTGGTCGAGGACTGCGGAAGCACCAACGGCACCTTCCTGAATGGAGAGCCTGTCGCGGGGCGCGCTCTCGCGGACGGCGACGCGCTGGAGATGGGGCATACGCACTTCCTCTTCCGCGCCGAAGCCCCGCCAGGGGAGAACGCGACGCCGGCGCACCCCGCGCTCGCCACCCTGTCACCCGCGCTTGCCGCGGAGCTCGGCAGCGTCCCCGCGATCGCGCGATCGATGCTGCCGGTGGTGATCGGCGGCGAGACCGGCACCGGAAAGGAGCTGCTCGCGCGCGCCCTGCACGACCTCTCCGGGCGGCGCGGGCCCTTCGTCGCGGTCAATTGCGGCGCGATCGCGGGCACCCTGCTGGAGACCGAGCTGTTCGGACATCGCCGGGGGGCCTTCACCGGAGCGGTCGAAACGCGCAGCGGGTTGATCCGGGCGGCGGACCGCGGGACCTTGTTCCTCGACGAGATCGCCGACCTTTCCCCGGCGGCGCAGGCCGCCCTGCTCCGGGTCCTGCAGGAGAACGAGGTGCTGGCGGTGGGAGCGACCGCGCCGGTCCGGGTGGACGTCCGCATCCTCGCTGCCACGCACATGGACCTCGCGGAGGCCGTCGCGGCGCAGCGGTTCCGCGCCGACCTGTACGCGCGGATCAGCGGGTTCACGCTCCGCCTGCTTCCCCTGCGGCGCCGCCGCGAGGACCTCGGGCTCCTGATCGCCGCCGTGCTGCGGAAGGCCGGCGCCTCATCGGCGAGGTTCACGCCCGAGGCCGGGCGCGCGCTGCTGCGCCACCGTTGGCCCCTGAACGTCCGCGAGCTCGAGCGATGCATCGGCGCGGCGCTGGTGCTCGCCGGCGGGCTGCCGATCGACGTCCGGCACCTGCCGGAGTCCGTCGCGCGGCCTTTGCCCGCGCCGGTTCCGGGGCTGCGCGCCCGCAACCTCTCGGAGACCGACGCGCAGATGCGCGAGCGGCTCTCGTCCTTGCTCCGCGAGAACGCAGGCAACGTAGCCGCGGTGGCGCGGTCGCTGGGCAAGGCCCGCATGCAAGTGCACCGATGGGTCAAGCGCTTCGACCTCTCGCTTGCGGACTATCGATAGTTGCGCGATACCGCGCGGATGCTCGGAATCGACCTGACCGGAAAGCGCGCGCTGGTCGCTGGGGTGGCGGACGATGCGGGATTCGGGTTCGCCATCGCCAAGGCGATGGCGGAGGCGGGAGCCTCGATCTGCGTCGGCACCTGGCCTCCCGCGCTGAACATCTTCGAGACCCTCATCCGGCGGGGGAAGATCGACGAATCGCGGAAGCTGTCGCGCGGCGGGATGCTCGAGTTCGAGCGGATCTACCCGCTCGACGCCGCCTACGACACGCTCGCGGATTGCCCGGAGGACGTCCGCAGCAGCAAGCGCTACAACGAGCGCGGCGACTTCTCCGTGCAGGGCATCGCCGACGCCCTGCGCCGCGACTTCGGCGACAAGTGCCTCGACATCGTGGTGCACTCGCTGGCGAACGGTCCCGAGGTGAAGAAGCCGCTCCTGGAGACCTCGCGCAACGGCTACCTCGCCGCGATCAGCGTCAGCGCGTATTCGATGGTCTCCATGGTGCAGCGGCTGGCGCCGCTGATGCGCCCCGGCGGCAGCACCGTCTCCCTCACGTACATGGCGAGCGAGCGCGCCGTTCCCGGATACGGCGGCGGGATGTCGTCGGCGAAGGCCGCGCTGGAGAGCGACACCCGCACCCTGGCTTTCGAGGCGGGCCGCAAGTACGGGCTCCGGGTGAATACCATCTCCGCCGGCCCGCTCGCCTCGCGGGCAGCGAGCGCCATCGGGTTCATCGAGGAGATGGTCAAGTACTACAAGCAGAGCTCGCCGTTGCCCGAGGAGCTGGCTGCCCGCGAGGTCGGCAACGTCGCCGCCTTCCTCTGCAGCCCGCTGGGCTCCGGGATCACCGGCACCACCATCTACGTCGACAAGGGTTACCACTCGATGGGCCGCGCCGTGCCCGAGGGCGGCTGAAGCCGCTTCTACGGCGAGAGGGCGCGGTCGATGGCGGCGCGGAGGCGCTGCTCGTGCGGGGCGGTCAACGTCCCCACGTGGCTAAAGACCACGTCGCCTTTCCGATCCAGCAGCACGAGCGTGGGCAGGCTCGCGACCGAGAAGGCCGCCGATGCGCTGCCGTCGTCGAGCGTGACGGGGAAGCTCAACCGGTTCTCCTGCAAAAAGC
Source organism: Myxococcales bacterium (assembly GCA_035651935.1). Lineage (GTDB taxonomy): Bacteria > Myxococcota > Myxococcia > Myxococcales > 40CM-4-68-19 > 40CM-4-68-19. Next base: position 1,448 of record DASREU010000056.1, on the reverse strand, counting down.
GCCGGACCTGGGCATCGCGATCGGGCGAGGCATCGTCGGTGTCCACCGAATACAGCTCTACGCCGCGCGGCTTGTACTCCGCCCAGAGCTGCTGGACGCGCGGCATCGAGAAGCGGCAGGGCGCGCACCAGGTGGCCCAGAAATCCACCACCGTCACCTTCCCCAGCGGCAAGGGCGCCATCCCGCCGCCGAGCAGCGGCAGGGTGACGGCCGGGGCGGGACGCGAGACGTCCGGCGGCGGCGCGCGGTTTCCTTGCAGCACGGCAACGGCGACCACGCTGGCGGTCGCGAGCACCACCAGCGCCCAGATCCAGATGTCGCTTCGCCGCGCGCGCAGCGCGAGATCCTCGCTCATCGGGCGGTAACCATGCGGGCGAGTCCCCGCGGCGTCAAGCGGGCGAAAATTGGCGGGCCCGCCCCGGGCGTGCCAGCTTCCGCGCCATGAAGTGGCTCTTCGCGCTGGTGTTGATCGGCGGCGTCGCCTGGGCGGCGGCATTCGTCCCCCCGCGAACCGCGGCGAAGCTCGCCGCGCGCGCGTTGCGTTCGGGATGGGACTGGGTCGCGGCGCTCGGTCCGGAGAAGACGCGAGCGGACCGGCCGGACCGCGCGGACCGGCCCGAGCGCCCGCCGCCGCGCGCCTCGCGCAAGGCGCAGGCGGCAACCCCCCAGCGGCGCGCCACCCGCGACGGCATCGTGCCCCAGCCGCCGAAGGAGATGCTCCGCCCGAACGACCGCGCCGCCCTCGACTCCCTGGTGGCGAACGCGAAGTAGCTTTTCGCTTTGCGATGCTCCCCGAAGCGGGGATACGTCTCGCGGCGATGGCGGCATTCGGCATCCCCAGGCAGCGCTGGCCACTCGCGATCGCGATGGTGATCCTGCTCGCGTTCGCCCTCTCCTGGCTCCAGTCGCGATTCGACAGCAGCGACGCGAAGAAGGCCATCACCAGCGCCATGGCCTGGAAGCCGAACGGAGGGCAGACCGTCTTCGAGGCGCTCGCCGGGCGCGGCGAAGGCGATCCGCAGTGCAGCGGGAAGGTCGTCTCCCAGCTGCTCGGCGACGTGGAAGTGCGGTGCTCGACGCCGAAGAACCCTGCGCTCTCGTACGATTTTCGCGTGCTGCTCGACGGCCGGCGCCCTCCCCGCGCCGCGAACGCCGCGGCGGAGCAGCTGATTTCGGCCATGGTCCAGAAGTAGACGGCTCGTTGCGGCACCGGGCGGGCGTCCCCACGTTTGCCCGCATGACGCTCGCCCTCGCGCTCCTCGTCGCCGCAAGCCCGCTGTGGACCGATGCGCCAACGCAAAAAGAGCGTGCGGCGGCGCCGCCCGCGTCGATCGCGGCGCTGGTGAAGACGGCGATGCCGGCGGTGGTCGGCATCGTGGCCACCACTGCGCGCGGCAGCAGCGACCCTTTCCGCGAGTTCCTCGAGCGCATGTACGGGCAGGGCAGCG
>DASREU010000055.1:0-5310 GCA_035651935.1 Myxococcales bacterium | reverse complement strand
CTCATCTTCCTCTTCCAGCCGGCGGTCTCGCGCCTGGTCTCGCCGTATCCGCGGCATCGCGTCCTCGCCGCAGCGGCGGCGCTGGTCGGGATCGGGTTCGGAATGACCGGGCTGATGCAGGCGCTTTCGGGCTACGTGCTCGCCATCGTCGTCTGGACCGCCGGTGAGATCGTGATGGCCGGCATCGGTCCCGCGGTCGCTGCCGACGCAGCTCCCCCCTCGCGCCGCGGGGCGTACCAGGGGGTGTTCCAGATGTCGTTCGGAGTGGCTGCCCTGACCGGTCCGGCCGCCGGCTCGTTCGTGCTCGCGCGTTTCGGCTCGGGCGTGCTCTGGGCCGCGTGCCTCGTCGTCGGCCTGGCCTCCGCGGCAGGCCAGCTCTCCCTCGGCACGCTTCGCCGCCGCCACGAGGACGCCCTGGGCAGTCCGGCGGCCTGAGACGGTCAGGCGGCGCCGAGCCGCCTGCGGAGCACCGCCGTCACCGTCTCCAGATCGGCCGGCTTCACCAGGTGATCGTCGAAACCCGCGGCCAGCGCCCGCTGGCGATCGCTCTGCTGGCCGAACCCGGTGAGCGCGACGATCTGCGCCTCGCGCGTCTGCGGCAGCTCCCGCAGCTTCTGGACCACCTCGTACCCGTCCATCCCCGGAAGCCCGATGTCGAGCAGCACCACGTCGGGGACGAACTCGCGCGCTTCTTCGAGCGCGGATGGGCCGTCGTGCGCGACGCGCACCTCGTGGCCGTCGAGGCGGACGGCTTCCGCCAGCGTGTCGGCCGCGTCCAGGTTGTCGTCGACCACCAGCACGCGGCCGCGGTGTGCCCGCGCCGGCGCGGGCACGATCTCGACCGGAGTCGCGCCTTCGATCGCGCCCGGCAGCACCACCGTGAAGGTCGATCCCAGGTTCGGCCCCGGGCTCTCGGCCCGGACGGTGCCCCCGTGCAGCTCGACGAGGGCGCGGACCAGCGCGAGCCCGATGCCCAGGCCGCCTTTGGCGAAGTCCTTCGCTCCGCGCGCCTGGACGAACGGATCGAACAGCTTTCCCAGCGCATCCGCCGCGATGCCGATCCCGGTGTCGTGGACCCGCAGCTCGAGCTGTCCATCTTGCGCGCGGGCCGCCAGCTCCACGTCTCCGCCGCGCGGGGTGTACTTGATCGCGTTGGAGAGCAGGTTCCCGAGGATCTGCTCCAGCCGGACGGGATCGGCTTCGACCGAGACCGGGCGCGGCGGGAACGAGACGGTCAGCTTCAGCTCGCGGGTGCGCGCCATCGGCGAGAGCGAATCGGCCGCCCGTGCCAGCGCCTCGCGCACCGAGAGCCGCTGCTTGCGCAGCTCGATCTTCCCCCGGCTGATCCGCGAGACGTCGAGGAGGTCGTCGACGATCCGGACCATGTGCCGGGCCTGCCGCTCGACGATCGAGAGCTGCCGATCGATGGTGCTGCGGTCGCGCTTGATCACCTCCAGCGCGGTGACCACCGGCGCGAGCGGATTCCGCAGCTCGTGTCCGAGGATGGCGAGGAACTCGTCCTTGCGCCGGTCCGCCTCCTGCAGATCGCGGAGGAGCCGCGCGTTGTCGAGGGCGATCGACGCCTGCGCGGCGATTCCCGCCGCCAGCCGCTCGTGCTGGACGGTGAAGTGGCCTGCGGCGCCGTGCGCGAACGCGAGGCACCCCAGGATCTGCCCGTTGCGGGACGTGATCGGCACCGCGAGCAGGCTGCGCGCCGGCGCTCCGGCAAAGGCGGGCTCTTCGGTCGCTTCCACGCGGACCGCGTCCCTGCTGCCGCAAAGCCGGCCGAGCTGCTCCGCAGCGGCCGCGGGGAAGCTCTCGCGGGCAGGTCCCGATGAAGCCAGCGCCCGGGGCTCTTTGCCCGCGGTGAAGATCGCGCCGTACTCGGCGCCGGTCAGCGCCGTCGCCTCGCCCACCACCAGCTGGGCGAGCCGGTCCGGATCGAGCTCGGCGGCGAGCGAGATCCCCAGCCGCGGCAGGATCGAGTTCACGCGGCCCTCCTCGCGCAGCCGCTCCTCGTAATGGCGCTGCTCTTCGAGGGCGCGCTGCAGCCCGCCGATCGCGTTCTCGGCGCGGTGTCGCGCCCGCGACTCGCGGACGGAGAGGGCGAAGATCACCCCCGAGATCGTCGCGCCGATCAGCAGCGCCGCGAGCACCGCGCCGCCCGCGTCGCCGCGCAGCGGGGCAAGGGCCTCGAACGCGAGCGTCCACTCGCGCCCGCCGACCTGGAGGGTCTCGCTCCGGACGAGGCGGCCGTCGGAGGGGACGGCCGTGTCGCGGTCGTAGAGCAGCCGCGCCGGATCCGCTTCCGTGCCGTCGTAGACCTGGAAATCGAGCAGCGGCTCCTGCTCGTCGCGGAAGAGCGAGACGAAGAGATCGGCCGCGCGGAACGCGGCGTAGGTCCAGCCGATCAGCGCGGTCCGGCGCGCTTCGACGGTCGCCGGCACGTTCCCGTGCAGGTACACCGGGACGTAGAGGAGGAAGCCGGGCTGCCGGCGTCCCTCGATCTCCTGCACCAGCGTCACCTTGCCCGAGATCGCGGCCGCGCCCTGGTCGCGGGCGCGGTCCATCGCTTCCCGGCGCACCGGGTCCGCGTACATGTCGTAGCCGATCGCTGCCCGGTTCCGCCGATCGAGCGGCGCGAGGAAGAGGACCGCGCTCCGCTCGTCTGCTGCAGAATCGGGCCAGATCCGCAGGCCTTCGAAGCCGCGGCGCCGCAGGTCCGCCTCGACCGACGCGACCTCCTCCTTCTTCACCCGGCGGGCGAAGCCCACTCCCTGGACACCCGGATACGCGTCCTCGAGATCGATCCGCTCCACGTACCGGTGGAAATCGCGAGGGTGGAGGTCGGGGTCGGCGGCGAGCAGCGCGGCGCATCCACGAAGCATCGACTGGTAGATCTCGATGCGCGCCTGGATCCGGTCGACGGCGGCGTGCACGGCGCGGACGAAGCGCGTCCGTTCCCGCGTCCGGCCGTTGGCGGAGACGAACGCGGCCACGGCGATGGTGAGCGCAAGCGATCCGGCCAGGGCTGCCCAGGGTGCTATCGACCGCCGCACGGGGAGAGCATGTACAGCAGACCCGCCTTGCCGGAACCCCCTCGCCGATCGAGAAGCAAGGTTCAGAACCGTCAGCGCGAACGAAGAAATGCCGTGCGAGCGGAAGCCGATCTATGGTGCGCGCGATGGATGCCGTCGCGCCGACACTGCCCGGGATCCGCGACGCCCGCGCGCGGCTGGGAGAGCTGGTGGTGGAGACGCCCGTCTGGCGCTGGTGCGGCGACGAGGTGGAGCGGGTCACGGGAACGCAGCCGATCCTCAAGCTGGAGCTGTTCCAGCACGCCGGGAGCTTCAAGCCCCGCGGCGCGCTCTGCAACATGCTGGCGCTCTCGCCTGCGGCGCTCGCGCGCGGAGTGACGGCGGTCAGCGCGGGCAACCACGCGATGGCGGTCGGGTACGCCGCGCGAGCGCTGGGCACCACCGCCAAGGTGGTGATGCCGAAGAGCGCCAGCCCCGCGCGCGTCGAGGGTTCGCGCGCGTACGGGGCCGAGGTGGTGCTGGTCGACGACGTGCACGCCGCGTTCGCGCGGGTGAAGGAGATCGAGGCGGAGGAGGGCCGGACCTTCGTGCATCCCTTCGAAGGGCCGCTCACCGCGCTGGGGACGGCGACGCTCGGGCTCGAGCTCTGTGCCCAGGCAGAGGCGCTGGACGCGGTGGTGGTGCCGATCGGCGGGGGCGGGCTCTGCGCGGGCGTGGCGGCGGCGGTGAAGCAGATCTCGCCGCGGACGCAGGTGTTCGGCGTGGAGCCCACGGGCGCCGACACCATGCACCGCAGTTTCCGCAGCGGAAGGCCCGAGGGGATCGACAAGGTGCGCACCATCGCCGACAGCCTGGGCGCGCCGCACGCCGCGCCGTACAGCTTCGCGCTCTGCCGCCGGTACGTCGACGAGCTGGTTCTGGTCGACGACGATCAGCTCCGGGCAGCCCTGCGCCTTCTCTTTCGCGGCGCCAAGCTGGCGGTGGAGCCCGCGGGCGCCGCATCGACCGCGGCGCTGTGCGGCCCCTTGCGCGAGAAGCTCGCGGGCAAACGCGTCGCCCTGATCGTCTGCGGCGCGAACCTCGACGCCCGGACCTTCGCGGGCCTGCTCACTTCGTGAGCCGGAAGGCGCGGTGCGCCGCGCGGTTGCGGTAGTCCTCGGGGACCGTCTGCTCTTCGCTGTAGCGAAGCCCTTCCAGCGCGGGGGTGAAGCGCTGGTGATTCGTCGAGAACCAGAGCACGCCTCCTGGCGCGAGCACATCGAGAGCGCGCGCGACCAGCGCGCGGTGATCTCGCTGCACGTCGAAGACGCGTCCGCCGAAATCGGAGAAGGAGGGTGGATCGAGCACGCAGAGCGTCCACCTTCGCGTTCCCGCGGCCTGGAGGAACTCCATCACCTCCGATCGCACGAGCTCGCCGCTCTGGCCGTTGAGCCGGAGATTGTCCGCCGCCCAGTCGAGGTAGTTCCGGGAGGCGTCGACGCTGGTGGTCTCCCGCGCCCCTCCGGCGGCCGCGGCGCAGGTGAAGCTGCCGGTGTAGGCGAACAGGTTGAGGAACGACGCGCCGCGCGCCTCCGCACGGACGCGCGCGCGGGTGTCGCGGTGGTCGGCGAAGAGGCCGGTGTCGATGTAGTCGTCGAGGTTGACGGCGAAGCGCAGGTCCCGCTCGCGGACGATCAGCCGGTGGTTCGTCCGCGAGAGGCGCGCATACTTCTCGCCGGTGCGCCGCACCTTGAGATGGACGCGCTCCGGCGGGACGGAGAGCGCGTTCGCGGCGGCGCGGGCCATGGTCGCGAGCCAGGGCGCTCCGCGGGTCTGCTCGCGCTCGTACTCGGCGATGACCAGGTGCCCCTCGTACCAGTCGACGGCGGCGCGGATCTCCGGGATGTCGCGGTCGTAGAGGCGGAAGGCGCCGATGCTCTCGCGCTCGAAGCGGGGGTGGAGCTTGCGGAAGGTCTTCTTCACCCGGTTCGCGAGCATCCGGGCCTGCTCCTCGAGGTTCACAGCGCCGCGGCCCAGCGCTCCATGTGCTCGAGGATCGCGCCGGGCGCATCCTCCTGGAGGAAATGCCCCGCGCCCTCGAGGAGGTGAGGTCCGTCGACCCGCGCGAACAGGTTCTGCCAGCGCTCGAGCTGGGGCCTCCTGAACGCCGGGTCCTTGAGCGCCCAGCAGATCAGCGCCGGCTTCTCCCGCAGGCGCGACAGGTGGTCCTCGATCGACGCCATCGTCGCCCACGATTCGTGGAAGGGGTCCCGGGTCTCGGGGATCAGCTGGG
>DASREU010000054.1:0-3547 GCA_035651935.1 Myxococcales bacterium | reverse complement strand
GTGGTTCTCGTACACCAGCTGGTTGACGCGGCGCTCGATCTGCTGCCGCTGCTCGTCGTCGAGCGGCTGGTACGCCGTGTAATCGAAGCGAAGATAGTCGGGCGCCACCACCGATCCCGCCTGCTTCACCCCTTCGCCGAGGACCTCGCGGAGCGCGCGATGGAGCAGGTGGGTGGCGCTGTGGTTCCGGCGCAGTCCGGCGCGGCGGTCGACGTCGACGATCAGCTCCACCTTCTCTCCGGCCGAGAACGTGCCCTCCAGCACCTTGGCGCGGTGGACGATCAGGCCGTGCACGGGCCGCTGCGTGTCGAGGATCTGTGCGCGCGACGAGCTGCTGGTGACGAATCCGGTGTCTCCGACCTGGCCGCCCGACTCGCCGTAGAACGGGGTGCGATCGAACGTCAGCTCGCCTTCTTCGCCGGCGGAGATCTTCTGCACACGCTTTCCGCCCACCAGGATCGCCTGCAGCGTCGCCTCGGCCGAAATCGCCTGGTACCCGAGGAACTCGTTCTCGCCCAGCTCGGTGGCGAGCGACTTGTGAACGTCGGCCACCGCGGCTTCGCCCGAGCCGGCGAACGCGCCACGGGCCCGCTGCTCCTCCATCAGCTTCTCGAAGGCGTCGACGTCCACGCTGGCGCCGCTCTCGGCCGCGATCACCTGCGTGAGATCGAGCGGGAACCCGTACGTGTCGTGCAGCTTGAAGGCCAGATCCCCGCTCACCTTCTTCGAGCGCGCCAGCGCCTCGGCAAGAATGGCATTGCCGCGATCGAGCGTGCGCAGGAAGAGGTCGGTCTCGTGCTGGACGGTCTCCAGGATCCGCACCCGCGAGTCCACCAGCTCCGGATACGCGCCGCCCATGATCTCGATCACCTTCGCGCAGACCTTCGCGTACAGCGACGGCTCCGGCGAGAGGCGCTGGGCGTGGCGGATGGCGCGCCGGAGGATCCGGCGGAGCACGTAGCCGCGACCCTCGTTGGAGGGGAGGACGCCGTCGGCGAGGAGGAAGGCGGCGGCGCGCGAATGGTCGGCGACCACGCGCATCGACGCGGACGATCCGCGGGCGTTGACCGCCTCGCTGGAGGAGTACTTCTTGCCCGAGATGCGCGCGGCCTCGTCGATCAGCGGCCGGAGCAGATCGGTGTCGTAGTTCGACGGCACGTTCTGCACCGCCGCGGCCACGCGCTCGAGGCCGGCGCCGGTATCGATGGACGGCTTGGGGAGCGGCGCCAGCGGGCCGTCCGGCTCGCTCCGCTCGAACTGCATGAAGACCAGGTTCCAGAGCTCCATCCAGCTGTCGCTGCCGAGCTGATCGGCCTGGTCGAGCGCGAAGAACCGGTGCGCATGCTCGTCGAGCTGCGCCTGGGTCCCTTCCGGGAGCCGGTACAGATGGATTTCGCTGCAGGGGCCACAGGGCCCGGTCGGCCCCATCGCCCAGAAGTTGTCCTTCTCCCCGAGGCGGAAGATGCGCTCCTTCCGCACGCCGATCGACCTCCACAGCTGCTCCGCCTCGTCGTCGTCGCGAAAGACGGTGACCGCGAGCCGTTCCGGCGGAAGCCCCAGCGTCTTCGTGACGAACTCCCAGGCCCAGGCGATGGCGTCCTTCTTGAAGTAATCGCCGAAGGAGAAGTTCCCCAGCATTTCGAAGAACGTGTGGTGTCGGGCGGTGAAGCCCACGTTCTCGAGATCGTTGTGCTTTCCGCCGGCGCGCACGCACTTCTGCGAGGACGCGGCGCGCTTGTAGTCGCGCGTTTCGCGGCCGGTGAACACGTCCTTGAACTGGTTCATCCCCGCGTTGGTGAAGAGGAGCGTCGGGTCGTTCTGCGGAACGAGCGAGGAGCTCTTCACTCGCCTGTGCCCTCGCTCCTCGAAGAAGCGAAGGAAGGCTTCGCGGATGTCGGCCGCGGTGCGGGGCGTCGGCATGGGGGCGGGAAGATAAGGAAAGACGCCTCGAAAGTCACGGCGGCGCCCGAGGAGGGGATCCCGGTTCGGGTCCTAGAAGGGGATGAACGTCGCCATCCCGGCAGTGAAGCTGTCGACCGCCGTGATCTGCGTCTGCCCGGGCAACAAGACCCACTGGCGGCGGAAGTCGGCCCGGAAGTACACGGGCCCCCAGACCTTGTATGCCAGCGAGGCCGCGAGCAGCGATCGCGCGTCGAGCTGGAACGCGTCGTCGAACCCGCTCTTCATGTTCTTGCGGAGGTAGTACGCCGACACCTTGATCACGTCGAAGTAGGGCACCGTCGCGAACAGGCCCATCGAGGCGCCGTTCGGATCTCCCTGGCGGTCCTGGTAGAGGCCGCCGATCTGGATCATCCCGGCGACATTGAACGCCAGCTCGCCGTAGTACCCGCGCTGGCTGAACGAGGTGTCTCCGTTCGCGCCGTTTCGCGCCGCCACCGCGGCGTCGTACTTGGAAACGTACGTCGTGCCGGCTGTCCCTTGCATCGCGTACTGCACGCGCCCGAGGTCGTAGAACTGGTCGAAGTATTCGGGGATGTAGCCGGGCTGCATCATCCGGTACTCGAGCTTCGCCTGTACGCCCACGTCGAGGAGCGGGATGGGCAGGCGGATGTCGGCGAGGAAGCCGGTGTGCACTCCGTTTCCCGCGCCGGCGATCCGGTTGAAGTCTGCGTACGGAATGAGGCTGATGAACGAATTCCGCAGGACCTCGAATTCGGTATCCACGCCGATGGCGTAGATCGCCCGCTGGTTCAGGTTCACCGGATTGCCTTGCGCATCGGACTGCAACGGCGCGGTGACTCCGACAGGGGCGGTGCGGTCGGTGGCGGCGCTGAAGCCGATGGCCCACCCGCGCAAGATCGGAGTGCCGCCCAGGGGCCGTACATACGCGCGCCCAGCCATGAGCGTCGGATTCCCCACCCAGTCGGTGAGCGTCTCGACGCCGCCCCAATCCGTGTTCACGTCCAGCGCGAGGCCGGCCTTCGGGTGATCGAGGCTGAGCGAGTTCGAGTACCGGTTGACCAGCGTTCCGTGTCCGACGGATGCGCCCCAGAGCTGGCCGGCGAGGACGTACAGAGGATCGCGCTTGTTGCCGTACCGGATGTAGCGGACAAATTTGGTGTAGTCCTGCGGCTCGTCCCAGTCGCGGCGGCGGAGCACGCCCGCGTAGGTCTTCGACTCGCGGGTCGTGGCGCCGAGGCAGCACTGATCGTTGTTCCAGATCAGCAGATTGAGCGGCAGGGAGAGGCCGAGCCCCACGGGGCCGAGGCTGAACTGTGTGTTGATCACCGTCGCCGCGTACGAGCCTTCCCCCTGGATGTTGTTGACGGCCAGGCCGATGAACGTGCCGTCGGTGCCGCCGAAGAGCTGCGAAGGATCCGCGAACGCCTGGCCGTTGCCGCCCGACGCGTTGGGAAGGTTCTGGCCGCTCACGCCGCTCGTCTCCGGCGGCTTCTGCTCTTGCGCCGCGGCGGCGGCTGCGATCAGGAGCGTGGCGGCGATGGCGCGCGATCTCATCTCGGGCTCCGTTCGGAAGAGGTGCTTCGAGGGTATCGAAGCCCTCTTCAGCGAGCGAAGAAACGGCCCG
>DASREU010000053.1:0-39007 GCA_035651935.1 Myxococcales bacterium | reverse complement strand
GTCGAGGGGTTCGGCCAGGCCGTGTGGGATGTCCGCTCGCTGATCGCCTGGCTGCGGGCGCGGGGAGCGCCGCGCCTCGGTCTCGCGGGGATGAGCCTCGGCGGGTATACCGCGGCGCTGCTCGCCACCATCGAGCCGCGTCTCGACTGGGTGATCCTCTTCATCCCGCTCGCCGATCTCACCGACGTCGCGGTCGAGCACGAGGCGTTGCGCGGCGAGGACATTCCCGAGTCGGTGCGCACGGCGGGAAAGGCCGCGTTGCGGATCGTCCGTCCGCTCGCGCGGCCGCCGGTGGTCCCGGGAGAGCGGATGCTGGTGGTCGCCGCGGCAGGAGACCGGATCACCAAGACCCGGACGCACGCCGACAGGCTCGCGGCGCACTTCGGCGCGCCGCTGGTTGTCTTTCCAGGCGGGCACCTGCTGCAGTTCGGCCGCAAAGCCGGCCTGCGGGCGATGAAGACTCTCATCCGGGCCCAGATCGCCGCACCTCCGGCCGGGTCGTAGCGGCGAGAATTCTGCGCGCCGCCGGCGCCGGGCGCGCGATGGTTGCGCGCTACGGAGTCGCGGCTTCGAGCGTCCCGTCGAGCAGCCCGGAGACGGTGCTGGCAAACGTCTTCCAGCGGATCGGCTTGATCAGGTATGCCGTCGCGCCCACCTCTTCCGCCATCGCCCGGTCGGGCGGCATCGCGCGCGCGGAGACGATCAGCACCGGCACGTCGTGCAGGTCGGGCGAGGCCCGGATCTTTTCGCAGATCTCGTACCCGCTGAACTCCGGCAGCATCAGGTCCAGGCAGACCAGGGCGGGCTTCTCTTCCTTGAGCAACGCGAGCGCGGCCCGGCCGGTGGCGGCCTCCTTGACGCGGAGCTCCAGCTTCTCCAGGCAGCGGCGGAGGAACTTCCGGATCTCCGGATCGTCCTCCACGAGCAATACGAGCTTTCCGTCGATCACGCGTGTCAGCTCGCGCCGCGCCCGGTGATCACCACCGGGATGGTGCGGAAGATGAGGGTGAAGTCCTGCGCGAGGCTCCAGTGATCGATGTACTGCATGTCGAGCACCATCCAGTCCTCGAAGGAGATCTGGTTGCGGCCGGAGACCTGCCAGATGCAGGTCAGGCCCGGGCGCACCGAAAGCCGCCGCCGCTGCCAGGCCTCGTACTTGAGGAGCTCCTCGGGAACCGGCGGACGCGGGCCGACCACGCTCATGTCGCCGCGAAGCACGTTGATCAGCTGGGGCAGCTCGTCGATGGAGTACCGGCGGATGAAGCGGCCGACGCGCGTCACCCGCGGGTCGCGGCGCATCTTGAACACCGGACCGGACTGCTCGTTCGAGGCGGCGAGGGAGCTCTTCAGCGCTTCCGCGTTCGCCACCATCGAGCGGAACTTGAGCATGTTGAAGGTGCGGCCGTGCAGCCCGACCCGGACCTGGCGGAAGAAGATCGGTCCGCGCGAGGTGAGCTTGATCAGGATCATCACCACCGCGAAGAGCGGCAACAGCGCCCAGAGCGCGAGCGCGGAGGCGGCGATGTCGAAGAGCCGCTTCATCGCCTGCTGGTGCGGCTTCGGCTGGTAGGTCTGGTAGTGGAGATACCCGTCGGCGACCGCCTCGGCGTGCACGGCCTGCGCGCGCTCCAGGCGGAAGCTGTAGGCGGGGAGGGCGAAGGGGATGCCGAGCCGCTCGCAGACCCGGATCGCCTCCTGCATCTCTTCTCCGTGCGTGCGCATCTTCCCGGCGACGTAGATCTCGTCGACGGCCACCTTGCGCAGCACCTCCTCCAGCGAGGCGACGTCCCCGAGGATGGTGCACTCCGCTCCGTCGGCCCGGTAGCTGCGCTGCAGGAGCGCGGTCTCGCGCCCGTTCTCGTCGGGGAGGCGGAGATGACCGGCCACGCGGTGGTGGCCTTGCCGCCGCACGTCGGCCGCGGTCAGCCGGGCGATGGGGCCGATCCCGATGATCAGGATGTCGTCCATCGGCGGCTCGCGGTCGGCGAGGAGCATGAACAGCCGGCGGAGGAGGACGACCGGCACCCAGATCATCGGCAGGACGTGCGAGATGCGCGGGATCGGCGTGCCGGCGGGGGCCAGCAGGTCGAGCAAGGTGAGCACGGTGATCACCGCGGCGGACTGGATGGTGATCATCGCCACGTCGTCGAGGAGGCCGCGATCGTACGCGAGCGGGTGGTAGTGCCGCAGCGCGGCCGCCGTCACCACCCAGGCGACCACCGCTGCCGACGCGACCCAGAAGAGATGCACGCGCTCCGGGCCGATCCCTGCCGGAGTCGCAGCGGCAATCGTGGCGACGAAGACGATCGCCAGGTCCGCGAACAGGTTCGCTCGCGAAGCGAAGCCGGGCGTTCGCCCCGCATTGCGCAGGTTGTTGGGATTCCCCCCGATTGAAGTCATGCGATCGCGATCCGTCTCGCTGTGCAGCGAGTACGCCCCCGTGGGGGTGCTTGTAAGAAAACAGGAGCGCTGGCGTCAACAGGTGAGTTCGCGGCTCCTCTCAAGTGCGCGTGAATGCTGGACATTGAAAAGTCTCCGACTACAGCGGTGCTGGAACCCGGGACCGGAGAGGTCCGGAACCCAGGTCCTGTGAAATTCCACCTCCGCTGATCCGGCCCCCCCGTGTTAAGGAAGGGCGATGCCGCAGCCGGGGGCCGGGGGGCCCGCCCAACTCGATCTCGGCTCGCGCGCGTCGGTGGCGAGGAACGCCTTCAACCTCGTCCTCGGGCAGGTCTCGACCACCGCCCTCGCCATCGTCTTCAGCGCCGCGCTGGGCCGATCGCTGGGCGCGCGCGACTTCGGCCTCTACTTCCTGATCAACTCGTTCTCCACCTTCGCGTACGTGGTGGTGGACTGGGGACAGCAGTTCTACGTCATCCGCGAGGTGGCGCGCACGCCGGAGGACAGCGGCCGGCTTCTCGGGAGCACGCTGGTGCTGCGCGTCGCCGGCGCGATCGTCATCTCGCTTCCGGCCGGGCTCCTCGCCTGGGCGCTGGGATACGACGCCCGCACCTGCTGGTTCTCGGTGGCGTTCATCGCAGCCACGGTCCCCTGGGCGGCGACGCAGAGCTATCTGATGGTGTTCCGAGGCCGCGAACGGATGGGGCTCGAGGCCTCCGTCTCGGTGGTGAACAAGACGGCGACGCTCCTGCTCGCGCTCCCGGCGCTGGCGCTCGGGTTCGGCGTCGGCGGAGTGGTCGCGGCACAGGGCGTCGCCGGCGCCGGCGCCTTCATGGTGGCGAGCTGGCTGAACCGGCGCATCGCCACCGGCGAGACGCGCTTCGATGCGACGACCGCGCGCCAGGTGCTCGCGGGAGGCACCGCCATCGTCACCATGATGATCGCGGCCTCCATCCAGCCCTATCTCGACGCCATCATCCTCTCCAAGATCGTGCCCGGCGACGCGGTCGGCTGGTACGGTGCGGCGAAGAACATCATGGGGACGCTGATCGCGCCCTCGCTGATCATCGGCGCCGCGGCGTATCCGCGCCTCTCCCGCGCGGCGGCGGACATGCGGGTGTTCAACGTCGAGGTCCGTGCCACGCTGCGCCCGATGCTCTTCCTCGGCGCGCTCGCCGGCGTAGGTACCTGGCTGTGCGCGGACTCCGCCATCGCCCTGGTCTACGGACACCGGAACTTCGGGCCCGCCGGGATGATCCTGAAGGTGTTCGCGCCCGGCCTCTTCCTGCTCTTCATCGACGTGCTCTTCGGCAACGCGCTCACCGCGCTCGGCCGTTCCACCGCGTTCTCGGTGGCGAAGATCGCCAGCGTGGTCCTCAGCACCGGCCTCGATCTCGTCCTCATCCCCTGGTTCCAGCGCCGGACCGGGAACGGCGGGATCGGAGCGGTCCTGGCGTTCGTCGCCAGCGAGTTGGTGGTCTTCGGCGGGTCCGCGCTGTTCTTGCCGCGCGGCTGCCTGGGGGCGGCGGTCGCGGTGGACATCGGGCGCGCCCTGGGCGCCGGCGGGCTGACCGCGCTGCTCTTCCACTGGCTCCCGCCGCTTCCGATCTATGTGGGAGCGCCGGCCTGCGTGGTGGCCTTTGCGCTCTGCGCGCTCGCGCTCGGGTTGGTGCGCCGCGGCGACGTGGCGCTCTTCCAGACGCTCCTGCGCCGCAAGGTCTCGGCGCCCGCATCCATCGTCCAGACCAGCCCCGGCGCGCCGGCGGCCTGACGCGACGCAAACAGGTCTTCCGTACAGAAGCGATTCAATGCTACAGTGTGGTCGTTCGTCGCCCGGAGGGGGGTATGAAGATCTTTCTTACTGGTAGCCGTGGCTACATCGGAACGGTCATGGCGCCGTTCCTGCTCCAGGCAGGCCACGAGGTGGTCGGCCTGGACACCGACCTGTATCGCCGGTCGACGTTCGGCGCCTGGCGCGAGTCGATCCGCACCATCTCCAAGGACGTGCGCGCGGTCGAGGTCCAGGACCTGCGCGGGTTCGACGCCGTGATCCACCTGGCGGCGCTCTCGAACGATCCCCTGGGCGATCTGAATCCGGAATTGACCTACGACATCAACCACCTCGCCTCGGTGCGGCTGGCCGAGAAGGCCAAGGCCGCCGGGGTGCCACGGTTCGCCTTCGCCTCGTCGTGCAGCAACTACGGCGCGGCCGGCGACGGGCTGGTGGACGAGGAGTCGCCGCTCAATCCCGTCACCGCCTACGGCGAGTCGAAGGTGAGGGTCGAGCGCGACGTCGCGCCGCTCGCCGACGACTCTTTCTCGCCGACCTTCCTCCGCTGCGCCACGGCGTACGGCTTCTCGCCGCGGCTGCGCTTCGACATCGTGCTGAACAACCTGGTCGCCTGGGCCTACACGTCCGGGAAGGTGTTCCTCAAGTCCGACGGCAGCCCGTGGCGCCCGATCGTGCACATCGAGGACATCAGCCGCGCCTTCCTCGCGGTGCTGACGGCGCCGCGGGAAGCGGTGCACGCGCAGGCGTTCAACGTCGGCCGCAACGACCAGAACTACCGGATCCGCGAGATCGCGCAGATCGTGAAGGAGACGGTGCCGGGCTGCGAGCTCGCCTTCGCCGACGACGCCGGACCGGACAAGCGCAACTACCGCGCCGACTTCTCGAAGATCGCCCGGATGGTCCCCGGCTTCCAGCCCCGGTGGGACGCCCGCAAGGGGGCGCGGCAGCTGTACGAGGAGTACAAGGCGGTCGGGCTGAAGCTGCAGGACTTCGAGGGGCCGCGGTACCGCCGCATCGACCAGCTCAAGGCGCTGATCGGCGCGCACAACCTCGGAGCCGATCTCCGCTGGATCGCAGAGCCGGTCGCGGCCTGAACGAAACGGAGCATGACACGATGACCGGATCCGACACCGGCAGCGTCCCGCGCTGCCTGCACTGCAAGAGGCCGCTCCTCCACACCTTCGTCGACCTCGGCATGTCGCCGCTCTGCGAGAGCTACCTGCCGGCGGAGAAGCGCAACGCGATGGAGCCGTTCTATCCGCTGCACACCTACGTGTGCGACGGCTGCTGGCTCGTGCAGCTGGAGGAGTTCGTCTCGCCCCAGGAGATCTTCGGCGAGTACGCCTATTTCTCCTCCTACGCGGACAGCTGGGTCGAGCACATGCGCCGCTACGCCGGCATGATCGCCGATCGGCTCCATCTCGGCCGCGACAGCTTCGTGGTGGAGGTCGCGAGCAATGACGGCTACCTCCTGCAGCACTTCGTCAAGATGGGCATCCCGGTGCTCGGCATCGAGCCGGCCGCGAACGTCGCCAAGGTGGCGATCGCGAAGGGAGTGCCCACCCTGGTGAAGTTCTTCGGCGCCGCGACCGCGCGCGAGCTGGCCGCGGAAGGCAAGCGCGCCGACCTGATCTGCGGCGCCAACGTGCTCGCCCAGGTGCCCGACCCGAACGACTTCGTCGCCGGCCTCCGGCTCCTGCTCAAGCCTCGCGGCACCGTCACGGTGGAGTTCCCCCACGTGATGCGGCTGATGGCGGAGAACCAGTTCGACACCATCTACCACGAGCACTTCTCGTACTTCTCGTGGATCGCTTGCGAGCGGATCTTCGCCAGCGAAGGTCTGACGCTCTTCGACGTCGAGGAGCTGCCGACGCACGGCGGGTCGCTGCGCGTGTATGCGAAGCACCTCGACGACCCGCGGCCGGTCACGGAGCGCGCGCGTCAGCTCAAGGAGCGGGAGATCGAGGCCGGCCTGATGCGCCTGGAGGCCTACGCGGGGTTCGCCGAGCAGGTGAAGGACACGAAGCGCAAGCTCCTCGACTTCCTCATCGGCGCGAAGCGGGCGGGAAAGAAGATCGTCGGCTACGGCGCGCCGGGGAAGGGCAACACGCTCCTGAACTACTGCGGGATCCGCACCGACTTCATCGATTTCACCGTCGATCGCAACCCGTACAAGCAGGGGAAGTTCCTGCCCGGCACGCACATTCCGATCCTCGCGCCGGAGGCGATCCGGGAGGCACGGCCGGATTATCTCTTCATCCTGCCCTGGAACTTCAAGGACGAGATCATGAAGCAGATGGAGGAGATCCGCTCCTGGGGCGGCAAGTTCGTGGTGCCGATCCCCGAGGTCCGGGTCTTCGAGTAGGGGGCGGCGTTGCGCTTCGAATCGACACCCTTGCCGGGCGTCTTCATCCTCGAGCAGGAGCGTCACGCCGACGAACGCGGCTACTTCGCGCGCACCTGGTGCGCGGACGAGCTGGCCGCGCACGGGTTGGAGCCGCGGGTGGCGCAGCGCAGCGTCTCCTACAACCACCTTCGGGGCACGCTCCGGGGGATGCACTACCAGGCGCCGCCGCACGCCGAGGTGAAGATCGTCCGTTGCACGCGCGGCGCCATGTTCGACGTGGCGGCGGACTTGAGGCCTCACTCCCCGACGTTCCGCAAGTGGTTCGGCGTGGAGCTGACGCCCGAGAACGGCCGCGCCCTCTACGTGCCGCGCGGTTTCGCCCACGGCTTCCTCACCCTCGCCGACGCCACCGAGGTCTCGTACGAGATCTCGGAACGCTACCAGCCCGGGGCGGGGCGCGGCGTCCGCTACGACGACCCGCTCCTGGCGATCGACTGGCCGATGCGCGTGGAGGTGATCGCCGCGCGCGATCGCGACTACCCGGACGCGACCGCAGCCTCGCTGGAACACCTGCGGGGTGTCCCGTGAACGTGCGCGACGCGGCGGCCGACCTGCGCAGCACCCTCGCTTCGCTCGACGCCGGCGCGCTCGGGACAGAGATGCGCGCGGCGGTGCGCGAGCTCTATCCGATCTGCCGCAGCATCACCGGAGAGGGACTGCGGAGCTCGCTGCGGATGCTGCAGCAGATCGCGCCGATCGAGCTGCACGAGGTGGCGACCGGCACGCAGGTCTTCGACTGGGTGGTGCCGCGCGAATGGACGTTCCGCTCGGCACGGCTGATCGCGCCGGATGGCCGCGTGGTCCTGGACGCCGCGCGCTGCAACCTGCATCTGCTGAACTACAGCGTGCCGTTCCGCGGCAAGCTGCGGCTGGAAGAGCTGCAGAAGCACCTGCACTCGCTGCCCGACAAGCCTGCGCTGGTGCCGTACCGGACCAGCTATTACCAGGACTCCTGGGGCTTCTGCCTGAGCGACGAGCAGCGGCGGTCGCTCCAGCCCGGCGAGTACACGGTCGAGATCGACACCACCCTGGCTCCCGGGTCGCTCACCTACGGGGAAGCGGTCATCCGCGGCGCGCGCGAAGAAGAGGTGCTGATCTCCACGCACTGCTGCCATCCTTCGCTCGCCAACGACAACTGCGCCGGGATGGTGCTGTCGGCCACGCTGGCGCGGATGCTCGGCCGGCTGCGGCCGCGCTACACCTATCGCTTCCTCTTCGTCCCCGGGACCATCGGCGCGATCACCTGGCTCGCCGTCAACGAGGAGCGCGCGCTCCGCATCCGGCATGGCCTCGTCGCCGCCTGCGTCGCAGATGCCGGCCGGCTGACGTACAAGCGGAGCCGCCGCGGCGACGCCGAGATCGACCGGGTGGTCGCGCATGTGCTCGCGCACAGCGGGCAGCCGCACGAGATCCGCGCCTTCACGCCCTACGGCTACGACGAGCGCCAGTACTGCTCGCCCGGGTTCGATCTCGCGGTCGGATCGCTCACCCGCACGCCGCACGGCGAGTATCCCGAGTACCACACCTCCGGCGACGACCTCGACTTCATCCAGCCGGACAAGATGGTCGACACGCTGCGCCGGTACCTGGAAGTCTTCGCGGTGCTGGAAGGCAATCGCGTCTGGGTGAACCTGTCCCCGAAATGCGAGCCGCAGCTGGGCAAGCGCGGCCTGTACGGCGCGGTCGGCGGGCAGAGCCACACGGCGGCCACGCAGATGGCGATGCTCTGGGTGCTGAACCTCGGCGACGGCAAGCACACGCTGCTCGACGTCGCGGACCGGGCACGCCTGCCGTTCGCGGACGTGCGGCAGGCCGCGGAGGCCCTCGCAGGCGCGGGGCTCCTGCGCGCGGCGGACGGCGAGGCCCGCGGATGAGGTTGCGGTCCGCACGGATGGGATGGACTCCGCGCGCTCCTCTGGAGCGCGGCCTGGAGAACGCGGTAGACGGATCCCGGGGAAGCATCGCCGGGCGAAAGGCGGGGGAGCGATGAAGGTCGTCCTGTTCTGCGGCGGACTGGGGATGCGGTTGCGCGATTTCTCCGAGACCATTCCCAAGCCGATGGTGCCCGTGGGTTACCGGCCCATCCTCTGGCACCTGATGCGCTACTACGCGCACTACGGGCACAACGAGTTCATCCTCTGCCTCGGCTACAAGGCCGACAGCATCAAGCAGTACTTCCTCAACTATGACGAGACGGTGAGCAACGACTTCGTGCTGCGCGAGGGCGGCAAGAAGGTCGACCTGCTGGCCAGCGACATCCAGGACTGGAAGATCACCTTCGTCGACACCGGGATGAACTCGAACATCGGCCAGCGGCTGAAGGCGGTGCAGCCGTACCTCGCCGGCGAGGAGATGTTCCTCGCCAACTACAGCGACGGCCTCTCCGACCTGCCCCTGCCCGACGTGGTCCAGCAGCTGCGCTCGCACAGCGGCGCGGTGGCGTGCTTCACCGGCGTGGCGCCGACCAGCAGCTTCCACCTGGTGAGCCTCGAGGACACCGGCATCGTCAAGAGCATCCGCCACATCAAGGAGGTGGGGATGCGCGTCAACGGCGGCTTCTTCGCCTTCCGCCAGGAGATCTTCGACTGGATGCGAGACGGCGAGGAGCTGGTGCAGGAGCCCTTCCAGCGCCTGGCGGCGGCGGGCAAGCTGGTGGCCTACCCGTACGACGGGTTCTGGGCCTGCATGGACACCTTCAAGGAGAAGCAGCTCCTCGAGGACATGTACTCCCGCGGCCAGGTGCCGTGGGAGGTGTGGAAGAACGGGAAGCGGAACCGCTAGGAGCCGGGGAGCCAGGCGATGCACAGGCTTTCGTTGCTCGAGGGGAGCGGTCCGAAGCGGGTCCTCGCGCTCGGGGCGCACTCGGACGACATCGAGATCGGCTGCGGGGGCACGCTGCTGCGGCTGATCGCGGAGCGTCGCGACGTGGAGGTCACCTGGGCCGTGTTCTGCTCCACTCCGGAGCGCGCCCGCGAGGCGCAGGCGTCCGCGGAGGCCTTCCTCGAGGGCGCCGGGGAGAAGCGGGTGGTGGTGAGATCGCACCGCGACGGCTTTTTGCCGTACGCCGGCGCGGCGGTGAAGGAGGACTTCGAGCAGCTCAAGCGCGAGGTCTCACCCGACCTGATCCTCACGCATTATCGCGAGGACCGGCACCAGGATCACCGCACCGTCTCCGACCTGACCTGGAACACCTGGCGCAACCACCTGATCCTCGAGTACGAGATCCCCAAGTACGACGGCGATTTCGGATCGCCCGGATTCTTCTCCCCGCTCTCCGAGGCGACGCTGGAGAAGAAGATCCGCCTGATCCTTTCGGCGTTTCCGACCCAGGCAGGTAAATCCTGGTTCTCCGAAGACCTCTTCCGGGCGGTGGCGCGGATCCGCGGCATGGAGTGCGCCGCCCCGGACCGATTCGCCGAAGCCTTCTATTGCCGCAAAGCCGTGTTCTAGCGGTTCATGATGATCGAGCGGAAGAAAGCGCGCGGGTGGCGGAGCGCGCCTTTCAGGTGCAGGCCGGCGTCGATCAGCGCGGGAAGGCGGTCCTCCGGGTCGGAGGTCGCCTCGACGAGCGTGTCGCGGTGCTTCGCCGACCATTCGCGCCAGTGGCGCGCGTCGTCCGCGCTCATCCGCCCCGACAGGCGCTGAGCGGCGATCATCAACCCCAGGGCGAAGCTGTGGCACCAGGCCGTGCGCCCGTGATCGGTCGCCGCCTGCGCCTCCCGCACTGCGCGCTGCAGCTCGCGGTCGTCGCGGCGCGCCCCGGCGTAGACCAGGAGCGGCAGGGGGAGGCCGCGGGCGATCTCGAACCCCATCTGGTTGTAGTACCGCGGGTTGAAGTCGATCAGCAGCCTGCGATCGCCTGCGCGGATGAACTCCGCCTCGAAGACGCCGAAGTAGCCGGTGGACCTGCAGAGCGCCGCGATCCCGTTCGCCTCGACCGGATCGAGCGGGGCATCCTCGAAGCAGACGCCGACGCCGACCCGCCGGGGCTGCTGCAGCACCTTGGTCGAGGCGCGGGCGACGAACAGCTTGCCGGCGGCATCGACGAAGCCCGCGACGGAGTGGATGTGCTCCTCGGCCTCCGGAAAGTACTCCTGCAACATCGGGCGGGCGATGTCGGGCCGCTCGGCGAGAAGGCGGGGAAGATACGTGTTCGACCGGGTGTACGCCCGGTACGCCTCCAGGAGATCTTCGGGCCGCTGCACGCGGACGCCCTTGTTCAGCGTGCGGAACATCACCTGCGTGCACGGCTTGATCAGGAGCGGGAACCGGGCTTCGCGCGCCACGCGCTCGATCTCGGCGTCGTCGCGAGGAACGTAGGTGACCGGGGTCTGGAGACCGGCGGCGGCCGCGGCCGCGGCCAGGGATCGCTTGTCGAGCAGCGCGAGCACCGTCTCCGCCGGGGGCTGGTAGAGCAGGAAGTTCTCCGCCAGCTCCTTCGCGTGCAGCGCGAAGAGCAAGGCGAGATCGTCGCACGTCGGGTAGAGCACGTGCCTCGGCTCGCGCGCGCCGAACTCGAGCAGCCAGTCGATGAACCGCTGCGAATCCCGGAAGTCGGGACAGTGCACCCGCCGCAGCGTCCAGCGCGACCACGAGGCCGGCTGCCCGCGGTGATCGGACGCCACCGTCACCGCGATCCCGGCGCGGCCGAGACAACGGGCCGCGGCCAGCGTTCCGCCGTACCCCGCCATCGTCAGGAGGACGGGCGGCCGGACTCCGGCCCGGGCCGGAGCGGTGAGATCGGTTTCAGCGCGCGATCGGGGTAACGCCATGTGCTGCCGCGGAAGCGGCGCCTCCCGGGGCGCGGGCCAGGCTCGCCTCGAGGTACCGGGCGACGGCGGGGGCCGCGAACTCCGCGCCGCAGACGAATCTCAGGATCGGACCGAAGCTGAACGACGCAGCCTGCCCGACGAAGTACAGCCCGGGCACCGACGACTCGAACTTTCGCGAGAGCCGGGGCGCGCGCCGGATCCTCGCGATTCGCGCGGTGAGCTCCGGAGGAAGGAACGGCAGGCGGTCGATGTCCGTCTGGTACCCGGTGCCGCAGACGACGTGGTCCGCGACCAGCCCCTGCTCCCGCCCTTCGGCATCGCGGATGCGAAGCTCGACGCGGCCGTCCCGTGGCGTCGCTCCCAGCACCGTGGTGTTCGGCACCAGCTTGACCCCGCCCTCCAGCTCCTTGCGCAGCCACCAGGTGCCGTACGGGCCGAGGTGCTTGTTCGTCAACCACACCCGCAGCCCTTCCGGGAGGAAATACGGCCAGATCGGCAGGTGCTGCAGCGAGTAGTTGAGCGGCCCTTCCCCGAGCACCGTCCGCGGGTAGCGGATCTTCTGCCAGAGCGTCCGGCCGCGTCCTGAGGGCACGGCCGTGAAGTAAGGGGCCGCTTTCCGCATCACCAGGGTGACGGTCGCCCCGGCCTCGCGCAGCGCGCCCGCGGACTCCAGCGCCGACTGTCCGGCGCCGATCACGATCACCTGCTTCCCTTTCCATCCCTTGTAGTCGGTGTGGTCGGAGGTGTGACTGACGAGGTCGCGGGAGACGCCGCTCAGCACCTCCGGCATGTGCGCGAAGTAGGTCAGGCCGACCGCGACCACCACGCGGCGGGCGCCGAACCGCGCCCCGGCGGCGGTGGTCACCTCGAAGGCGTCGTCGACGGACCGGACCTTCGTCACCTCCACCTTCTCCACCATCGGCAGGAGCCGCTGCTGTGTGTCTACGGCGTACTCGGTGAAGCGCGACATCGGAATGGGCTCCTTGCGGCTGAGCCCGCGCGCCTCGGACCACTCGACGAAGGTGTTCCCCGGCTCCGGCGTATAGATGTTGCTCCCGAAATCCGGCGATTTCAGGTTGATTCCCGGGAGCATGCGCTTCCAGAACATCATCGGCTGGCCGAAGATGCGGAAGTCGACGCCGCGGGCGCGAAGGTGGGCGGCGACGGACAGGCCATACGGACCCGCGCCGATGATCGCTACGTCGGTGGTCTCGAGCATTTCTGTCGTATCCTTTGCGGTAAGTATCTTTCAGCAGGGCAGGGTCGAACAAGAAAGATGCCGTCGCGAACCGTCATCCTCCCGGGTGACGCCAGGACGCTCCGGTGCTACATGCGACAATCGTCCCGGGGTGGGATCGATGGCATTGTTCTCCAGCATCCACGCCGGCGGCGAGGCCCGGATCGTGCGCGGGGGCGGCCCGGTCCTGCAGCTTTCGATGCGGCGCATCCACGACCTGGTCGCGTTCTGCGCCCCCTACGAATTCGAGGACGTGGTCGCCGAGGTCACCGGCGCCGACCGGGTGGAAGCGGAGAACCCGGACGCGATCGAGCGCGTGCGCCGCGTCTACAAGCTGGCGCGATTCGGCACCCGATCCCGCCGTCTCGCGCGCGCTCTGACTCCCGCGCTGCCCGCCCCGCGCCTCACCCGGGAGTACGATCTCTTCTTCCCCGTCTTCAACCACCCGTTCGAGCTGTTCGCGCTGGCCGCGGTGCCGGAATGGCGGGCGCGCTGCCGCAAGGCCGCGTGCTTCATCAACGAGCTCTGGGCCCACGAGCTTCCCGGGTATCTGCTCGAGTTGCTCGCGGAGTTCGATCACGTCTTCATCGGCGTCCGGCATCCGGTGGAGGAGGTGGGCCGGCTGGTGGGCCGGCCGTGCACGTACCTGCCGCTGGCCGCGGACGTGCTGCGGTTCGCCCCGGATCCCGGCTTCCCCGAGCGGGCCATCGACGTGTGCAACATCGGCAGGCGCTCGGCGGTGACGCACGCCGCGCTCCTGGTCCTCGCCCGCGAGCGGCGGATCTTCTACTACTACGACACCGTCCGGGCGAGCGGCGAACGCGGCAAGCAGATGACCTTCAGCGTGGGGAACCCCGCCGAGCACCGCCTCCTGCTCGCCAGCATCCTGCAGCGGAGCAAGTACTACGTCGCGAATCGCGCGCGGGTGAACGAGCCCGAGATGACGGAAGGCAAGGAGGAGATCTCGGGACGGTTCTACGAAGGCGCCGCCGCGGGCGCCGTCCTGATCGGCGAGCCGCCGCGGTCGGAGGAGTTCCGCAAGCAGTTCGACTGGCCGGATGCCGTGATCCGGCTGCCCTTCGACTCGCCCGACGTCGGCGCGTTCCTCCGGGCGCTCGAAGAGGATCCCGCGCGCCTCTCCCGGATCCGCCGCGAGAACGTGCGCCAGGCGGCGCTGCGCCACGACTGGGTCCACCGCCTGCGCACCGTCTTCGAGACGCTCGGCGTCCCGCTCACCCCGGCGATGCTGGCGCGCGAGGAGCGGCTTCGGGCACTGATTGCGCCGCCGGAGCGAAGACACGTCGGCGCGCCGTAGCCCGGTCAGGCGGACACCGCGGCGCGGACCCGTTCCGCCAGCGCCAGCGAAGCGGTGAGCCCCGGAGACTCGATCCCGTAGAGGTTCACCAGCCCGGGGACGCCGTGCGCGGATGGGCCGTGGATCTGGAAATCGGCGGCGGGGCTGCCCGGCGGCGAGATCTTGGGCCGGACCCCCGTGAACCCCGGCTGCAGCGCGCCCTCCTTCAGCGCCGGGTAGTAGCGGCGGATCGACTCGTAGAAGGCCTGCACCCGCGACTCGTCGAACCCGTATTCGACGCGCTCGCACCACTGCACGTCGGGACCGAAGCGCACCCGGCCCGTCAGATCGAGCGTGACGTGCGTGCCCAGGCCGCCAGCGACGGGCACGGGATAGATGAGCCTGCGAAAAGGAGAGCGCCCGGAGAGGATGAAGTAGTGCCCCTTGGCGAAGTGCTGCGGCGGGATCGACGCCGGCGGCAGACCCGCGATCCGCCGCGCCACCTCCTGCGCCCAGGGCCCGGCGCTGTTGACCACCACCCGGAACCGCATCCGCCACGGCTCGTCGCCGCCGGCGGACAGCTCGATTCCGTCGTCGCGGACCTCTCCCGAGAGCACCGGCGTGGCCAGGGCCACGATCGCGCCCGCGCCCTCGGCATCGCGGCGGAGCGAGGCCATCAGGGCATGGCTGTCGATGATCCCGGTGGAAGGCGAGAGCAGCCCGCGAACGCAGGACACTTCCGGCTCCAGCGCGTGCGCCTCCGCGCCCGAGACCCAGGCGAGATCGTCGACGCCGTTCGCCTCCGCGGTGGCCTTCAGGCGCACGAGCGTGGGGATCTCCTCTTCCGCCGTCGCCACGATCAGCTTGCCGGTCCTCGCGTGTGCGATGCCGCGTTCGGCGCAATAGGCGTACAGGGCCTTGCGCCCCTCGACGCAGAGGCGCGCCTTCAGCGACCCCGGCGGGTAGTAGATTCCGGCGTGGATCACCTCGGAGTTGCGCGAGCTGGTGTGGACGCCGACCGACCTCTCCGTCTCCAGCACCATCACTTCGCGGCCGGCGAGCGCGAACGCCCGCGCCACGGCGAGGCCGACGACGCCGGCGCCGATCACCGCCACGTCGGCGCGCTCGGTCATGCGGGCGGCTTCCAGCGGTCCGCCTGGCGCGCGTTCAGGGCGCTGGTGGCGGAAGCCTTCCCCTTGATCAGGCAGGCCCACTGGTAGCTGTGCAGGAACCGGCGGAACTCGTCGTCTCCGTACCGGGGGTTCCGCTTGATCATGCTCTTGAAGTACCCGTGCAGCATGGCGACGCCGCCGAGCAGGAGCGGCGGCCGGGTCATGCGGTAGAGGCCGCTCGCGAGCATGTAGACGGGGTTCGTCCCCATGAAGTACTGCCCGAAGCCGTGGCGGACCCGCCCCGTCCACCAGTTCTTGTGGCTGGTGCCCATCGGCCGCAGGTGGACGAAGCGCAGGGTGGGATCGTCGAACGAGGCGGCGATCCATCCCAGCTGGCGGCACCGATGTCCGTCGATGCCGTCCCACATCAGCTCGCGGACGAATCCGCCGATCTGCCGGAAGCAGCGGGTCCGGTAGAACTTGGTCATCCCGACCGAGTTCTCGTCGCCGGTCTTTTCCGAGATCAGATCGGTGAGGTCGACGAGCGGGAACCGCACGCCCGCGTCGGAGACGCCGGGCCTGACGAAGTACGGCTTCCCCGAGCAGGTCCCCAGCCGCGGCTCGGCCTCCATCCGGTCCATCAGACCGGCGAAGTATCCGGGCGGGAGGTCGAGGTCGAGGTCGAGCTTGCAGACGTACTCGTATTCGTCCGGATCGATCGTCGCATAGCCGGTGTCGAAGGCTTCGATCACTCCTCCGCCCAGCTTGCGATCCCCGCGATCGGCGCGGCGGACGATGCGGATCCACGGATGCCGGGCCGCGTACTCTGCGAGGATCGCAGGCGTCGCGTCGCGGGATCCGTCGTCCACGATCACCCACAGCGCCGGCAGCTCCGACTGGCCGGCGACGGCGTCGAGCGTGCGCCGCGCGTACTTCGCCTCGTCGCGGCAGGGCGTGATCAGGCAGTACTTGCGCGAGATCATCGGTGCACCTCATGGCGGATGCAGAAGCGGACCAGCACGTAGATGGCCCAGATGCGCGACCAGTACAGTCCGGAGGCGCCGTCGAGAAACGCCTGCCAGAGCCTCCCGACCGCCTTGGGATCGAGGCCGGCGGCGCTCACGGCCGCGGGGTCGCGCAGGGTCTGGTCGATCGACGTGCTCAGCCCCCGCCGGATCCAGCGATCGAACGGGAGCACGAATCCGCTCTTCGGGCGCGCGAACAGCGCCGGGTCGAGACCGCGCAAGCCGATCCGCCGGAGCATCGCCTTCTGCCCGAGCGGCTGGTACCGCGCCGCATCCGGCACCCGCGAGACGCTCTCGAGCAGCACCTGGTCGACCAGCGGGAGGCGCTGCTCGATCGACGCCGCCATGCTCACGGCATCGTTGTCGCGGAGCAGCCGCTCGCCGAGGAAGACGCGCTGATCGAGCACGCTCACGGCGGAGAGCAGGCTGCGCGAACGGATCTCGCGGCCGAGCCGCGCACGGAGCGCGTCGGAGAGGCCGTCGCGGAGCGGCAGCACGCCGTTCGCGCCGAGAAGCTCGTGCTGGAAGTCGGGGAGGAAGAGCGCGTACGCGAGCTGGTAGAGGGCAAGCAGGTCGTCGCCGCGCCGCACCATCTCCGGAAGCTTGGCCCACCGCGTCTGCGGCGGGAACCCGTCCGTCCTTCGCTGCAGGCGGGAGACGGCGACCTTCGCGCCCGCCACCATCGCGCTCCGCGGCATCCAGCGCAGGCGCTGGGACCAGCGGTGGAGCATCGGCAGATCGCGGAACGTCGTGTAGCCGCCGAACAGCTCGTCGCCGCCGGTGCCCACCAGCGCCACGGTGAACCCCGCGTCGCGGACGGCGCGCGACATGTAGTACGAGTTCAGGCCGTCGAAGCTCGGCTGGTCGAGGCTCTCGAGCGCGTCGTCGAGGCGGCTGACGAAGTGCTGCTCGCTGAGCACGATTTCCCGGTGATCGGTGCCGATCGCCTCGGCGATGCGCCGCGCCTCCGGTCCCTCGGTGTACTCGCGCTCCTCGAACGCGAGGGTGAAGGTGTGGATCGGTCCGCGGTTGGCCTTCTGCGCGAGATTCGCCACCGCGGACGAGTCGACGCCGGAGGAGAGGAACACGCCGAGCGGCACGTCGCTGATCAGGTGCAGGCGCAGGCACTCCTCGAGCACTCCGGAGAGCTGCTCCTCGTCCATCGACGCGCCGGAGGCCGCGGCCGGCATCGTCCAGAAATCCTCCGAGACTTCCTCGGCGCCCTCGCTGCCGTAGACGCGGAGCTGGCCGGGCGAGACGGATTCCACGCCCTGGACGACCGTGTCCGGGCCCATGACGAACCCGTTCCAGACCACGGAAGCGGCGGCCTCGGGGTGCAGCCGCGCCTTCCCTAGCAGCCCCGAGGCGAGCAGGGCGCGCACTTCGGAGGCGAACGCGACGGACCACTCGCCGTCGCGATCGGGGCAGCGCGCCACGTAGAGCGGCTTGATGCCCAGCGGGTCGCGCGCGAGCAGGAGCTTGCGGCGCTTCGGGTCCCAGGTGGCGAAGGCGAACATCCCCCGGAAGGAGGCGACCGCGCCGTTCCCTTCCGTCCCGAGGGCGCGGAGCATCACCTGCGTGTCGCCGGTCGACTCGAAGCGCTCGCCCTTGGCGACGAGCCGGTCGCGCAGCGCCTGGAAGTTGTAGATCTCGCCGTTGAAGACGATCACCTGCCCGCTCGCGGGATCGATCATCGGCTGCGCGCCGGCGGGCGAGAGGTCGAGGATGGCGAGGCGGCGATGGGCGAGCAGCGCCCCGCGGCCGCGTTCGTCCGGGGGTGACTCCCAGGTGCCCTGTCCGTCGGGGCCGCGATGCGACATCGCCTGGCTCATCCGCTGGAGGGCAGCCCGGTTGCGGTCGCCGATGCGACCGATGATTCCAGCGATTCCGCACATGTCCGGGAAAGGGTCCTGGTGTGGAAATATACAACTACATCCGCCTGCAGTCACGCGCTCGACTCACCCCGGGGCGCATGCAATAAACGCAATGGTCACCGAATGATGGACCGCGATCGCCTGAACCTCCTCTTCCTCTCCCCGTTCCCTCCCAGTCCGCCAACCTTCGGCGCCCAGCGGCGTGTCCAGGGCCTGATGAGCGCGCTGGCCCGCCGCCACCAGGTGACGGGCGTCGCGGTGGTGACGACCGACTACGATCCGGAGATCGCCGAGCGCGCCATGCGCGAGTACTGCGCGCAGGTGGTGCTGGTGCGGACGCGCGCGCGGGAGGGCGCCGTCAAGCGGCTCCTCCAGCTCGGGTCGCTCTTCCGCCGCGAGAGCTTCGTCCGCACCCTCTATGACCTGCGCGCGCTGCGCAAGGAGCTCGACGCGCTGCTCTCCGCGCGGAGGTACGACGTGGTCACGGTGGAGCTCCCGTTCATCGCCCGCACCACGCTCGCGCGCGCGCCTCCGGGAGAGCGGCGGCCGCGGCTGGTCCTCGACGAGCACAACATCGAGTTCGATCTGGCGCGGCAGCAGGCCCGGAACGAGCTGGGCGCCGCGCGCAGGGTCTACAACGCCGTCAACTGGCGGAAGATCCGAAGCGAGGAGCTGGGGGTCTGGTCGCGCTTCGACGGCGTCGCCTTCTGCTCCGAGACGGACCGCGCGCGAGCCCGTGCGCTGCTCCCCACGGTGCGCTCCGCGCTGGTGCCGAATGCCGTGGACGTGGAGTACTTCCGCCGGAGCCCGTCGCATCCGGCGCGGGACGGACGGACGCTCCTCTTCTTTGGCGCGCTCAACTACTTCCCCAACGAGGACGGGGTGCTCTATTTCCTCCGCGAGGTCTGGCCGCTGATCGAGGCCGCCCACCCGCAGGCGCGGCTGAAGATCATCGGCCAGCAGCCGACGCCGGAGATCGCGGCGCGGCGGAGTCCGCGCATCGAGATCGCCGGCACGGTCGACGACCTCCGCCCGCACCTCGCCGGCGCGGCGGTCTCGATCGTTCCCTTGCGGCTCGGCGGCGGCACGAGGTTCAAGATCCTCGAGTCGATGGCGATGGGCACGCCGGTCGTCTCCACCACCCTGGGCGCGGAAGGGATCGATGCCGAGCCCGACCGCCATCTGCTGCTCGGCGACGACGCGAAGGCGTTCGCCGCCTCGGTCGGACGCGTCCTCGGCGATGCGCAGCTCGGCGCGCGCCTCGCGGCCGAAGGGCGCGCGCTGGTCGAGCGGAGCTACTCCTGGGACGCGGCCGCGCAGGCGATGGAGGGCTTCTACCGGGAGATCCTCGCGGCGGAGCGCTGATCGTCCCCCGGCGCCGCGGGTGCATCCTGCAGCGGCATGCCGAAATCGGGCTTCTCCCTCTCGCCCAGGACCCACCGGTAGATGTCGACGATCTGCCGCGCCTTCACTTCCCAGGTGAAGAGGTCGAAGACACGGCGCCGCGCCCGCTCGCCGATCTGCTCGACCCGCTCGGGCGAGGCTGCAAGCGAGGTGAGCACCTCGCGGAAGGCGGCGACGATGGAGGCGCGCGAACCGATCGGGATCCGCACCCCCGTCGCGTCGGTGACGAGCTCGCCGGGGCCGCCGTGGTTCACCACCACCGGGACGACCCCGAATGCCATCGCTTCGAGGAGCACGCCCCCGCCGAACTCGCGGATGCTGGGGAACGCGAACACCTGCGACTGCGCCAGGCGCTGGAGCACGTCCCGGTGATCGATCCACCCTCCCGGGAGCGCCACGCCATCGGCGATCTGCAACTCCGCCGCCTGCTTGCGCAGCGCCGGCATCTCCGGTCCGTCTCCGATGATGTCGATCGTCACCTTGCCCGCGCGCACCAGCGGGGCAGCGGCTTCGAGCAGCATGTCCACGCCTTTGAGCGGCACCAGCCGTCCGGCGAAGGAGATGCGCAGCGGCCCCTCGCGCCTGGACGGCGCGATTCCTTCGAAGCGCCGGGGCTCGATCGCGTTCTCGGGAAGATAGACGCAGCGCTCGTGATGTCCCTTCAGCTCCGCCCAGGCGTACGTCGATCCGGTGATCAGCGCCGACGCCGCCTTCCTCGTCGCGCGGTAGCCGGGCAGGAACCGGTGCGCGCCGCGGACATAGGAGAGCCACTCGCCCTCGCGCCGCAGGGCGCTGCGAAATTCCTTCGGCCAGGGAACGCCGCCGTTGATCGGTCCCCAGACGAACGGGACGGAGGCCTTGCGGCAGCGCACCGCGAGCGGGCTCGGCGTCGCGGGGCTCACCGGCGTGATCCGGTGGACGAGGTCGAACCCGCCGTTCCGGATCTGCTCGCCGAAGCGGCTCCAGGCGAGGCCCTCGAAATGATAGTAGGCCGGGATCGACAGCGCCGTGGTCCAGGTCCAGCCGAGGCGGGCCACCTTCCGCACCGCCTCTCCGATGCGGTTGATCGGATTCTCCACCCGGCCGGGATCGATGGCCGTGTACTCCCGGCCGTCGCGCCATCCTGCTTTCTCCAGCGCTTCCTTGTTGCGGAGGTGGGTGACGACGTGGGCGTCGACCTTGTCGCGCAGCGCGAGGCTCAGGCTCCAGCCGATCAGCGAGACGCTGGACCACTCCGGATTCGCCGACTCGGCGATGAGCAGGACCTTGAGCCGCCTTTGCATCTCCCGTTGCTCCCGCATCAAGTGCCTGCCGCGGTCAGGGCGCGTTCGGCGTCCCGGCGTCGAACCGCATCCGCGCCGGCAGCACGCCGGGGAGCGGGTTCGATGCGCTGCTGCCATCCACCCACGGCCAGGGGTTTCCCCCGAAGAAGGCCGGCTTGCTGGTGAGGTAGAGCGAGCTGGGCAGCGTGGAGTCCGCCGGAGGGGTGAGGCCGTTCCCCTGTCCGGTGCCGCCGATCCCGTGCCAGTGCACCTGGTTCGTGAAATAGTCGAAGTTCCCGTCGCGCTGGAGGGTCGCCTGGGAAGTGGGTTCCTGGGTGGTGTACCAGTTGGAGCCGTCGTAGCCGATCTGCCAGATCGGAGCGTACGTCGGGCTGGCGTCGGAGCCGAAGGGCCCGCCCAGCCACTCGTACTTCAGGACCTTGCCCTGCGGCGCGGCGCTGAACGTCGCGGGATAGGCGAAGCCGATCGCGGGCGACTGCAGATATCCGTTCGGGTACCCGATCACGTTCCCGATGAAGCTGTACCACTTCTGGTAGACCGTCAGTCCGATCCCCCGCTTGTTGTTCGAGTCGACGAGGTTCGCCTTCACCCCGTTGCCCAGCGCCAGAACGCCGCTGATGTTCCGGCGCTGCATGGTGAGGTGATTGCGGAAGGCGGTGATGTACATCTCGCTGCCCCAGTACGAGTCGCTGTCGAAGTTCGGCCCCTGGTTGCCCTCGAACAGCTCGTGGTGCGAGCCCGCCATGTGCGAGGCGTTGATGCCCACTTCCACGATGGTGGGGTAGCCCTGGCCGTACATGTCCTCGCAGTAGTTGTAGCCGAACACGTTTCCCCCGCCCGAGCTGCGGAAGGCGGAGACCTTGTTGAAGTTCCAGGAGATGTTGTTCTCGGCCAGCGAGTCGGCCGTATAGGTGTCGAAGACGATGCTGTAGCCGGCGCCGCCCGGGTTCGGGTCGCGCGCGCTGTGCAGGTACGAATCGCGCAGCTCGGACTGGAAGGCGCCGTCGAAAGCGAAGGCCGCACCGGCAGCCTGGTTGCGGCTCTCGATGTTCTTCGCCCAGCAGTGGGAAGTGGCGAACATCCGGATGTTTCCGCCGCCGTCGCCGCCGTCGCCGTTCTCGACGGTCAGGTTCTCGATCCCGGACCATTTGGTGGTGGGCACCACCCGGGTACCGTCGGAGATCTGCACCAGGTGCGCCGAGTGGTCGACGCGGAACGTGATGTGGAACCGGGTGGTGAACGTCACCGTGTTCCCGCTGATCGAGGCGATCTCCATCGCCTGGCCCACCGGGCGCGAAGCCGCCTGCGGGCCCTTTCGCCCCTCGCCCCAGCCCTGGTAGTCGCCGTTCTGCTGGGTGGGGTTGTAGTAGATCAGCGCCGGATCGTACGTCTCGTTGACGTGCACCAGCTGGCCGACGGTGAGGCCGGTGGTGTTCGCCAGCGTGACGCTGTTCGTCTCCTTGACCGCGTCGCTGGTGAACGCCTTGGGGCTGATCCACTCGTACCAGCGGGTGCCCATCGCGATCACGCCCTGCTGCGCGGGGACGCGCTGGGAGAGGATGGTCACGCCGGCGCCGGCGCCGCGCAGCGTGATGTTCGACGTGGTGAAGTCGAGGCCGGGATCGCTGATGATGAACGTGCCCGCGTTCAGCTTCACCACCTGGTTTGCGGGGCAGGCGTCCAGCGCGGCCTGGATCGCGGCCGTGTCGTCCAGCGTGCCCCCGCGCGGAGAGAGCGTGCTGCAGATCGTGGTCCGGTTCGGGATGCCGCCCACCGAATTCAGCCCGGGGTTCCACGTGGTCAGCCGGTCCGGAGCGAGCAGGGTGGTGACGTAGACGGTCACGGTCGCGGTGTCGCTCTTCACGGGCTCCGCCACGCTGGTCGCCACCACGTGGTACGTGCCGTCGGTCGCCGGCGCGACGTACTTCCCGGCGCCGTCGATCGTTCCGCCGCCGCCGCCCTCCTGCACGGACCAGGTCACCGCGTCGGACTGCCCGGAGGCGGCTCCTTCGACGAGCGCGGCAAAGGTGAGGGTCCCGCCCGGCGTGATCGTCGCCGCGTGCGGCGTGAGCTGGACCGAGAGGCCCCCGTTCTTGCTGCAGCCGCTGCAACCGATCCCGACGGCCGACCAGAAGAGCATGAGGAAAACGACTTCGCGCGCCCGCATCCAGGGACCTCCGTGACCAGGTCAAAGCCCGGATCGAGAGTCGGAGCATAGCATCGCGCTCCTCCCGGGCCGCGCAAACAATCGGCGGCCCGGGAGACCAAGGCCGCATCCGACAAGGCAGCCTGTGCACCTACCAGCACGCTCACCCGAGCGGCGACTCCACGACCAGCACCCAGTCGTTGGCGCCGGCCGCGTTCTCGCCGGGCGTTTCGAACCGCACTCCGGCAGCCGCCGGCGGCTTCGGCTCGATGGGGAGCCAGGCCCCGGACGTCGGATCGTACCAGCGCGCCCGCCCGCCACCGCGCATCCGCGAGAGATCGAGCTCGAACCTGCGCGAAGCGGTGCCGGTCGGCGGGACGTACGCGACCACCAGATCTCCTTCCGGAGTGGCGGAAGCGGCGATGTGCTTCAGGCCTCTCCAGCCCTGGCCGCTCGTCACCAGAGGCCGCGGCGAGCCGGAAGCGGGACCGGAAGGGACCAGCCGATGCCAGGGCAGCGCCTCGAACAGCGCGTGGAGGTGCAGCATCTCCAGCGTCCCGGGCGAGTCCAGCTCGGCGGCCCAGGAAGAGACGGCATGGTCCGTGTCGCCGTACTCGCCCTGGTAGGTCCCGCGCGCACTCTCGGCCATCCAGACGAAGAGATTGCCCGAGATGGTTCCCGTCCCTCCGGAGAGCATCGTCCACCACCAGGCCTTGCGGAACGGTTGCGTGTTTCCGGAGGGGTGCTCGTGCTCATACGTGCTCTCGAGCAGGAAGACCGGGCGCGGCGGCGCCGAGTCGTACGCTCGCTGCGTGCTCCGGTACGGCATCGCGTACTGGTAGACGCCGTTCAGGGCGATCACGTCCCGCAGCGCCACCTCGTCGGTCGAGATCCCTCCCCGGTGATCGAAGTTCCAGTGTCCCGTCCACGGCTGCGACGCGCCGGCGGCCCGGATGCCCTGGACGATCTCCCGGTGGCGGGCCTCACCCTCGGAGCCCGGGGGCGGAGCGTAATCCCCGCCGGCGAGCCAGATCAGGTTCTTCTTGTCCTTGAAGCGGGCGCCGAGATAGCGGCCGAACCGGGCGCACACCTCGCGCGTGTTGCCGGGCGAAGTGAGCTCCTGCCACCAGCCTTCCTGGCCGCCGCCGAAGCCGAGGTAGTTCGGCGCGACCAGGACGGCGATGCCGTGCGCCGCGGCGCGATCGACGAACGCCGCCGCGCGATCGAAGTACGCGTCGTTCGGGGTGGCGAAGTCGCCGGGCCTGACGAAGGGTTGCTCACCGGCGCGATTCGCCGGCGGCGTGGGGCTCGGCGCCGACGTGTAGTCGTGGTTCACCAGCATCACCTCGACCAGGTTGAAGCCCTTCGCGCTCCGGTCGGAGAGGTAGTGCTCCTGCTCGGCGGGGGTGAGATTGACGAGCGCGAGCCACGCCGCCTCGCCCTTGATCAGGAACGGGGTGCCGCGCTGATCGATCAGGTACCGTCCGCCGGGCGCGACCCGCAGCGGGTACTCGTACGACCGATCCGAGCGGCGCACCGCGAGCGAGAGGGTGCGGCGCTCGCTCCGGCCGCCGCTCGTCGCGACCACGGCGATCGCGCAGGTCCCTGCGCCCGCCGCCGTGACGAACGTGCTCGCGGCGGCGGCATCGGCGAAGCGCGCGCACCCGGGAGGCTCCGCTGCCCAGGCGAGCTTTGCCCCCGCGGCGGCTTGCGCCTGCAAGAGGACGTTCTGGCCGGCGACGGCGGTGTTCTGCGCGGCGGTGACCGACGAGAGGAGCGGCGCGGGCGCGCCGGGGTCGACCGGGATCGTCGCGTCGAGCAGCGCCGGAGGGCCTCGCGCGGACACGGTTTCGACGGTCGTCGAGGCGAGCGCATTGCCTTTGGCGTCGATGGCGCGCAGCGCGATGGTGTGAGCTCCGGGCGGCACGGCGAGCTCGCCGAAGAACTCGTTCGACGGCCCACGCCGGAGGAGGAGCGTCTGCCGGCCGTCGCCCGTCGCGGTGATGCGCGAGACGCCGCCGGCTGCCGCGACCCGCGCCTCGATCGAGATCGCGCTGCCCGGGTACGGATGCGCGGGCGCGTTGTTGCAACTCGCCGCGAGGGCGATCGCGACGCACGCGGCGCGCCGCGGCCACCGCCGGGGACCCGCCGGCGGCTGCGAGGGAGCCGCGTGACAGCGCTTCCGAGCCATGCTTCACTGTCGTCCAACCGGCGCGCACCGGCAACGATGAAGAGGAAGACCGCGATCGTGGCTGGCCTCGTCGCGCTGGCCCTCGCGGGGATGGCGGCCG
Organism: Myxococcales bacterium; assembly: GCA_035651935.1. Classification (GTDB taxonomy): domain Bacteria; phylum Myxococcota; class Myxococcia; order Myxococcales; family 40CM-4-68-19; genus 40CM-4-68-19. Next base: position 13,970 of record DASREU010000053.1, on the reverse strand, counting down.
GACCCGGACGCTGGGCGGCGAAGGGCGCGCTAGGCTTCTGGAACCGGCGGCTCCGGGCGCAATCGAGGACGGTCGAGGTTCCGTTCGCGCACCTTGCGGCTTCCCAGGTCGGCTACGCGCCCGCGATGCGCAAGGAGTTCAGCTCGCGCGTCCGCTTCGCCGGGTTTCGCGTCCTCGCAGATCCGGGGCAGGCCGTCGCCTTCACGGGCGGACCGCCGGCGCGCAGGGTCCCGGGCGGCGACGGCCTCGGCGAGGTGTGGGTCGGCGACTTCGGCGCGCTCGCCACACCGGGGCGATACCGGCTGGTGGCGGACGACGGCATGACCAGCTTCCCGTTCGACATCGGTCCCGACGTGTTCGACCCGGCGGTGCGCGCCGTGCAGCGCTCGTTCTACTTCCAGCGCGCCTTCACCGCGGTCGAGGCGGCGCATGCAGAGGGGCCCTGGGTGCACCCGAGCGACGCGGCGAAAGCGCCGCCCGGCGTCGAGAAGGGCTGGCACGACGCCGGCGATTTCTCCATCTACAGCGCGACGCTGAACGTCGCCCTCTTCTGGCTGCTCGAGACCTGGAGCGACTTTGCGCCGGGCGCCGACGACCTGAACATCCCCGAGTCCGGCAACGGGGTGCCCGACCTGCTCGACGAGGCGCGCTGGGGCCTGTCCTGGCTGCTCTCGGTTCAGGTCCCGTCCGGCGCGTTTCGCAACACCACCTGTCAGGACCGGTACGGCCACTACGGGACGAACGCGCCCGACACCGTCCCGCCCTACCGGGACGGCGAGCCGGGCGCCATCGCCACCGCCCGGGCGGTCGGGAACCTCGCCTATGCGTCGACCTTGTTCCGCGCGTTCGATGCGGCGTTCGCGGATCGCTGCCTGCGGGCCGCCTCCGCCGGCTATGCCTGGCTGCGGGCGCACTGGAACGAGAACAGCGACGGGCCGACGTGCCCGGCGTACCGCGTGGACGGCAACGCGGAGATCGGCAGGCAGGCGCGCATGTTCGCCGCCGCCGGCATGCTCGTCGCCACCGCGGAGCCCCGTTTCGCCGACGATTTCGAGGAGAGCTTCGTCGACCTGGACTACGAGCCGATCTACAGCCACGTGCACGGCTTCGCCGCGCAGCTCTACTTGCGCGCCTCCGCGGCGAGGCCGGCTCGCACGGCGGCGATCCGCGAGCGCCTTCGCGAGTTCGCCGCGCGCGCGCGCGCCGACGGCGAGAAGCATCCGTTCCAGCTGGCGACGCACACGGACTGGGGGAGCATCGGCGCGGGATTCACCAGGACGGGCCTCTACAGCGTCAAGCGCTGCATCGAGGATCCGGGCGCGCGAGGCGACTGCGAGCAGGCGCTGGCGAACGTGCACTACGCGCTGGGGCGGAACTACCTCCAGCTCTGCTACGTGAGTGGTCTGAGCGGCACGTCACGCGCCCGGACCCATGCGTTCCACCACTGGCTCGCCGCATTGCGCGCGGACCCGTTCTGCTTTCCCGGGATGGTCGCGGGAGGGCCGAACGCGAGCCCCGAGGCCGACGACGTCTCCTGGCCGGCTGCCCGGCCGATCCCGATCTGGGGATATTGGGGCGATCCCGCCTTTCCCCGCGATCGGAACACGCCCCTCGATGGGCGCTACACCGACAACGACAGCTGGTCCACCAACGAGGTGGCGGTGGAATGGCAGGGTTCCGCCCTCTACAGCCTGCATTTCGCCCGCTGGATCGCCAAGGGGCGCCCGAAGCGGTGAGGCTTTCAGTCCGGCGCCCGCGCGCCATCGGACCGAAGCGCGGGCGCGCCGGCGTCGTCGACGACGCGCTCGCTGCGCGGAAGCCGCAGCGTGCGCAAGAGCACGAGGAGGAAGGCGGGATCGTTGATCAGGTATCGGCGCGCCAGGCGCCGCGGCTCCTGCGCCAGGCGGAAGAGCCACTCGAGGCCGGCGCGCTGCATCCACCGCGGCGCGCGCCGGACGCGGCCCACGTAGAAGTCGAGCGTCCCGCCGAAGCAGAGGCCCACGGCGGGGGCGACCCGCTCGCGGATCCGATCGAGGAACAGCTCCGCCTTCGGCGCCCCCACGCAGACGAGGAGGAGATCGGGTCGCGCCGCCCGCACCCGCGCAACCACCGCGTCCTCGTCGGGGAGCGGCGACATGCCGACCCGCGGCGCATCCGTGCCGCACACCATCACACCCAGCTCGGAGGAGAGCCGGCGCGCCGCTTCTTCCGCGACTCCGGGCCCCGCGCCCAGGAGGTACACGCGGTCCTTGCGCCGCGCGGCCCGCTCCATCAATGGCAGGAACAGGTCGGAGCCGGAGACCTTCGCCGGCAAGCGGTGTCCGAGCAAGGCGGACGTCCAGACGATCGGCTGCCCGTCCGCCACCACCAGGCTCGCGCGCGTGTACGCCTCGCGCAGCGCCGCATCGCGCTCGGCGACCACCACGTGGTCGACGTTGGGGGTGAAGACCATCCCGCCGCGGCGGGCATCCACCAGCTGCTCGATGCGATGCAGGGTCTCGTCGAAGCCGACCGAGTCGATGAGCAGCTGTCCCAACCTGACCCTCACGCCGCCTCGCTCCTGCCGGGCCACGCCGGCCAACCGGGTTGAACCAACTCCGGGGTGGAGAGTAGCCTGACTCGATGGCGAACCACGAGCGGACCGCCCGCATCCCGGGCCACATGCCCGGCCTCGACGGCGTCCGCGGGCTCGCCATCCTCATGGTGATGGCGGTGCATTTCGTCGGCGACGCCACGCCGCACAACCTCGCCGAACGCATCGCCGTGAAGCTCGGGAACCTCGGGACCCAGGGAGTCGACCTCTTCTTCGTCCTCTCCGGGTTTCTGATCACCGGCCTCTTGCTGGACAGCAAGGGGCGCCCGCGCTTCTTCCGCAACTTCTATGCGCGCCGCACCCTGCGCATCTTCCCGCTCTATTACGGGGTGCTCGCCGCGCTCTTCCTGGTCCTGCCGCTCTTCGCGCACCTGCCGCCGGCGCTGGAAGACGCGCGGGCGCACCAGGGCTGGCTCTGGAGCTACACGGCGAACTTCTACATCGCCGCCAAGGACTCCTGGGCGCTCGGCTACGTCAGCCACTTCTGGTCGCTCGCCATCGAGGAGCACTTCTACCTGGTCTGGCCGCTGGTGGTGTTCCTCGTCCGCCGCAGCACGCTCGAGCGCGTCTGCGTGGCCGTGATCGCCGCGGGGCTCGCGCTGCGGATCGTGCTCGCGCTCACGGGCGTGAGCGAGCTGGCCATCTCCGTGCTCACCCCTTGCCGCGTCGACACCCTCTGCGTCGGGGCCCTCCTCGCCGCGGTCGCGCGCCGGGAGGGCGGCGTCGATCTCCTGGTCCCCCGCAGCGGACGGGCAACGGTGCTCCTGGGCGTCGCCACCGTCGCGCTGTCCGCCGCCGGGAACCTGACGCAGCTCTGGCTCCCGGTGCTGCATCAGATCCGCGGCACGCTCTTCGCGCTGTTCTTCGGCGCGTTGACGCTGACGGCATTGCAGCGCGCGGATCGGAGCTTGCTCGCGCGGCTCTTCCAGGGACCCTTGCTGCGGATGTTCGGGAAGTACAGCTACGGGCTGTACGTCTATCACGGCGTGCTCTCGTACCACATGCTGCTGCTGCACACCGAAGACAGGCTCGGGGCAATGCTGGGAAGTCACAGCGCGGGCATCGCCGCGCAAACCGTGATCGGCGTCACGCTCTCGCTGATCGTCTCGGTGATCAGCTACGACCTCTTCGAGAAGCGCTTCCTCGAGCTGAAGAAGTACTTCGAGTCGCGGCCGGCAGCCGTTCCCGCGACGCCCGCCGTCGCCGCCGTGGAGCAGGTTTCGGACGTCACCGGCTGAGGCTCTCAGTCGACCAGAAGGCAGCAGACGATCCGGTCCGCGCCGATGCTCTCGATCGCCTTGCGGACCATCCCGATGCGGTCGTGCCCCCGCCGGATGCAGAGGACGACGCCGTCCGCGGCGAGCACCAGGGGAAGCGCCAGCGGATTCGCCAGCGGGCTCTCCACCGCCACGATGGTCTTGATCTTCGGCGGCGCCCAGTTCGGCGCGTCGGCCCGCTGTCCATTGGACGGGGTCCAGCCCGCGCCCGCGGACGTTCCCAGCCTGGTGATGAGATTCGACGAGTCGTCCAGGTCCACGCGGCTGGCCTCGATGAACTCGACGGCGTGCAGCGAAAGGCGCGCCCCGACCTGCGAGAGGGCGCGCGCGATGGTGGTGGTGGAATCGGCGGGATCGGCCGGCACCATCGCGAGCCAGTTCCAGTCGCCGCGCAGCTGCACCCAGGCCATGTGCAGCTCCCGCTCCTGGCCCTGCTGCAGCTCCTGCTCGCGGGCGACGTCCGCGGGTGACATCGCCTCCGCCTCGCCGAACGGGTGGAGGCTGCGCGGCGAATAGGGGACGAGCGCTTCCTTCGGAGCGCTGGGGCCGGCGCCTTCGCGGGTCTGCTTGCGGCTTCTCGACATCGAGGGGTCCGGGATATCTCCGCTGTTGCCGGGGGGTTTCCCGATTAGTACAGACGTTTGCCCAATGCGTCCAGAAGAAGGTTTCAGGCCTTTCACGAGGGCGAATCCGGCGCCGGAAACGCACCCGCAGCGCCTGCCCGGCGGCCGTTCGCGAACGGCCAGGCTCCGTTGGCGACCGCTTGCTTGCCGACCAGCGCGAGCGCAGGGGCGACGGTGAACACCGAGGTCCAGGTGCCGAGGCCCATGTCGCCGTAGCAGTGGACGAGGTAGGCGATGACGATGCCGACGGTGGTGAGCGCGGTGGTGCGGTCGCGCGCGTTGGTCGAGAAACGGTACGCGCGGATCGCGAAGAAGATCCCCAGTGGGAGGATCAACCACATTCCAATGAAACCAACCATCCCGCCATACGCGAATGCCGCGAGGATCGAGTTGTGCGGGACGAACCGGTAGAGGGCATAGGCGTCCGAGATCGAGGGGAGCTGGATCACCTCCTCGTACGGATGCCCGAATCCGCTGCCGAGGACGGGGTTCTCGCGCATCGTCCACACCAGGTTGTAGTTCTCCATGTCGCGCCAGAGCGCGGAGGCGTCGGCGGACGAATCGACGATCGATCGGATGGTCCGGACCGGCGCGAAGGGCCGCGCGGTGCTGTTCCACCCCACCGCCAGGTAGATCGCGGCGAGGGGGATGGAGATCGCGACTCCTTGCGCGATCCGCCGTTTCAGGGTGGTGAAGGGAGTGATGAAGTAGAGCACGATCAGGCCGATGATCAGCTCCGTCCAGACCATGCGGCGGTTGTTCGCCACCATGCCCCAGGCGAGGATGGGAAGCGTCCCCAGGAGCAGCCCGGCATTCTTCCGCGTCGGAGACTCGAAGAACATCACCAGGAGCATGAGGAAGGCGTCGGCGAAGAGCATCGAGTCGGCGTGGATGGTCGCGTGCGGCACCTCGTCGATGTCCGGGAAGAGGTGGCGCACGTAGATCGCGGCCAACGCGCGGATCAGCGCGGCGACGAGCAGCGCGATCCCGAAGGTCCGGCTGTCGGCAGGTCCGCGCAGGCCCGCGCAGAAGAGCAGGAAGACGCAGGGAAGGTAGACCAGCCGGGCCACCTGCCAGAACGAGTTCCCCAGATCGGCTCCGCCGCGCGCCACCCCGAACGCCCAGATCAGCGCGATGGCGGCGAGCGAGAGCAGCGCCGAGAGCCGCAGCGGCCGTGCCGGAGCGATGTGACCACGCAAATCGATCCGCGAGAACGTCAGCCGGCGGAACGCCCAGAGCACGCCGAAGAGGATGAGGACGAGATCGACGCCCGAGAAGAACAGCGCCTTCACCGGGATGGTGTAGTTGATGTGCGCGAGCAGCAGGGCGCCGATGACGCGCAGGGGCGAGCTCCACTTCCCGGACGCCGGCACCTCGCCCGGATTCTCCAGCACCAGGCAGAGAAAGGCGAAGACGAGCAGCGAATGGCGCAGCGGAGCGCGGGCGACCAGCAGGACGAGCAACCCCAGCCCCAGGGGGGCGAGCGCGAGGCCGAAGTCGCCGTTGCCGACGAACACCAGCACCAGCGTGAGCAGCCCGAGGACGGCGACGGTGCCGGCCACCAGCGGGTCCGTCCCGAACGCGGGGGGGCTGCGGATCTCCCCTGCCTCGCTCACCGCCGGACTCCTGCCGCCCCGGCGCGCGCGGCGCTGGCCGGGCGGGAGCTCATCGTGGCCGGGACGGCGGGAGGTTCGCGCGGGGCCAGTAGAACCGGACGTTGACCACCGCTTTCGACGGGCCGAGGAGATCCCGCAATTGCCAGTGCTCGAGCACCAGCCCCGTGCGCACGTCGGCTGCGGTGGTCGCGAACAGCGCGAGCAAGAGGCCCGCGACGAGCGAGGCGAACATCACCAGCGACGCCTTGGGCTTGATCGGCCCGCGCGGGATCTGCGCGGGGAAGACGACGGAGTAGCGGTACTTGAACGCCGCCCGCGCCGTATCCAGGTCGATGCGGCCGGCGTCGATGCGCTCGCGCAGCTGCGCGTGCTGCTGGACGGCAAAGCGGAGCTGGGCGCGCTCGTACTCGACGGTGGAGTCCTCGCCGCGGTCGCGGAAGAGATCCGGGGGGATGGCGAGCGTCGCCGCGGAGGCGAGGTCCGTGCCGTCGGAGATCCGCGCCAGCTGCTGGCGGAGATCGGCTTCCTCCTGCCGGAGCGCGATCAGCTGGGGCGACTCGCGCCGCAGCGACTCGATGCTCTGCGTGAGATCCATGATCGCGGGGTGCGACTCGGAGAAGACCGCGCGCTGCTCCGCGAGCTTCGTCTGCAGCTCGAGCAGGTGGCGGCGGCGGTATTCCTCGAGGTCCGCGAGCGCGCGCCGCTTCCCGTCCAGCATCACTCTCAGATTTACCGCTTCCGAGTCGAGGGCTTTGGGCGGCGGCGGACGGGAGAGGCGCGGTTCCTTGGCCGAGCGCTGCTGCGACTGCTGCAGCTGGTCGACCTGCTTCATGATGTCCTTCTTCAGATTCGCGGCGTGGCCCTCGAGGATGGAGATCTGCTCGGCGATGGTGGAGACCTCGAGCACGTGCCGCATCTCCAGGAAGTTCTGCTGGGCGGCGTCGACCAGGCGGTACGCCATCACCCGGTCGTCGGGCCAGCGGAGGCGGATCACCACCATGCCGTCGGGCGTGGCGTAGACGTTGAGGTTCTTCTCCAGGAGCCCGGTGAGCCCGTCCGTCAGCTCCTCGGGCCGCAGCGTCGAGCCCATCTTCGCCGACACCCAGTCCTTGAGCTGCAGCAAGGGCGCGCGGTGCTTCGGCCACTCCGCCACCAGGTCGGTCTGCCGGATGAGCGCGAGCAGGTTCTCGTGGCGGACGATGATCTCGGCCGCGGCGCGCGTGGGGTCGGTGGCCTGGCTGGCGTCGGCCTTCACCGCGAGCACGGGGTTCCTCTGCGCGAGCAGGCGCGACTCCACCTCGTACGTCTTCGGCATCGCCCACAGCGCCGCGCCGGCGATCAGGATCATGCTGCCGGCGACGAACATGAAGAACCCGAAGCGCCGGCGCACGGACCCGAGCGAGAAGATCACGTACTGGCGGATCTTCGCCCAGTCGAACAGGTCGTCCGGCGCGGCCTCGTGGACGGGGGCGGGCGGCTGTCCGGGAACGGGTCGCGGATGAATTTCGTAAGGGATTCCGCTATTTGCCACAACCGCTCCGTTTGTCCCCGCGCGCAGCCGCGAGGGGAAGCTCAATGAATACCATGGAACGCCCGCGGGCCGAACGGAATGCCCCCCGCGCGGCGGGAAGTGTCAGCCGAGAAACCGCGGATAGATGAAGAGCAGTCCCATCACGTAGCCGAAGACGCCGATCGCGGTCCAGAGCAGCGCCTTGCGCAGCGCCAGCCGCGGGTTCCGTTCGCGCGCGGCGATCGCCGGCACGATGATGCTGACCGCGAGGATCGACATGAGGATCACCTTCTGCATGGCTCAGGGAAGCAGCGAAACTTGCGCCGAATATCCGACGAAGGCGATCCATTGCCGTGCAGGCTGGTTCAGGAGCGGGCGGCTCAGCCAGGAGGCCCGGGCGCCGACGTCGATGGCGGAGCGCCGGGTGAGGGGAAGGTTGAGGCTGAGCTCGCCCTGGGCGAAGCGATCTCCCGAGCGGATGGCGTTCGCGTCCAGGCTGCCGGAGGTGAGCGCGACGCTTCCGCTGACCCGCGCGTTGACGGCCACCTTGCCGGGCGCGCCCCACCCGGCGCTGGCGCGGAGGCTGGCGCGCTCCACCAGATCGCCGCTGAGCGCGTCGCCGACGGGCTCGACACCGGTGCCGAGGACCGCGGTGAAGTCGCGCAGGCCGGTGAGCTTGCATTCCGCGGAGCCGACCGCGTACGGCACCGTGTGCGCCTGTTCCGGCAACGGGGTGCCCCCGAGCGTCCCCGACGACGTGGCGTGGCCCACGCCGCCGCCGGCCGAGAGTGAAAGCTCGGCGTCGCGCGAAGGCACGGTCCGCCATCCGGCGCTGAGGGTGGCGATGCTGACCCGGGTGCTTCGATCGGCCCCGGCGTACCGGGTATCGACGCCGGTGGCTTCCAGGCGCAGGGTGTCGAGCCGCGTGGCGGCCCATTCGAGCGAGGCCCGCGCCTCGGGTCCGCGGGAGAGCGGCATGGAGAGGACGGCGTCGTGGTCCGCGCCGCCGGACACGTTCCACCCCGCGGAGGCGAGCAGGCGCAGGCGCCGCGTGGCGAGCAGGTCCAGCTCCAGCGACGAGTTCGATTCCTGCACGCGGACGAAGCGCGACGCCGGCGGCAACCCGACCGGCGTCGTCGGCGTCGGGGTCTGCACGGTCCCGGGCGCGAGCCCGATCGGCGAGAGATCGACGGTCCCGTATCCGCCGCGCTGCTTCATCCGGAACGCGCTCGAGCTTCCGATCCGCAGGTCCACTTCGACGTATCCGCGCGCGAAGAGCTGGTTCTGCTCGGCGAGCACGCCCGAAGGGAGGATCCCGAAGAGGAGGGACGCGTCCGGGCCGGCGGTCTTGCCGTTCAGCTCCAGCGCCAACGCCGCGGCGCGGGGATCCTGCCCCACCATGGTGGCGCCGTCGCGCGCCTCCGCCCGGACGGAGCTGTCCAGGAGCAGCGCCGCCGGGAGCAGCAGGGCAGAAAAGAGCGCGAGCATCGCTACTGCACGACGACGACGTCCTGGTCCTGCAGGCGGAACCGCGCCGCGGGGCTGTTCGGCGTGGAGAGCGCGTCGAAGGAGAACCGGATCCGTTGCTGCGGCGCTCCGCGCATCACGAAGATGCGGTCCTTGTGCGCGAACTCGGTGAGGCCGCCTGCCGCCGCCAGCGCTCGAAGCATCCCCTGCCCGCGCTCCACGGTATAGACGCCCGGCTGCTTCACTTCGCCGAGCACCGAGAACCGGGTCTGGACGGCCTCCTCCAGCGAAACCGTGACCACCGGCTGGTTGATGAAGCCGCGGAGCATGGTCTCGAGCGCCTTCGCCACCTGCGTGGTCGTCCGCCCGGCGGCGGGGACGTCGTTCACGAACGGAACGGTGATGCGCCCGTCGGGCCGGACGCGGCTGTGGCCGGAGACGCTCTCCTGGTTGAAGACGCGCACGAAGACGGTATCGCCCGGCGCCAGCGTGTACTCGCCCCCGGGCGCGGCCGGGGGCTCCCCCAGCTCGTCCACCCAGACGTACGGGCCCAGATTCGCGCACCCCGCGAGGAGAGCGATCAGGACCAGCCCCCTGCCTGCCGATGAATTTCGCATCGGGTGAACTTCTACAACATGGGGAGGGGTACGAAGAAGCCTGTGGGTTTCGCGCCGCCTCCGCCGCGTTGCGCCGTGCGCCCGCCGGGGCGCGGCCGCTTCGCCAGCGCCCGCGCTGGCCGGGGCTCGGGCTACACTGGCGCCGTGCCCCGGTACGCGCTGATCGTCGAGGAAGACGCCGGCCGGGCCGCGCGGTACGCGCGCATGGTCGCGAGCGCGGGCCTGGGGGCGGCGGTCGTCTCCACCGCCGACGAGGCGCTCTCGCAGGTGGCGAAGGCCGGCGCGCCGGCCCTGGTGCTGCTCGACCACGTCGTTCCGCAAGCCTCCGGCCTCGATCTCCTGCGCGGCATCCGCGACATGCTCGAAGGGGCCCAGCCGCCGGCGGTGATCGTCGCGGACTCGCGCGAGAGCTACCGGCTGGTCTCGAAGGAGAAGGCGTCGCTCAACGTCGCGGCCGTGCTCCGGCGCTGGCAGCCGCGGTCGGCCCTGGAACGCGCCCTGCGCGCTGCGCTCTCCGCAGCCGCCGGGCCGGTGGGAGCGAGCGCCGGGACCTCCGCGCCGCCGTTCGCGGACTGGGAGCCGGCTGAGCCGGGCGGCCGCACGGCGGAAGTCCTGCCCCGGCACCTCCCGGCGCCGGAGCTCGATCCCGCGGTTCAGGCCGATGCGCTCGATCTCGCCGAGCGGCTCGCGGAGCACCCGCTGGTCGAGCGCCTCGCGCGGTTGCGCGTGCCCAGGGCCGACACCGCCGACGATCTGCAGCGGCTCGTCGCCGATACCGCGCAGGTCTTCGAGGCGCCGATGGCGCTGATCTGGCTGGAGCGTGCGGGCCGCGTGCGCTTCGCCGCACACCCGAGGCCCGTCGGGGGCCGGAGTCTGCGGAGCAGCGGCGGCGATTGGACGGCGCTGCGCGACGCGTTCGGAGAGACGCCGCTCCACGTGGAGGATGCGGCGAGCCACGTCTTTCTCGCCGGGAACCCGCTGGTCACCGGGGGAACGATCGGGTGCGCCGCCGGCGCGCCGCTGCCCGGACCGGGGGGACGCTCGATCGGAACCATCGCGCTCGCCGCTTCCAGCCGGGGAGCGATCCCGCGCTCGATCCTCGATCCGCTGACGTTCTGGGCCCATCGCCTCGTCTCCGAGTTGCCGGCTCCGGGCACCCTGGTGCCGGAGGCCCCCCGCGACGGGCACCGCGCCGCGCCGGGCTGGTCGGCGACCGGGACCGCCAGCGTGCTGAACGAAGCGCTGAGCGTCGGGATGATGGTCAGCGACGCGCGCGGCACGGTGACCTTCGCCAACGCGGCCCTCGCCGCTCTCCTCGGCCTCGAGCGCCGGAAAGTGGTCGGGATGTCGCGCGCAGCGGTGGTCTCGTCGACCGGCGCTCCCGAAGACGCGATCGACTCCGTCTCCCGGGCGCAAGGTCCCGAGCCGCGCCGGTTCACCGTCGTTCTCGCCCGGACCGGGACGAGGCGCATCCTGCGCTGGCAGACGCGACCCGTGCGCGTGGACGGCGCCGACGGCACGCTCGACGAGATCGTCGACGTGACCCGCGAGGGAGAGCAGATCGAGGAGCACGACGACCGGATCCGGATCGACGCCCTCACCGGGCTCGCGAACCGCCGCGGCGGCGAGGAAGCGCTGGCGCGCGAGATCGCGGCCGCCCTCCGCGGCGGGGAGCCATTGAGCGTGGCGCTGTTCGAGGTGCAGGTCCCTGCCGCGGAAGCGGCGGAGCGCGCGTTCCGCCAGGTTTCCTGGCTGCTGCGCGATGCGCTGCGCGGCTACGATCTGGTGGTCCGCTTCGCCGCGCGCCGTCTGCTCGCCATCCTGCCGCACGCCCGCGGGCCCCAGGCCGCAGCCCTCGCCGAGCGCTTCCGCTCCGCCCTGCAGCGGGCGGCGAAACAGGTCGCGGGCGCGACCCTCACCTACGGCGTCGCCGAGTTCGAGCGCGCGCAGGACGTCGAGCGGCTGCTCGCGCAGGCGACCACCGCGCTCGATGCCGCGAACGCCAAGGCCCGGCGCCTCGCCGGGCGAGAGGATGCATGACGGGCTCGAGATGGTCGATCGTGGCCGAGGACGTCTTCTGCCCGGCGGCGGCGCCGGTGGCGGAGAGAGGAGTGGCGCTGCTGACGCGCAGCGCCGAAGGAGAGTTGATGTACCGCGAAGGCGACGCGCAAGGCCTAGGGCCGGCGCGCTCGCTGGGCGTGCCGATCGCCCGCGTCCCGGGATCGAGCGCGAGGATCCCGGTGGAATGGCCGATCACCGTCTGCAGCGCCCGCGACGGCGACCTCCACCTCCTGGCCCGCGGCGCGGAGGGCGATCTGGTCCACGGGCGGCTGCGCGCCGGCGAATGGTCCGGGTTCGAGTCGATCGGCGTCCCCGTCGTCGAGGATCAGGGCGACATCCTCCCGATGGGCCTCGCCGGCGCGCCCGTCGCCTGCTGCCGCGAGCGCGGCCGCCTGGACGTGTTCGCGGTCTCGGGCGAGGGAAACCTGCTGCACACCCGCTACGACGCCGACGGATTCGCCGAGTGCACGTCGCTCGGCGGAATCCCCTCCAGCCACGGCCGCGAATGGCCCGTCTTCGGCGCCATCTCGGCATTCGATGCCGGGCTCCGCGGAATGGGCGTGGTGGCGAGATCGATGTCGGGCGATCTGCTGGTGAAGCTCTGGGACGGCGCCGCCTGGGGGCCCTTCGCGCCCCTGCAGACGGCGGCCTTCGATCCGCTCGACCCCGCGCTCCAGTTCATCCACCCGCCCTCGGGACCGCCGGCGGCGTGCGGCGGGGGGAGCACGCGCGCGGATGTGTTCGTGCGCGGGCCGCGCGGCGATCTGCTGCATTCGTTCTGGGACGGCACCGTGTGGAGCGCGCTACAGTCGATCGGAAGGCCGCCGGCGGCCGACGGCGTCGGGCTGGTTCCTTTCACCGCCGGGCCGATCGCCTGCGCCTGGGGAAGGTTCCGCCTCGACGTCTTCGCCACCGCGGCGGACGGGAAGCTCTATCGGGCGCAGACGGACGGGACCTGGAAACGCTGAGGGGCGCCGGAAAACCCCGGCGCCCCCCTCACGTCGTCCCCTTCCGCGATCGCGCTAGGTGCGGCTGCGCACCCAGCCGTAGCGCGTATTCGTCGGCAGCTCCCCGCTCGCCAGGAACTCCTTCCGCATCTTCGAGAAGCGGTCGTTCAGGGTGAACTGCGGGTACTCCATCGCCTTCTTCAAGGACACGGGAATCAGCGCCTCGAAGTTCGTCGGCACCGGATGGTAGCCGTCGCGGCCGTCGTCGCCGCCGCGGTGGTCGCGATCGTCGCAGTCGTCGGGCGCGTTGGTCAGGCGGCCATCCACGTTCCGGATGCCGTAGAGCCGCGCGTTGTTCAGCCCGAGGATCTTCCGCTTCGCCGTCTCTGTGAGCTGCGGATACCCGAACTGCTTTCGCGTGCCTCCGCCGCCGCTCGCCGGGAACGTCTCCGGGATCTGGAACCGCCAGAGCGCCTCGATCTGCCACTGGGGAGCGCCATACCAGACCGAGTCGGACCCGAAGACGATCCGGTCCTCGCCGAAGTACTTCAAACCTTGCCCGAGGATGTGCGCGCACACGCTCGGGAAGGTGATGACGGACGAGGCGAAGGTGGTTCCCAGCTCGGAGTAGACGTTCGGCAGCCCGGCGGACTCCTGGAGGAACTGCGTGGTCCAGATGATGTCCGGAACGCCGTCCCGGAGCCTGCCCGACTTCACGTCGGTGAGGGCATTCAGCATCCAGAAGCCCGGACGGATGCAGGAGTGGTAGATGAGGAAGTTGAGGTCCTTCCAGTCCCGCGCCGCGATGGGGATGTCGACCGGGCGACCGAGCGGAATGCTCGCGTCGGCAGTGACGTCGGCGTTCGTCGAGAGCCCCTTGTGGATGCAGATGTTGCGCATGCCGGGGTGCCTGCGGCGCAGGTCGGCGTACTTCGGCGACATGATCAGCTGGTACATCGGGTAGGCGACGTTCTGGTCGTCGAGCCGCCAGCGCGCCATCAACGAGTCGGGGTTGCTGTCGAGCTTGGCGTTGTTCGCGGAGGTGTAGCCCTTCCAGGAATCGGGCTTCAGGTTCTCGATCTGCCAGGCCTGGTAGTCCTGCTGGTAGACCGGATCCACGTACCCCGCCGGGCCCGGATAGAGCTGCCCGTGGGCGAGCATCCGCAGCGAGCCGGCCATCTCGTTCACCCAGTCGCGGACGGCGACCGTCTGCGCCGAGGTGAGGAGCTCGCCGGACAGGCCGCGAAGAAGCTCGGGGT
>DASREU010000052.1:0-4383 GCA_035651935.1 Myxococcales bacterium | reverse complement strand
CATCAACGGCGCGGTGAACACGAAGGGCGAGGGCGATCACCCGGACATCCACGTCAAGGACACCCTCAAGGGCGGCGACTTCCTCGCCGAGCAGCCGCCGGTCAAGGGCATGTGCTTCGCCGCGCCCCACATCATCTATCTGCTCGACCGGATGGGCGTGCCGTTCAACCGGACCTCGGAAGGGCAGCTCGACTTCCGCCGCTTCGGCGGCACCCTGTACAACCGGACCGCGTTTGCCGGAGCGTCCACCGGCCAGCAGCTCCTCTACGCTCTCGACGAGCAGGTGCGCCGCTACGAGACCGAAGGCCTGGTCCGCAAGTACGAGTACTGGGAGTACCTCTCCTTCATCAAGGACGAGCAGGGCGCCTGCCGCGGCATCACGGCGCTGGACCTGCGCACCATGGCCATCGAGGCCTTTCCGGCCGACGCCGTCTGTCTGGCCACCGGCGGCCCGGGCATCGTCTACGGGCGAAGCACGAACAGCACCATCAACACCGGGAGCGCCAACGGCCGCTCGTACATGGACGGCGCCGTCTACGCGAATGCGGAGTTCGTGCAGGTGCACCCCACCGCCATCCCCGGCGAGGACAAGCACCGGCTGATGTCCGAATCGGCGCGCGGCGAAGGCGGCCGCATCTGGGTGCCGAAGAAGAAGGGCGACAAGCGGCGCGGCAAGGACATCCCCGAGAACGAGCGCTGGTACTTCCTCGAGGAGAAATACCCCCGGTACGGCAACCTGGTGCCCCGCGACGTCGGCTCGCGCGAGATCTTCGCGGTGGTGAAGGACCTGGGGATGGGCGTGGAAGGACAGGACGCCGTCTACCTCGACGTCTCGCACATCCCTGCCGCCACCCTCGACCGCAAGCTCGGCGGCATCATGGAGATCTACGAGAAGTTCCAGGGCGTCGATCCCCGGCACGAGCCGATGAAGATCTTCCCCGCGGTGCACTACTCGATGGGCGGCCTGTGGTGCGACTACGAAGCGGACGCGAAGAACAACCTCGTCCCCGGCAGCCCGCGCCAGCAGATGACGAACATCTCCGGCCTCTACGCGGCGGGGGAGTGCGATTACGCGTACCACGGCGCGAACCGCCTGGGGGCGAACTCGCTGCTCTCCTGCATCTACGCGGGGATGATCACCGGCCCCGCGATGATCAGCTATGCGCGGAACAACATGAAGACGAAGGGCGACGTGCCTTCCTCGCTCCTCGCCGGGGCGAAGAAGATCTGGGACGAGCGGTTCGGCGCGATCTACAAGATGGACGGGCCGGAGAATCCCTACGTCATCGGCCAGCAGATGGGCGAGACGATGGTCAAGGCCGCGACGGTGGTGAAGGTGAACGCGCAGCTCGACGCGGCCCTCGTCGAGATCCAGGGCTACAAGGAACGCTGGAAGCGGTGCAACGTCCTCGACACCGGCCGGACCGTGAACCAGAGCGCGGCGTACGTGAACCAGCTCTGGAACATGCTGGAGATCGCGCACCTGATCCTCAAGGCCTCGCGGCTCCGCGACGAGAGCCGCGGCAGCCATTACAAGCCCGAGTTCGTGCTCCCCAAGCCCACCACCGCGAAGCCCGGCGACGACCCCGTGTTCATGGCGGCCTGGAACGCGCGCAACGCCAGGTGGCTGAAGAACAGCATGGGCCGCTGGACGCCGGAAGGTCCCCGGGTCGACTTCGAGGACCTCCAGAGCCTGAAAAATCCCATTCTCGCGCCGGAACCCCGGCACTACGATTAGGACGTCATGCCCGACAAGGTGATCGTGAGGGTCGAACGCAGCGACGGGCCGGGCCAGCCCTCGCGCTGGGAGGAGTTCCACGTCGAGCACCGGCCCAATGCGAACGTGATCTCGGTGCTGATGCAGATCCAGCGCAACCCGGTGACGGCCGACGGCAAGAAGACCACGCCGCCGGCGTGGGACGCCGCCTGCCTGGAGGAGGTCTGCGGCTCCTGCACGATGGTGATCAACGGCAAGGTCCGCCAGGCGTGCTCCGCGCTGATCGACCACCTCACCCAGCCGATCACGCTGTCGCCGATGAAGAAGTTCCCGCTGGTCCGCGACCTCGCGGTCGACCGGCAGCGGATGTTCGATGCGCTCAAGCGGGTGAAGGCCTGGGTCCCCATCGACGGCACCTACGACCTGGGCCCCGGCCCGAAGCAGGCCAGCGAGGAGCAGGAGATCCGGTACGTGCTCTCCACCTGCATGACCTGCGGCTGCTGCCTCGAGGTCTGCCCCCAGGTGTCGCCGTCCACCGCCTTCGTCGGCGCGGCGGCCATCTCCCAGGTTCGCCTGTTCAACACGCATCCGACGGGCGCGATGACCGCCAGCGAGCGTCTGCACGGGCTGATGGAGCCGGGCGGCGTCACCGATTGCGGCAAGGCGGCGAACTGCGTGGATGCCTGTCCGAAGGGAATCCCCCTCACCTCGTCGATCGCGGACATGGCGCGGTCCACGACGAAGCAGGCCGTCAAGGACTGGTTCTTCCGCGACGAGCGCAAAGGCGGCGCGGGTCCCGCAGGGTAGAGACCGCGCGCGAGCCCGCAATCCTTGCGCGGCGCCGTGCTCCGGAAGCCGCAACTATCCAGAACTGCGCCATCGAATCTCTGGCCGGCCGGTTGCGTCCAAGGGGTGCGATGGAACCGCTCATCCAGAGTGTGACGAGCACAGTCGCCCACGACATGCGCGAGCTGGCGCTGGCGCCGCAGCGCGAGCCGCCCCTGCTGCTCGAGAAGGATCCGCCGAACTGTGGCTGGCACCTGCCGCTGGGCTTCGTCACCCTGCTCGCCGCCGGGACGTTGCTGATCGCCGCCGCCGGCGTCCAGTGGCGCGTCCAGGAGTATCGGCAGGGAGCGCGTCACCAGCGGACGAAGATGCACAAGTCCAAGGTGCGGCCGCACGCGGCGCTCCCGCGCGACCGATGAGCCGGGGCTACACCCCGTACACCGCGCGCACCTCGCTCCAGGTCCCCGCGTGCGCTTCCACCGACAGCGCGATCGGCTCCGCATAGCCGCCGCCGAGCGTCAGCACCAGCGGGATGCCGTTCTCGCGGGCGGCGAGCGCGACCGCGCGGTCGCGCTGCCGGAGGCCGGCGAGCGTCAGGTCGAGGCGTCCCAGCGTATCGCTCGCGAGCGGGTCGACTCCGGCCTGGAAGAAGAGGATGTCGGGCCGGGAACGATTGAGCGCCCGGGGCAGGTGCTCCGCGAGCGCCGCGAGGTACTCGGCGTCGCCGCAGCCGTCGGGCAGCTCGACGTCGAGCGAGGAACGCTGCTTGTGGAAAGGGAAGTTCTTCGCGCCGTGCATGGAGAAGGTGAACACGCTGTCGTCGCCGGCGAAGATGGCGGCGGTGCCGTCGCCCTGGTGCACGTCGAGGTCCACCACCAGCGCGCGCTCGATCGCCCCCTCGCGCTGCAGCGTGCGCGCCGCCACCGCGATGTCGTTGAACACGCAGAACCCGGCGCCGTGGTCCGCGTGCGCGTGATGCGTCCCGCCGCCGAGGTTGCCGGAAACGGCGTCGGCCAGGGCCTCCCGCGCGGCGGCCACCGTCCCGAACACGCTCGCGCGCGAGCGCGCCAGGAGCGCCTCGCTCCAGCGGAAGCCGAGCCGGCGCTGCCCGGCCTCCGGCAGCGTGCCGGAGAAGATCGCGTCCAGGTACTCCGGGGTATGCGCGAGCAGCAGCGAAGCGCGGTCGATCGGCTCCGATTCCACCAGCTCGTGCGCGGCGAGAATCCCCTCGGCGATCAGGCGCGCGCGGAGCAGCCGGTACTTCGGCATGGGGAACCGGTGCCCGGGCGGAAGTGGCATCTCGTACGTGTCGCAGAAGAAGGCGCGCACGGCGTGAGCCTAGCAGCCCCGGCGGTGTGCGGAAGTCGCTTTGCAGCCCCCTGCCAGTGTCGCTGTATCGTTGCAGGACCGCGATGCTTCCCGATCAACTTCCAGTCCTGCTCGATCACTGCCTCGCGGGCCTGTACGTGCTCTCGGGCGACCGGATCGTCTGGCTGAACGCGCGCGCCGCCGCGCTGGTCGGGTCCACCCCGGAGAAGATGACGGGCGGATCGTTCCTCGAATTCGTCTATCCACCGGATCTGCCGCTGGTGCGCGCGAACCGCCACGGCGGCGACTCCTACGTGTTGCGGGTGGTCCGGGGAGACGGAGAGCTGGTCTACCTCGAGGTCCACCAGCGCGCGGTGCTGATGGACGGGGAGCGGATGATCAGCGGCGCGGTGCTCGACGTCACCGCGCGCGTCCGCGCCGACGAGCGGGAGCGGGAGGCGGATCGCAAGCTCCGTTCGGTGCTCGAGCGGACCCGGTTCTTCGCCCTGCTCCTCGACGGCCAGGGAAACATCGAGTTCTGCAACGACGCCGTGCTGCGCGCGACGGGGCAC
>DASREU010000051.1:0-10856 GCA_035651935.1 Myxococcales bacterium | reverse complement strand
ATCAACAACGCGGCGAAGTACACCGAAGCGGGCGGGCACATCTCCGTCACCCTGCGGCGCGACGGCGAGCAGGCGCTGCTCCTCGTCCGCGACACGGGGATCGGGATCGAGCCCGAAAAGCTCGACAGCATCTTCGAGCTGTTCGCGCAGGTGAGCCACTCCGGAACGGGGCCCGCCAGCGGGCTCGGCGTCGGTCTCACGCTGGTGAAGCGGCTTCTGGAGATGCACGGCGGCTCGGTGCAGGCGCGAAGCGAGGGTCTCGCGCGCGGATCGGAGTTCGAGGTGCGGCTGCCGCTGCTCGCGGAGAGTGTCCGCGCCGTCGAGCCGCAAAAGCCCCCCGGGCCGGCTGGGCGCAAGCGGTTGCTGCTCATCGAAGACAATCCGGACATCGGAGAGACGCTCCGGGATCTGCTCCAGCTCCTCGGCCACCGCGTCGAGCTCGCGGCCGACGGGCTGCGGGGAGTCCAGCTCGCCCTCGCCATCCGCCCCGACGTGGCGCTGGTGGACATCGGATTGCCCGGGATCGACGGATACGAGGTGGCGCGGCGCCTGCGCGCGACGGATGCCGGGAAGCAGATCCTCCTGGTCGCGCTCACCGGATACGGGCGGCCGGAAGACCGCGACCGCTCCCTGGCGGCGGGATTCGACGCGCACCTCGTCAAGCCCGTCGATCCCGACGAGCTCAATGCGCTCATCGCCTCGCTCGGGCGCGGCCGGCAGGCGGCCGGGCAGGCTTGATCCGCTTGCAGTGAGCAGCTTGCGCCCGGTGGCGCGGGTGCACCTCATCGACTCGATCCGCGAGGCCGCGTTCCTCGTCGGCGGGTCGCGGCGCGACTACGATCCCTTGCTGGAGATGGCCCAGGGCGCGCGCTTCGTGCTCCTCGGAGAGGCGACCCATGGCAGCCATGAGCTCTACCGGGAGCGGGCGCGGATCACGCAGCGGCTGATCGCGGAGCAGGGCTTCAACGGCGTGGTTGTGGAGGCCGACTGGCCGGACGCCGAGCGGGCGAACCGCTGGGCGCAGGGCTTCCCCGGCGACGGCAGCGCGGAGCAGGCCCTGGGCGGGTTCCGGCGCTTTCCCGTCTGGATGTGGCGCAACACCGTCGTGGTCGAGTTCCTCTCCTGGCTCCGGGAGCAGAACGCGGTGAGCCGCCGCGCGCCGGCCGTGTTCCACGGCATGGACCTGTACAGCCTGTACGCGTCGATGGACGCGGTGGTGAAGTACCTCGCGCGCCGCGACCCGGAGGCGGCCGCCCGGGCGCGCGAGCGGTACGGGTGCTTCGAGATGCCGGGCCGGTCGGACGGCGGTGGCGAGGCGTACGGGCGGGCCACGCGCTTCGGGAGCATGGACCCCTGCGAGGAGGAGGCCGTGCAGCAGCTGGTCGAGATCCAGCGGCGCGCGGCGGGCGCGCGCGATCCCGACCTCTTCTCCGCCGAGCAGAATGCGCGGCTCGCATGCAACGCCGAGGTGTACTACCGGGCGATGTTCGGGTCGCGCATCTCCACCTGGAACCTGCGCGACCGCCACATGCACGAAACCATCGAGGCGATCGCGGACTGGCTGTCGCGGCGGGACGGCTATGCGCGCCTGGTGGTGTGGGCGCACAACTCGCACCTCGGGGACGCGCGGGCGACGGACATGGGCGAGGAAGGCGAGCTGAACGTCGGCCAGCTTCTCCGCGAGCGGCACGGGCCCCGGACCGTGCTGGTGGGATTCACCACCTTCGAGGGGACGGTCACCGCCGCCGACGAGTGGGGCGGTCCGCCGGAGCGGATGACCGTGCGGCCCGGCCTCCCCGGCAGCGTGGAAGAGCTGTTCCACGAAGTCGCCCTGCCCCGCTTCCTCCTTCCCTTCCGCGGCGCCGGAGAGGCGCTGGGAGAGCTTCGCGAGCCGCTGCTCGAGCGAGCCATCGGCGTCGTGTACCGGCCGCGGAGCGAGCGGCAGTCGCATTACTTCCAGGCGCGTGTCGCCGCGCAGTTCGACGCGGTGGTGCACGTCGATCGCACGCGCGCCGTGGAGCCGCTGGAGCGCAGCGACTTCGCGAGCGCGGAGCCGCCGGAAACGTTTCCCAGCGCGCTGTAGCGCTTAGCGCTGCCCTGCCTTCCGCCGGAGGTGCAGTTGCGCTCTTTCCGCCCGCTCTCGCCGCTCGGCAGGGCCGGCTGGCGTTACACTGAGGCCGTGTACGACGTCGTCGTGGTGGGGAAGGCGAACATCGACTACCTGGTCCGCGGGCCGCGGCTGCCCGGGCCGGGGCAGTCCGTCACCGGCGACGCCTTCCACGAAGCAGCCGGCGGCAAAGGCGCGAATCAGGCGGTCGGCGCCGCGCGCCTCGGCGCCAAGGTTGCGCTGGTCGCGCGCGTAGGACGCGACGCGCGCGGCGACACCGTGATCGCGGCGCTCCACGATGCTGGCGTCGAGACGCGCTTCGTCACCCGCGACCCGGTGGAGCCGACCGGCGTCGGCCTTTGCCAGGTGGGCGCTTCCGGCGAGAAGCAGATCCTCTCCGCCGCCGGCGCCAACGCGCGGCTGACCGCGGGTTGCGTCCGCGACGCGGCGGAGGCGCTGTGCTCCGCCAAGGTGGTCCTCTGCCAGCTCGGCGTTCCGCTCGAAGCGGTGGCGGAGGCGATCCGTCTCGGGCGGGGCAAAGGAGCCCTGGCGATCCTCGATCCCGGCCCGCCCGCCCCGGTGCCCGACGCGCTGATCGCGCAGCTCGATCTGATCCGGCCAAACACCAGCGAGGCGCGGGCGCTCACGGGGATCGCGGTCTGCGACCGCGGCAGCGCGCGCGAAGCGGCCTTGAACCTCTTTCGGCGCGGCGCGAAATGCGTGGCGGTGCAGGCGGGAGAGCACGGCGACGTGCTGCTGTCGCGCGAATCCGAGCTGTGGCTGCCGCGCTTCGAGGTGAAGCGCGTCGACGCGACCGGGGCGGGCGATGCCTTCGCCAGCGCCTTCGCCGTCTGCCTCGCGGAGGGAAAGCCGCTTGCGGAAGCGGGGCCGTTCGCCAGCGCCGCCGCGGCGCTCGCCACCACCGTCCTCGGGGCCCAGGCCTCGCTGCCGCGGCGCGCGGCGGTGCTGGAGCTACTCGCGCGCCGCTGACGGCGCGCCTGCCCGGCCATATTCCATCAAGTGCGCGGTCCGCTCCGCCGCCTCGCGGCCGAAGTAGAGCTCGACGACGTGCAGGGCGAGATCGATGCCGGAGGTGAGCCCGCCTGCGGTGAAGATCACCGGGTCGCTCCGGACGTAGCGGACGCCGCGCTGCAATGACACCTTGGGGAACCGCTTCTCGAAGTCGTCGTGGAAGTCGTGGTGCGTCGTCGCCTTCTTCCCGTCGAGGAGCCCGGCCATCGCCAGCTTGTACGCGCCGGTGCACACGGACATGAGGATCTGGCTGTGCGCCGCCGCGCGCCGCAAGAAGTCCAGCATCTGCTTCGATCGTCCGCCCTGCGCGCCCACCACCACGATGGCCGGGGGAGGCGCGTCCTCGAAGGTGTAGTCGGGAACCACCTGCATCCCGCCGCTCGTCCGGATCGGCGCCCGCGAGTCGGAGACCGTGTAGAGCCTGAAGGGCATGTGCTCGTCCATGTCGGCGCCGCGGCTCTCGATGTGGACGTCCTGGAAGACCTCCCACGGTCCGGCGAAGTCGATCATGGTGGCGCCTTCGCTGATCACGAACGCGACGGGAATCGATCCATGGGCCGGCGCCAGCAACGCCGCCGCGAGCAGTCCTGGAATCATCGGCTTCTCCTCATGCGCTCCGCAGCGCGATCATCGGGTCCACTTCCGCCGCCCTCCGTGCCGGCAGGAGGCAGGCGAGCGCGCCGACGGCGGCGAGGAGCGCGGCCCCGAGGATGAACGTCGCCGGATCCTGGGCCGCGATGCCGAAGACCAGGCCGGACATCACCCGCGAGATCGCGAACCCGCCGAGGATGCCGAGGGCGAGCCCGAGTCCCACCAGCGCCATTCCCTGCCGCACCACCATCGCCAGCACCGCCGAGGGCTCCGCGCCGAGCGCGAGGCGGATCCCGATCTCCTGCGTCCGCTGACTCACCGAGTACGCGATCACGCCGGCGATGCCGGCCGCGGTGATCAGGATCGCCAGCAGGGCGAAGGCGCCGAGCAGGAGCGCCGTCAGCCGGGGCGAGGCGAGATTGTCGGCGCGCACCTGGGCGAGAGTGCGCACCTCCGTCACCGGCTGCTGCGGATCGAGCTCCTTCACCGCGGCCTTGAGCGCCCGCTCCACTTCCTTCGGGTTTCCGCGGCTGCGCAACAGGACCCGGACGTCGCGGAAGGGCAGGAAGGCGTACGGCGCGTAGATCTCGTTGCCCGGCTCGCGCTCGAGGCCGTGCTGCTTGACGTCCGCGACGACGCCGACGATCTGCATCCAATGCTCGCCGGCATCGAGGGTGACGCGCTTTCCCACGGCATCGCTGCCGGGGAAGAAATGGGCGGCGAAGGAGCGGTTGACGACGGCGACCGGGGGCCCCGGCGCGCGATCCATCTCCGTGAAGGAGCGGCCGGCGAGCAGCGGGATGCCCATGGTCTGGAAGTACTCGGGGGTGGCGGTCTCCAGATTGGCGTGCAGGCGCGGTCCGTCGGTGACGGGCGCCCCCTCGATGCGGAACTCGACGCCGTTCGGGCTGGTGTCGTTCAGGGGGACCGAGCCGGTGAGCGCGGCGGAGACGACGCCCGGCTGCGCGCGCAGGCGGGAAAGGAGCCGCTCGCCGAAGGGCAGGATCTGCTCGTTCGTCTCGTACCGCGTCCAGTTCAGGTCGACGCGCGCGGTGAGCACGTTCTCGACGTCGAACCCGGCGTCCACCGACTGGAGGTTGAGCAGGCTGCGCAGCATCAACCCCGCGCCGATCAAGAGCGAGAAGGAGATCGCCACCTGGGCCACGATCAGCGCGCTCCTCGCGCGGAGCCGGGTGCGGTGCGCGGTGGCCCCGGCGCCCTCCTTGAGGCCCGCCGCCAGATTCGCCCGCGCCGGAAGCGCGGGAAGGCACCCGAGCAGGACGCCGGTGAGGAGCGAGAGTCCGGAGGCGAAGAGCAGCACGCGCAGATCCAGGCGGATCTCCGAGGCGCGGGTGGTGAAGCGCGCCGCGAAGGCCGCGAGCGCGTCGAGGCCCCAGGCGGCGAGGAGGACGCCGAGGGCTCCCCCGATCAGCGCGAGGATCAGGTTCTCGGTGAGGAGGAGTCGCAGGAGCCGCAGGCGGGTGGCGCCGAGCGCGGCGCGCACCGCCATCTCCCGCTCCCGCCGGACCAGCCGGGCGAGGGTGAGATTCGCCACGTTGGCGCAGACGATCACCAGCAGGAACAAGGTGGTGGCGAGCAGGACGATCAAGGTGGGCCGCGCGCTGCGCGTCAGCTCGTCCCGCAGCGCCGCGGCGGTGATGCCGTAGCCGTCGCCGTTCGGATACGCGTCGGGATACGCCGCGTGGAGCGTCGCGGCGATCTGCGCCAGATCCTTCTGCGCCGAGGCCAGCGTCGCGCCCGGCCGCAGCCGCCCGAACACGCTCAGGCCGCGGGCGTTGCGCGTCTGCGCCCAGCGGGCGCCGTTGCGGAAGGGACAGGCGACGGTCGGCATGAAGACGTCGTTCACCCCGGGATACTGGGGGATGGGGGCGAGCACGCCGACCACCTCGTGGACCCTGTCGTTGAGCGTGAAGGTCTTTCCCACCACGCTCGGGTCGGCGCGATAGGCGCGCTGCCAGTATTCGTAGCTGAGGACGAGCACCGGCGCCGCGCCCTGGACGTCGTCCTGCGGGAGGAACGTGCGCCCCAGGAGCGGGCGGACTCCGAACGCGTCGAAGAAGTTCGCGGAGACCACCGCGGTCGAGACCCGCTGCGCTTCCGCGCCGCCGAGGAGGGTGAATTGCATCTGGTGGTATTCGACGAGCGCGTCGAGCGTCCTGGACTGCTCGCGGTAGTCCTTCACCTCGAGCGGCGAGAAGCCGGCGTTGTCGATCGCGCCGCCCTGGACCGGTTGAAGCACGTGGACCAGGCGATCTCCGTTCGCGTAGGGGAGCGGGCGGAGGAGGACGGCGTCGATGACGCTGAAGATGGCGGTGTTCGCGCCGATCCCGAGCGCCAGCGTGAACAGGATCGCGAAGCTGAAGCCGCGGCTGGCGAGCAGCGCGCGCACACCCTGGCGGATGTCGCCGAAGACGGTGGCGAGGAAACGCTCCCCGCGCCCTTCCCGCGCCGGCCGCTCGAGCCACTCCGCGAAGTCGCGCGGCGCGGCTCCCGTCCTCTCGCGGAGCCCGTTCCAGAGCAGGTCCGCCGCCGCCCGCAAGGAGAAGCCTTCGCCGTAGACGTCGTGGCACAGGCGCAGGAGATCTTCGCCGTGCCGATCGCGGAACCGCTTCGGGTATGCGCGCAGGAAGAGTCGGAGCATGGGACCTCAGGTGGCGAGCAGCTCGCCGATCACGCCCGCCAGCAGCTTCGCTTCCGCTTGCGCCACGCGCCGGCCCAGCGAGGTGATCCGGTAGTACGTCCGGCGCTCGTCTTCGCTCGAGGCGCCCTGGTGGACCTCGATCAACCCGCGCTCGAGCAGACGGTCCAGCACCCGGTAGAGGTTGCCGGGCCGGATCCGGATGCGCCCCTGCGAGCGCGCCGTCACTTCCTGCACCAGCCCGTAACCGTGCAGCGGGGCGGCGCGCAAAGCCGCGAGGACGAACAGCTCGGCGGGCTTCAGGGGAGGTGTGCTCGGATCGAGTATGCTCATATCGAGCATACTAGCCGGAGCCATCCCTCCCGTCAAACGCCGCTGCTCAGTCCTTGAAGAACTTCAGCGCCAGCACCAGCGCGGCGGCGCCGGCCGGCACCAGCGCGGCGATCTTCACCAGCTTCGCGACCCGGTGCTCGAGCACGTCCACCCGGTCCGCGAAGAGCAGCAGCATCCAGTGCCGCGCGCGCGTCTCGTGGGTCGAGTACGCGATCCGCCGCAGGAGCCCGGAGATCCCGTGCAGAGGCTGCACCGTCCCGAACACCGGGGTCATCGCCCCCGTCTCGGTCCGGTGGGTCAGCCCGCGGCGCGGCCGCATGTGCTCGAAGTGATCGGGCGCGGTGGCAGTGATCGGGCGCGCCTCGTGCTCCATCGGCACGCCGGGGCGCTCGCGCGACGCGAGGTCCGCGCCGACCACCGGCCGGTCGAGATGCTCCTGCGTCTGGCGGTGCTTTTCCGTCATGAGCTCCTCCTTGGTCAGGCGGCCGGCGTGAGAACGCACTTCACGCAGCCATCCTTCTTGTCCTGGAAAATGTCGTACGCCTTGGGGGCCGCCTCGAGCGGGAACCGGTGGGTGATGATCCCCTTCGCGTCGATGCGCCCCTCGCGGATGTGCTTGAGCAGGTGCGGCATGTACCGGCGGGTGTTGCACTGGTTCATCCGCAGCGTGAGCCCCTTGTTCATGGCCGTGCCGATGTCCACCAGGTTCCAGGGCGGCCCGTAGACGCCGATGATCGAGACGTTCCCGCCCTTGCGCACCGTCTGGATCGCCCAGTTGATCGCCACCGGCACCCCGGCCTGCATGAACGACATCCCCAGAAGCCGCTGGAGCTTGCTCCCTTCGGCCTCCATCCCCACCGCTTCGATCACCACGTCCGGTCCGCGCCCTTCGAACTGGTCCTTCAACCAGCTGACGATCTCCGGCACCTTCTTGAAGTTCACCGTCTCCACCCCGGCGTACCGGCGCGCGAACTCCAGCCGATAGTCGACGTGATCGACCGCGATGATCCGCCCTGCCCCGAGCAGCCACGCGGACTTCATCGCGAAGAGCCCCACCGGGCCGCAGCCGAGGACCACCACCGTCTCGCCCCCCTTGATCTCTCCCATCTCAGCCGCCTGGTACCCGGTGGGAAGGATGTCGCTGAGGAAGAGGACCTCCTCCTCCTCCATGTCGTCGGGGATCTTCATCGGGCCGACGTCGGCGAAGGGCACGCGCACGTACTCGGCCTGGCCGCCGTCGTACCCGCCGGTGGTGTGCGAGTACCCGTAGACGCCGCTGGCGACGTCGCTGTTCGGGTTCGTGTTCTCGCAGTTCGCCGGGAGCCCCCGCGCGCAGTAGAAGCAGGTGCCGCAAGAGATGTTGAAGGGCACCACCACCCGATCGCCGCGGCGCAGGTTCCGCACCGACGACCCGAGCTCCTCGACGGTTCCGGTGAACTCGTGCCCGAAAGTGCATCCCACGCGCGTGTCGGGCACGAGGCCGTGGAGCAGGTGCAGGTCCGACCCGCAGATCGCCGAGCGGGTCACCTTCAGGACCACGTCGTTGGAATGCTCGATCTTCGGATCGGGCTTCTTCACCACCTTGACCTTGTACGGACCGAAATAGCTGAGCGCGCGCATGCGCGGAAAATGCGGACTGCCGGGTGCCCCGGCAAACAGCCGGCCGGCATCCGCTCCCCGCGCCGTACAGCGTCAAGGAAATCGACCGCTCGCCGCCAGCAGGTCGATGCGCGCCTGCCGCGCCGTGTCTTCCGACACCAGCGACGCCACATCCGCGTCGCGGGCGCGCCGCTGGGCGTCGACCACTTCCAGATCGTTCGTCGCGCCCTCGCGGTACGCGAGCATCGTCATCTCCAGCGCGTCGTGCGCGAGCCGCGCTGCCTGCCGCGCCGAGCGCACGCTCTCGTCCGCCCTGCGCACCGCATCGAAGGCGGCGCGCACGTCGGAGCGGGCCTGCCGCAGCAGGCCCTCGAGCTGCGCCTTCGACTCCTCGTACAGGGCGCTGCGCTCGCGGCGCAGGCCATAGCGCGCGCCGCCGTCGAAGAGAGGGAGGGTGAGCACGAGCTGCGCCTGCCAGCCGGTCTCCGGCACGGTGCTGATCACCGGCGTGTTCGAGTTGTAGAAGGGCACGAGCACGGCGGTGAGCAAGGGCATGTAATCGGCCCACGAGTCGCGCAGCACCCGGCGCGCGGCTTCCGCCCGCTGCCGGGTCGCCTTCACGTCGGGCCGATCCTCTTCCGCATCCTGCAGGGCCTCCGCGGGCGCGGGCGGACCCGGCAGGTCGACCTGCTCCTCCACCTCGACGGGCCCGTCCGCGGCGACCAGCACTCCCAGCGCCTCGCGGGCGCGGACCAGGTTCGACTCCGCCTGCGCCAGCTGCGCCTCGTCCGTCGCCAGTTCCTGGCCGGCGCGAACCTCGTCCAACCGGTTGCCGCTGCCGACCTCGAACCGCGCGTGCGCATCGTCGAGGTGCGCCTTGGCGCTGTCGCGGGCCTGGATGGTGATCTGCACCAGGCGGTGCTGCGCCATCACCGACAGGTAGGTGCGCGCAGTGGTCACCCCCACGAACCGTCGCGCGTCCTCCAGCGAGACGCGGGCGATGTCCACCTGCTCGCTGGCGTGCGCCCAGGCGAGCCACCGCTGCGGCGCGAAGATCGGAACGCTGAGGGTGAGATTCGCCGTCCGGGAGCTCAGCGGGGCCACCGGCCGGCCGAGCAGGTCGTGCTCCGAATCGTTCCGGGTGGCCGTCGCATTCGCGCTGAGGAACGGGAGCGCCGGCGCGCGCACCTCCTTGAGGATCCCCTCCGCGCGGCGGATCTCCTGCTCCGCGATCAGCGAGGTCGGATTCCGCGCCACCGCGCGCCGCACCGCCTCCTGCAAGGTGAGCTTCTCCTGGGAGAGCGCCGGCCCGGCGGCGGCGACGCAGAGCAGGACGGCCAGGGGCGAATTGCGCACGGCGCGCGTTCTAGCGCGAGTCCGCTCGCAGACGCAAAAGGGGGAGCCCGGATGTTGCGAAGGTGTTTCGCGCCGGCGTGTCGCGTTGACGCACCGCAATGGAGGCCGTTACCGTCTGGGGCGTCGGAGGAACGTCGTGCGAAGGTTCGCTTCCATCGCCATCCTGCTCGCCCTCGCCGCCTGCGGCCGCAAGCAGGCCCCGACGTACCGCACCGACGCGGTGACGCGAGGCCCGGTCAGCGAGATCGTCAACGCGACCGGCGACGTCTCCGCCATCATCACCGTCAACGTCGGCTCGCAGGTCTCCGGCATCATCGACAAGCTGTTGGTCGACTTCAACAGCACCGTGAAGAAGGGGCAGCTGCTCGCCACCCTCGACCCGCGCCTCTTCCAGGCGCAGCTGGAGAAGGCGGACGCCACCCTCGCCTCGGCAAAGGCGAACGTGGACAAGGCGCAGGCCGCGTACACCGACTCGGCGCGGATCGCCACCCGCTCGAAGGAGTTGAAGGACCAGGGGCTGATCTCGCAGGCCGACCTCGACACCGCGCTGGCCACCCGGGACCAGAACGCCGCGGCGCTGTCGGTGGCGAAGGCATCCGTGCTGCAGGCCAAGGCCGATCGGGACATGGCCGCGACGAACCTTGCCTTCACCCGGATCACCAGCCCGATCGACGGGATCGTGGTCTCGCGCAGCGTCGACGTGGGCCAGACCGTCGCGGCGGCGTTCCAGGCGCCCACCCTGTTCCTGATCGCGAACGACCTCACAAAGATGCAGATCCTCGCCAACATCGACGAGGCCGACGTCGGAAAGGTGCGCGACGGGCTGGAGGCGAAGTTCACCGTCGACGCGTACGCCGGCGAGACCTTCAGCGGCACCATCCGCGAGGTCCGGCAGGCTCCCACCACCATTCAGAACGTGGTCACCTACCCGGCGGTGATCGAGGCGCCGAACCCCGACCGCAAGCTGCGGCAAGGGATGACCGCGGCCGTCACCATCACCGCCGCCAGGAAGGACGATGCGCTCCGGGTGGCGAACGCCGCCCTGCGCTGGAAGGCGGACGATGGCACCGCCGGGCAGGAAGCCGCTCCACAGCCGCGTCCCGCGGGCACGCCCCAGGCCCGCACCGCGTCGGCTGCGGCGCGAGGCGCACGGGATCCGAACGCGCCGCCCGCCCCGGG
>DASREU010000050.1:0-11597 GCA_035651935.1 Myxococcales bacterium | reverse complement strand
CGGAGGCGCGCTGCGCGCTCTGACCATGGTTCGCGCGCTCGACCAGGCGTTCGATCTCACCGTCCTCTCCTGGGCGCGCTCGGGCGAGGATCGCCAGGCGTTCGATCGCATGCTCGCGGGCCGGCTGCACGTCGCGGACCGGATGGCGCGGGTGGACTCGATGTTCGCCGAGGGCATGGGATTCGTGCTCGGCTGCCCGGCAGGATATTGCCGCTATGGCTGGTTCCCCTCGATCCTCAAGCGCCTCCTCGAGCAGGAGCGCTTCGACTTCATCCACTTCGATCACCCGCACACCGCACTGACCTGGCCGCAGATCAAGCGGCTGCAGCCGCGGGCCCGGCTGGTGCTCGACGCGCACAACGTGGAAGCCGAGATCATGGAGCGGCTCGCGGAGTCGGCGCCGCGCTGGCAGCGGAAGGCCTTGCGCTGGCAGGCGGCTCGGATCCACGACCTGGAGCGCGAGCTGGCTACGAGCGTCGATCTGATCTTCACCTGCTCGGTGCGCGACGCCTCTGCCTTTCGCGAGATGGGAGCGCGACGGGTGCGGGTGGTGCCGAACTCCATCCCGCCGCTCTCGCCGCCGCTGGTCGCGCAGCGCCATGACGTGGTGTTCGTCGGATCGCTCGACTGGCGGCCGAACGCGGACGCCGCGGTGATCCTCGCAAAGGAGATCTGGCCCCGCTGCCGGGCGCTCCTGCCGGGGGCGCGGCTGGTGATCGTCGGCCGCAACCCGCCGCCGCACATCGAAGCGCTCGCCTCCCACGACGTGCTCATCGAGGGCAGCGTGCCCTCGGTCCGGCCCTATCTCGACCGCGCGTTCGCCACCGCCATCCCGCTCCGCGCGGGGTCCGGGACGCGGATCAAGATCCTCGAAGCGTGGGCGGCGGGCGTGCCGGTGGTGGCCAGCCGGATCGCCGCCGAAGGTCTTCCCTTCACGGACGGGACCGACCTGATCCTGGCGGAGGAGCCGGGCGACTTCGCGCGGGCGCTGGTCCGCCTCTGGCGCGACCGCCAGCTCGCGGACGATCTGGCGCGGGAAGGCAGGCGGACGGTGGAGCCGTTCACGGCGGAGAAGGTCGCCGAGACCGTGGCGCGCGATTATCGCGAGCTGCTGGATCCCGACAGCGCCCGGCGGTACAGCGAGGCGTACGCGCCCGCCATCGCCGCCACCTCGTAACCCCGGGACCGCAGGAGCGCGGCGCTGCGGACGCGGTTGCGCGCTTCCTCGCCCCGCAGCGCGCACAGCGCGTCGGTGAGAGCGCGGACGTCCCCCGGGGGCACCGTGACTCCGGCGCCCTCGCCGAGCAGCTCCGGCAGCTCGCCGACCGCGCTCGCGACGACGCAGCGGCCGAGCGCCATCGCCTCGAGCGCCACCAGCGGGAGCCCTTCCGTCGTCGAGGGGAGCGCGATGACGTCGGCCGCCGCGAACACGCTGCGCGGATCCTCGACGTAGCCGAGAAAGCGCGCGTCGAGTCCGCCCGCGGCGGCCTCGAGCTCCTCGCGGAGCGGACCGTCTCCGGCGACCAGCAAGGTGAGGCGCATTCCGCGCACCGCTTCGAAGAGGATCCGGTGTCCCTTCTCCGGCGCCAGCCGGCCGATCACCGCGACGCAGAACGCGTCCGGCGAGACGCCGTGGCGGGTGCGGGCCTCGAGCCGCTCCGCTTCCCCGATGGGAGTCACGGCCGGAAGCCCGTTGGGAACGAAGGACACCGGCGCGATCCGCACCCAGCGCCGCAGCCGGCGCTCGAGGGCGCGCGAAACGGTGGCCACGCCGCGGGTGCAGTTGCCGAGGACCCGGGCGATCATCTCGTAGAGGCGGACGGCGGCGGTGCTGCGCGTGTCGCCGTGGAACGTGACCACCACGGGAATGTGCGCGAGCAGGCCCGCGACGACGGCGAGAAAGAGGGCCTTGAAGTCGTGCGCGTGCAGCAGCCGCACTCCTTGCTCGAGCGCGAGGCGCGCGACCGCGCGTGCGCAGCGGAGATCCAGGCGCGAGGCGCTGTCGAACCGCACCGCGGCGAGACCGCGCCGGCGCGCTTCCTCGGCCAGCGCGTCCGGCACCCCGGGGCGGGCGATCGCGCCCACGATGGGCAGGTACGGCCCGGGCATCGAGGCGGAGAGCGCGAGCACCGCCCGGTCCGCGCCGTAGAGCGCGTTTCCCTGCCGGAGGTGCAGGACGGGGATCACGACCGCGCCGCGATCTCGCGGTACAGGGCCTCGTAGGCGTCGACCATCGGCTCGATCGAATGCCGCCGCGCGCGCTCGCGCGCATTGCGCCCCAGGAGCGCGCGAAGCTCCGGGTCCGCGGCCAGGCGCGCCAGCGCGGAGCCGAGCCCGGCGCGATCCCCGAGCGGCACCAGCAGCGCGGTCTCGCCGTGCGCATGGATCTCCCGCACCGGCGCGAGATCGTGCGCCAGCGTCGGCAGGCCGGCGCCCATCGCCTCCAGCATGCTCAGCGAACGCCCTTCGCTCAGCGAGGTCTGCGCGTAGACGTCGAGCGCCGGGAGCAGCCGGGCCGCATCCGGGATCAGCCCGGTGAAGTGGACGTTGGCGTGGCCGCGCGCCGCGGCGCGGAGCGCCGGTTCCATCGGACCTGCGCCGACGAGGTACAGCCGGACGTCGGCGCGATCGGCGAACCTGTCGAGGAACGCCTGCAGCAGCCGGTCGGGACCCTTGATGTCCCGCAGCCCGCCGACATATCCGATCGCGACCGCGTCTTCCGGGATCCCGAGCTCCGCGCGGGCTGCGGCGCGGCCGCAGAGCGCGCCATTCTCCAGCGGAATCCCGTTGGCGATCACCGGCACTCGCGTTCCGCCGGGAGCCCAGCCGAGGATGTCCTGCCGGACCTTCTCGCCGCACGCCACCAGCGCATCGGTGGCGCGGGCCGCGAGCGCGGCAGCGTGCCGCTTCTTGCCTTGCGGGACTCGCTGCTCGTGGAACGTCGCCAGCACCCGCGTCCTGGGGCGCAGCGCACGCATCGCGACCGCATTGAGCCAGGGCCCGAGATCGTGCGCGTGCAGGACCGAGGCATCGTTCCGCTCGAGAGCGCGGCGGATCCCGAGCAGCGCCGGCAGGCTCATCCCGTCGACCGGAAGGAGCGTCACCGGAATGCCCTGCCGCTCCGCGAGCGCCCTCGTCGGCCCCTCGTCGCCGAGCGCCACGATCGAGGAGTCGATGCCGCGGGCCCGGCTGCGCGCCGCGAGCTGCACGACCAGCTGCTCGAGGCCACCGAGGCCGAGACCGTAGATGAGGTGGGCCACGCGAACGCCCATGCCGGGAAACTAGCCACGGCCCTTTCCGGCGGCTATGCGGACGGGCGGCGGAGCGCCAGCATTCGCGGCGGCGGAGAGGATCGAGCCGGCCACAGGCTCATTCGTCGATGCTCTGCTGCGCCTTCGCGGCTTCCAGCAGGAGGTCGACGAGCTTGTCGGCCAGCCGCTTGTTGCTGATCAACGCTTCCTGGTAGGTGCGCCGCACCGCGGCCTCGCGGCGCGGATCGAGCACCGCCCGCCCGGTCTGGCGCTTCGACTCGCCGATCACTCTCGCCACCTCGAGGCGCCGCTGCACGAGAACGCCGAGGTCATGGTCGATCGCGTCGACCCAGGCGCGCAGCTGTGCCAGCGGGAGCCGCGCATCCGGGTGGAGGGCGAGATTGCGCGCCAGCTCGGCGAATCGGGCCGGGATCAGCGCCTGCTCCGCGTCGGAGAGGGCGCGGGCGGGATCGTCGTGCACCTCGACGATCAGGCCGTCCGCTCCTGCCGACCACGCGGCGCGCGCGAGGCCTTCGACCAGGTCGGCGCGGCCCGCGGCATGCGAGGGGTCGGCGATGATCGGCAGGTGCGTGAGCGGCCGCGCCGCGAGCATGCCGCCGATGTCGAGCGTGTTGCGCGTCGAGGTCTCGAAGGTGCGGATCCCGCGCTCGCAGAGGATCACCCGTTCCTCTCCAGCCGCCATCACGTACTCGGCGGCGCCGAGCCACTCGTCGACGGTCGCGCCCGCTCCCCGCTTGAGCAGCACCGGCCGGCCCGCGCGTCCGGCTGCCCGGAGCAGGTCGTAGTTCTGCATGTTCCGCGCGCCGATCTGCAGCACGTCCGCCTTGCCGGCCACCGGCTTCACCTGATCGACGGCCATCACCTCGGTGACCACGGGCAGCCCGGCCGCCTTGCCGGCGTCGACGAGCCAGTCCAGGGCCTCCATCCCATGACCCTGGAACGCGTACGGGTTGGTCCGCGGCTTGAAGATCCCGCCGCGCAGGGCGGTGGCGCCGCAGGCCGCGACCTCGCGCGCGATCCGCAGCACCTGCTCCCTGCTCTCCACCGAGCAGGGGCCGGCGATCACCGCCCGGGCGCCGCCCCCGATCCGCAACGGTCCCACCTCCACCACCGTCGGCGCCTTGCGCGCGGTGGCATGCGGCAGGGACTTCACCACCGGCTCGGTGCCCTGCTTCGGCGGGGTCACCTTCGCCGCGTGCGCCGCCGGCTGTCCGAGCGAGATCACCTGGACGTCGCGCGCCGGCGCCAGCGCCTGCAGCCGGGCCGCGTCGGCGCCGAGCACCCACATCCGCACCGGGTACTCGGCGGTGCCTGCGAGCGGCAGCAGCGTGGCCCCGGTGAGCACGTCGAGGCGGCCCGTCGCCGTCATGCTGCTGGTGCGCAGGAACGCCAGCGAGACCTGGGCGCGCGCGTGCTCGGCCATCCTCAGGTGGATGAAGCGCGTCCCGTTCTGCTCCTTGTCGGAGACGTCCTCCTCCAGCACCTCGAGCCCGTACCGCTCGGCCGCGCGGCGCGAGCAGACCGCCGCGTCGGTGGAGGCGTCGTGGGCGACGATCTGCGCCGCGCCCGCGGTGTCGTAGCAGACCACGCGCTCGATCCCCATCTGCGCCAGGCGGTGGGTGCACTGCCGCAGCGCAGCGGGGTGCGACCAGGCCCGCCTCACCGCCGCGAGCGGCGTTCCCGGACGGGCCGCGAGCGACAGCCGCACCGGGACGCTGGTCACGGCCACCGCGACGAGCTCCAGCCCGTCGACCACGGCCTCCGCGAACGGCTCCAGCGCCTCGGTGATGGCGCCCACCACGGCGTTGTCCATGGGCAGGACCGCCTCGTCGACCTCGCCGTCGCGCAGCGCCTCGAGGAGCTTCTCGAAGCTCGCGAACCCGCGGGGGACGCCCCCGTGCGCCGCGGCCGCCACCTCGCCGAACGCGCCAGGCTCGCCCTGATACCCGACCTCGACCTCGACCCGGGCCTTCTCCGCAGTTTCCCGATCGGCGATTTCCCGCAGCACGACGCTCCTCCGAAACATTCCCTTGTATCAAACCGGGCGCGGTTTCGGCGCATGCCCAGCCGAGGGCGGAAAGGAAGCCGCGCGCGGCCTGCATGCTATCCTCGGGCGATGGCGACGGACGACGAGCCGCTCTCCCGCCAGGCCTGGCAAGCCGACCTGAGCGCGGACCCGTTTGCCGCCGTGTTCCGCAAGCACTTCCCGGCACTTCGGGCCGCCTACCAGCAGGCCCAGGCGGCGGAGGGCGTGCTGATCGCCGGCATCGACGGCAACGGCATCTTCGACGCGCACGCACACCTCCGCCTGCCCTCGTCCGGCATCGCCCACCTGATCGCCGGGCGCCACGAGCGCTGCGACGTGGTGCTCTCGCGCGACGCCGAGGTCTCGCTGCGCCACCTGCTGGTGCGCGCCACGCGCGGGGCGCAGGGCCAGCTCCAGCTGCGGGCCATCGATCTGCGCTCTCGCTGCGGGCTCCTCTCCGAGGACGGGAGGCGATGCGAGGCGATCGCCAGCGAGGGGCCCCTGTTCCTGCGCATCGCCAGCTACGTGCTGCTGCTCTTTCCCACCGGCCCGGCGGTGAGGGGCTGGTCGCAGGACGCCGACGAGACCTGGCGGCAGCTGGCGGCGCGCAACCAGGAGATCCTTCCGCCGCCACAGCCGCTGAAGTCGCGGTCGGCGCCGGGCGCGGGGGCGGTGAAGCTCGCGACCATCACCATCCAGTCCAGCTCGCCGCAGGCGGGGGAGCTCACCTCGACGCACGCGGTGTGGAGCGATCAGCTCGAGCGCGGCATCCTGGTCGGCCGCGACGACCGCTGCAGCCACGGCGGCGTGGACGAGGGAAACCTGTCACGCGTCCACCTGGTCCTGCTCAGCGTCGACGACGAGGTGTGGGCGATCGACACCGCGAGCACCAACGGGAGCCGCGTGCTCCACGGCGCGCCCTTCCGCCAGCTGCTGCTCACGGGCGATACGCACCTGGTGCTCGCCGACGCGCTGAGCTTGCGCTGGGCGCCCGCGGTGCATGCCGCGCGTGCGTAACTTTCCCGCATGGCGCGCAGGAACGGCAGGCAGAGGAGCAGCCGGCAGGTCGGCTATGCGGTGATCGGGCTGGGGCACATCGCGCAATCCGCGGTGCTGCCGGCGTTCGCGCACGCGAAGAACGCGAAGCTCGTCGCGCTGGTCTCATCCGACGCGGAGAAGCGCGTGAAGCTGGCGCGCAAGTACCGGTGCGACGCCTTCGACCCGCGCGATCTCGACGACGTGCTGGACCTCCCGGAGGTCGACGCGGTCTACATCGCCGAGCCCAACGACAGGCACGTGGACTTCGCCGTGCGCTGCGCGAGCGAGGGGGTGCACGTCCTCTGCGAGAAGCCGCTGGCGGTGAGCGAGGACGAGTGCCGCCGGATGATCGACGCCTGCGCGGAGCACGGGGTCAAGCTGATGACCGCCTACCGCCTCCACTTCGAGGAGTCGAACCTGGAAGCGGTGAAGCTGATCGAGCGGGGAAGGATCGGCGACCTGCGCCTCTTCTCCAGCACCTTCGGGTACCAGGTCCGGCCGGGGAACATCCGCACCTCGGCGGAGCGCGGCGGCGGAGCCATCTGGGACCTGGGGATCTACTGCGTCAATGCCGCGCGGTACCTCTTCCGCGCCGATCCGGTCGAGGTGTTCGCGGTCCGCATGGATCGGCGCGACGACGAACGGTTCAAGGAGGTCCACGAAGGGATGAGCGTGCTGCTCACCTTCCCCGGCGACCGGGTGGCGCAGTTCACGGTCAGCTTCGGGTGCTACGAGCAGGACCGGTACCGGATCGTCGGGACCAAGGGGCACATCGAGATCGAGGACGCGTACGAATACTCCGGGCCGCGCGAGCTGCGGCTCTCGGTCGGCGGCAAGGAGCGGGTCCGGGTCTTCAAGCCCGCCGATCAATTCGCGCCGGAGCTGATCGCGTTCTCGCGCGCGATCCTGAAGAACACGCCGGTGGAGCCGGACGGCGAGGAGGGGTTGCGGGACGTGCGGATCATCGTCGCCGTCCTGAAGAGCGCGCGAGAGAACCGCCCCCTGACGCTCTCGTGGCCCGCGCGCGCACGGCGTCCGGAGCCGTCGGACCGCATGTACCGGCCGCCGGTGCGCGAGCCGCGGCTGGTCGGCGTCCAGCCTCCGACGCTGGAGTGAGGAGGCACCTGACGCCGCAGGCGTTCCAGGGGGGAGACGGCCGCCCTCATTTCCACTGCACGTCCACGATCGTCAGCTCCACCTCGCCGGCCGGCCTGCGAACCGCGACGGTGTCCCCAAGGCGCTTCCCGAGGAGCGAGCGTCCGAGCGGAGCCTCGTAGCTGATGCGTCCCGGTCCGAGCGAGGGATCCAGCTCGTCGCCCCCGACGATCTGGTACGTGGTCCGCGCGCCGTCCTCGTCCTCGACGGTGACGGTGGCGCCGAAGAAGACCTGGCTGGTCTTCGGACGGACGCGGGGATCGACCACCTCGTAGGATTCGAGCTGCTTCTGCAGCCGGTGGATGCGCGCGTCGATCTCGCGCAGCTTCTTCTTGCCGAGCTTGTACTCGTAGTTCTCGCTGCGGTCGCCGTGGGCCGCGGCGACGGTCACCTCGTGCGTGACCCGCGGGCGATCGTCGTACAGGAGCCTGCGGAACTCCTCTCGCAAGCGGTCGAATCCGGCCCTGGTGATGTACCTCTTCACGGCTTTCTGTTGCCCGAAGCGCCCGGTGCTGGCAACTTTGCGCCCGTGTCGACCGCGGTGACCCAGGGCATCCGCATCACGGTGAAGAGCCGCTACCTCTCCGAGCAGTCGGCGCCGGGCCGGTGGGCCTTCGCGTACACCGTCCGGATCGAGAACCTCGGATCGGTCCCGGCGCAGCTTCGCAGCCGTCACTGGATCATCACCGACGGGAACGGGAAACGCGAGGAAGTGAAAGGGGACGGGGTGGTGGGCAACCAGCCGCTGCTCCGGCCAGGCGAGAAGTTCGAGTACACCAGCGGAGCGGTGCTGCAGACCCCGCATGGCTCGATGCGCGGCACGTACCGGATGGTGACCGAGGACGGGCGGCAGTTCGACGCGGAGATCGCCCCTTTTCCTCTCACCCAGCCGGGCAGCGTGAACTAGCCGTGGCCGAGTTCACCGCGAACTTGCGGAGCTGTCACGCGTTCGTCACGACGGCGCGGCTATGACGCGCGACGTGCACCCGCGCATCCTCATCGTCGAGGACGAGAAGGACATCGTCCAGGTGCTGGAGTTCGCTCTCCGGCAGGCCGGCTTCGAGACGGTGGCGGCGCGCGATGCCGCCGAGGCGTCTGCCCGGATCCGCGAGAAGGCGCCGGACGCGGTGATCCTGGATCTGATGCTGCCGGACCTCCCCGGAACCGAGATCTGCCGGCAGCTCAAGGCGGCGCCGAAGACGGCGTCCGTGCCGGTGATCATGCTCACCGCGCGCAGCGACGAAGTCGACCGGGTGGTGGGGTTCGAGCTGGGCGCAGACGACTACATCACGAAGCCGTTCTCCGTCCGCGAGGTGGTGTTGCGGGTGAAGGCCGTCCTCCGCCGCGGGACCACGCCGCCGGAGTCGTCCTCGCGCGAGGAGGTGGGGCCCGTGCGGGTGGATGCAGAGGCGCACCGGGTGTTCGTCGACGGGCAGGAGGTCGAGCTCACCGGGCTGGAGTTCAAGCTGCTGGAGACGTTCATGGCGCGGGTCGGCCGCGTGCAGACCCGCGAGCAGCTCCTCCGCGACGTCTGGGAGATGACGGGCGATCTGCAGACGCGGACCGTGGACACGCACGTCAAGCGGCTGCGCGAGAAGCTGGGCAGCGGCCGCGACCTGATCGAGACCGTGCGCGGCCTGGGGTATCGCATGTCCGATCCGTCGGAGCGGTGATGGCGTTCTTCGGCCGCAAGCCGACGCTCGACCAGGCGATCGACGCGGTGATCGCGGAGCTGCGGGCGGGGACCCTTCCTCCGGAGGTGGTCGCCGAGCTGCGCCGCCGCGATCAGCCGCTGGTCTCCGGCGGGCGCGACCCGCCGGGGCTGCAGGAGATGCTGGAGGCCATCCCCGGCGCCGCCGCGCTGCTCGAGGTGGGAGGGCGGATGGTGGCGCGCAACGCGGCGATGGCGCGGCTGGTGGGAAAGGCCGGGACGGTGCTGGAAGCGACCCGCAGCGCCGAGCTGCAGGACGTCTGCGCGCGCGGTCTCGCCGGCTGGCCGCACCGGCGCGAGCTCACCCTCCCCGCGCTCGACCTGCAGGTCGACGCGCAGGTGGCGCCGCTCACCCACGCCCGCGCGCTCCTGGTGCTCCGGGATCTCACGGCCGAGCGGCGCGCGGACCGGGTGCGCCGGGACTTCATCGCCAACGCCTCGCACGAGCTGCGCACGCCGGTGACCGCCATCCGCGCCGCGGCGGAGACGCTGCTCGAAGGCGGGATCGAGCTGGCCCCGCATGCGCGCGAGTTCGTGCAGATGATCGCGCGGCACGCGGACCGCCTCTCGCGGCTGACGGAAGACCTGCTGGATCTCTCGCGGCTGGAGACCGGCGCGTGGAGGCCGCAACTCGGGCCCATCCAGCTCGCGCCGCTGGCGGATTCCGTGCTCGACCTGTTCCGGGATCGGGCCGCCGAGAAGGGCATCTCCCTGCAGGCGGACGTCCCGGAGCGGTTGCGCGCGAACGCGGACCGGCGCGCGCTCGAGCAGGTGCTGGTGAACCTGCTCGACAACGCGGTGAAGTTCACGCCGGAGGGCGGGCGGGTGACGCTGCTCGGCGACGGGCTCGGGCCCACGGTGATGCTGTCGGTCGTCGACACCGGCCCCGGGGTGGATCCGGAGCACCAGGCGCGGATCTTCGAGCGGTTCTACCGGGCGGACGCGGGGCGGTCGCGAGAGCTGGGCGGGACGGGGCTCGGCCTGGCCATCGTCAAGCACCTCTCCCAGGCGATGGGCGGGGAGGCGGGCCTCGAAAGCTCCCGGAATGGCTCGCGGTTCTGGGTGCGGCTCCCCAGCGGCTGACCTGCCAGCGACTTTTGTCACACGCCTGTCACACGGGCAGTGTAGACGGCCGCATGCTGGAAAAGCTGATGCCCCGGTCGGACGAGTTCTTCGACGACTTCGATGCCCAGGCGGAGGTCACCGTCCGCGGCACGAAGCTCCTCCTGGAGCTGTTCGAAAACTTCACCGACGTCGAACGGAAGGTGGCGGCGATCAAGGAGGTCGAGCACGAGGGCGACAACATCGCGCACCGCTCGTTCGAGCGCCTGCACCGCCAGTTCATCACTCCCTTCGATCGCGCCGAGATCCACCGGCTCCTCGGCCGGATCGACGACGTGCTCGACCTGACCGACGCCACCGCCGAGAAGCTCTTGCTCTACGAGGTCGGGCCGGTCCCGCAGGCCGCGAAGGACCTGGCGCGCGTGCTGGTCCCCGCGACCGAGAAGCTGCAGGAAGCGGTGCGGCTCCTCCGCGAGATCAAGAACCCCAAGCAGATCCTCGCCGCCTGCCGGGACATCAAGACGGCGGAGAGCGACGCCGACGCGCTCGGGCGCTCCGCCATCGCCGCCCTGTTCAAGAGCGGCGCGGATGCGCTCTCGATCATGAAGTGGAAGGAGATCTACGATCTGATGGAGACGGCCACCGATCGCTGCGAGGACGTGGCCAACGTGATCGAGGGCGTGGTGCTGGAGCACGCGTAGAGCCGAAAGGCCCTCATGCTCGCGACCGTCATCTCCCTCATCGCCCTGGCCCTGATCTTCGATTTCATCAACGGCTTCCACGACGCGGCAAACTCGATCGCCACCGTGGTCTCGACGCGCGTGCTCTCTCCCGCGGTCGCGGTCGCCTGGGCCGCCTTCTTCAACTTCATCGCCGCCTTCGGGGGCGGGGTGAAGGTGGCGAACACCATGGGGACGGGCGTGATCCAGTTCGGCATGCTCAAGTCGCAAGGCACCCAGATGGTGCTGACGGTGATCTTCGCCGCCCTGCTCGGCGCCATCGTCTGGAACCTGCTCACCTGGTGGTGGGGATTGCCGTCCTCGTCCTCGCATGCCCTCGCCGGCGGGCTGATCGGCGCCACCCTTCCCGCGCTCGGATTGGCGGGGCTGGTGGGCGACGGGATCGCCAAGATCGCGCTCTTCATCGTGCTCTCGCCCCTGATCGGGATGTTCCTCGGCACCTTCATGATGGTGGTCACGAGC
The DNA here is from genome assembly GCA_035651935.1 of Myxococcales bacterium. GTDB lineage: Bacteria > Myxococcota > Myxococcia > Myxococcales > 40CM-4-68-19 > 40CM-4-68-19. Next base: position 131 of record DASREU010000050.1, on the reverse strand, counting down.
TGGATCGTGCACCGCCGCACCCCGGCGCAGGTGGACAAGTGGTTCCGGCGACTGCAACTCGTCTCCTCCGGGATCTTCTCTTACAGCCACGGCACCAACGACGCGCAGAAGACCATGGGCATCATCGCGGT
>DASREU010000049.1:0-10293 GCA_035651935.1 Myxococcales bacterium | reverse complement strand
AGCACCCGCGTGCCGCCCCTTCGGCGTCGAGAAGCTCGTCTCCGCCGCTACCGCGTCGTGACGCACGCCTCGCTCGAGAGGGCGCTCTCGCCGCTGCAGGTCCGGGCCGTCACCGCATAGCAGTAGCTTCCGCTCGCGGGGTGGGTGTCGGTGTATGCAGTGGCCGGCGGGATCGTCGCGAGCGCCGCGCCGTAAGCGCCGGTGCTCGCACGCCGATAGACGGCGTTCTGCGCGATCCCGGCGCTGACCGACTGGGTCCAGGCGAGCTTCACGCTGCCGCCCTTCGCTTTGACGAACGTCGCTGAAAGCGCCGTCGGAGCTGCGGGCAAAGGGCCGGGCGGCGTCGCCGACACCTGCGTGGAGTCGGGGCTCTCGCCGGTCCCGTTCACCGCGGAGACGACGTAGAAGTAAGTGGCGCCGTTCGAGACGGTGCCGTCGGTATAGCCCGTCGAGGTGGTGCTTCCGATCACGCCGTAGGGCCCGCCGCTCACCGGCGCGCGCTTCACGCGGTAGCTGGCGGCTCCGGGCGCGGCGTTCCAGCTCAGCGAGACGCTCGCGTTGCAGGTCGCGGCCGTGAGCCCGGTGGGCGTGGCCGGGGGCAGCGCCATCGGCGTCGCGAGCGCTTCGGGCGAGAGGGCGCTCGCGCCGCCTGCGTTCGGACCGCTGACGTACGTCGCGGTGACCACGTACGCGTATTGCGTGCCATTGCTCAGGCCCGTGTCCGTGAAGCTGGTGGACGCCGGACAGGAGACCGCGACGTAGGGACCGCCGCTGAGAAGGCCTCGCTGCACCGAATATCCGGATGCGGCGGCCGAAGCCGGCCACGACAGCGCCACCTGCGCGTCGCCCGCAACCGCAGCGAGCGAGGCGGGCGGGGCGAGATTCACCAGCAGCGTGGTGGAGGCCTCGTGCGACAGCGTGCCCGAGGTCCCGGTGATCGTGAGCGAGAGCGCATACGGGCTGGTGGTGGAAGTGGTGTTCATGGTCAAGGTGGAGGTTCCCGAGCCCGCGATCGAGGCCGGACTGAATCCCCCGCTGGTGATTCCACTCGGGAAGCCCGACTCGCTTCCGACGGAGAGGCTGACGTTTCCCGTGAATCCGCTCTGCGGCGACACCGTGACCGTGAACGTCGCGCTGCGGCCCGGAGTGACGGTGACGGCGGGCTGGCTCACCGCGATCTCGAAGTCACCCGCCTTCGGGAGCACCTCGACGATCCGGATCGGCGGCGACGGATCCGAATTTCCCGCGGAATCGATCACGGTGAGCGAGGCGGTGTAGGTTCCCGCCGAGGCGAACGTCACGTTCCCGGGGTTGCGCGCGGTGGAAGTCGCGGGCGTGCCGCCGGAGAAGACCCAGGAGTACGCCGCAGCCGTGGCGTTCGTCGAAAACGTCACCGAGCCTCCGGCCTGGATGGTGACGTCCGCAGCGGGTGAATCGATCGTGCCGGAGGGCGGCACGGTCGAATAGGGCGTGAGCTGCAGGAACGCCGCTTTCGAAGGCACGCCCCTGCTGTCGAGGAGGAACAGCATGTAGTAGCCCGGCGGCGCCACGTTTCCGTTCGGCGGCGTGGTCAGCGAAAGCGTGCCCGCTCCGCCGCAGGCCGGTTGCGGCGAGGGCCCGCAGAGCCCGATCAGCCGCTGCTCCATGTCGTCGGAATGCGTCGTCGACCCCGGGCGCATCAGCACCGCGGAGGTGATCGGCGCGGCGCTGCTGAACGAGACGGTGAACGGCGCGCCGTACCCGAGGACAGTGGAGGACAGCGATCCGATGGCGGGGCGGTCCGCGATGGGCCGATCGCTCGCGTCGAAGAGGTAGGGCGGCGTGTAGATCTCGATGGCGGGTTGGTAGCTGCCGCGCGAGCCGGGGTTGCTTCCCAGGCTCGCCACCGTCGCGTCCGGCAGCAGGGTCGCCGTCGAGTGATACAGGCGCGAGTACGACGCCGTCGCTCCGGAGCTGATCGAGTTCGAGATCGGATCGTACAGGTCCGCGCGCTTGCCGGGTGTGCTCGGGCTCTCGTTGTTGGCCGACCCTCCTTCCGCCAGCACCCTGCCGTCGGGCAACAGGGTGGCGTTCATCTGGATCCTGCCCGAGGACATGTTCGGGCCCGGGGTCCAGGCGGGCGAGGCGGCGGAGAGGTCGATGATCTCGGTCGTGGCGGTCGCCGGGCTGTTGCCGCCGAAATAGATCACCCGCGGCGTATAGGCCGGCGGCAACAGCGACAGGAGGACGCCGGCCCCGTAGGTGCGGTTCTGCGTCGTGGGCGCCGAGACCGTCCACGCCTGCGTGGCGGGATTGAACATCCACCCCTGCGCGTTGCTCGTTCCCGATCCGTGCCCCGTATAGAAGACCCTTCCGTCGGGGATCACCGTCAGGCGCGGGTAGAGCGGAGGCGTGAAGGGGGCCGTCGTCGGGCGGCTCCACCCCGCGCCCGCGCTCCGCAGGTCGTAGATCTCCACCGTATTGTTGGTCGCGCCGGTGTGGCCGAGCCCGGAGAAGGCCAGCACCCTTCCATCGCTGAGCGTCGTCGCCGTGCCGTACCAGCGGCCGTCGGCCATGCTCTGCGATTGCAGGAATCGCTCGCTGACGGGATCGAAGATCGATGCGCGCGCATCGCCCGTGAAGGAATAATCGGAGGTCCCGCCGACGACCAGCGCGCGTCCGTCGGGCAACGACGAGGTTCCGCTGCAGAAGACGTCGTACTCCAGGTTTTGCACGGCGATTCCGCCCGACGAGATCGACGGATCCCAGACGGCGGCGCGATAGCTCTCCGCCCCGGGGGCATTGTTGCTGGCATCGTTCTCCGAACCGGCGATGATCAGCACCTTGCCGGTGCGGAGCAGCGTCGCAGAGATGGGGTTGATTGGCATCCCATAGGGCAGCGTGACCCAGGTGCCGGTGAGGTGCGGAATGTTGGCTGGACAGGTCTGCGCAAGCGCAGCCGAAGACGCGCACAGGCCTGCCATCAGGCATGCGAAAAGCACGGATCGCGACATGTGGACTTCCCCCCGACTCCGGAACCCGCGCCGACTCGTACCGGATGACGAACGGGACGAGGCGACCCGGCTTCCGGAGTTCCCGCTGCGCATTAGCACCTGATCGGGAAAGACGGTCAATCGTCGCCGCCCGACCAACGTCGCAAATCAGGCGCGCGTCTCCTCCGCGCGTAACGCAATGCGACTTGTTCGCGGGCGCCGACCAAGCGTAGCGCGGTGCACGTGGGAGAGCCGCGCGGGGCGAATCCTGTTCCCGGGAGTCGGCAACAACTTCGCTGACCGCGTTTCGTTCCCGCAACCCGCACGGGAGGACGACGATGACTTCAGCCCGGATCCGTTCGTTTCTTGCCGGATTGCTCGCAGCAGCGCTCGTTCCGCAGGCGCAGGAGGCCCGCGCCGACGATGACGGACCGCAGAGCATCCAGATGCGGACCCTGTCGACGCACGCCGATCGGGTCAGCGGCGGGGACGTCCTGGTGGAAATCTCGCTGCCGCGCGCGCCACGCAAGGGAGACGTCATCGTCAGTCTCAACGGTCAGGTGGTCACCGGCGCATTTCGAGAGACCGCGCCCGGCAGCCTCGTAGGCCTCGTCAGCGGTCTGTCGCTCGGGGAGAACCGGCTCACCGCGGAAGCGAAAGGCGTCGGGACCAAGTCGCTTCGTCTGGTCAACTACCCGATCACCGGCCCGATCATCTCGGGGCCGCACGAGCAGGTCGGCTCGCAGAAGCGTCCCTTCGTCTGCCAGACGTCCACCTTCGCGCTGCCGGACGGAAGCACGCTCGGCCCGGCGAAAGATGCGGACTGCTCCGCAGACACCAAAGTGACTTATGTGTACCTGCCCGCAGGAAGCAGCGCGTTCAAGCCCCTGCCGAGCACGAAGACCCTCCCCGCGGACGTGGCCATGACGACCACGCTCGCCGGCGTGAAGATGCCATACGTGGTCCGCGTCGAGACGGGCACCATCAACCGGGGCATCGATCAAGTCGCGGTGCTGCACGATCCCACGTCCGAAGCGCCGCCATCGCCGTTCGCGGCTCCCAAAGGATGGAACCGGAAGCTGATCGCGGTGCAAGGATTCGGGTGCCCCGGGGGTTGGTACATCCAGGGCGGGGCGCAGGGGAACCTGGCTCTGCCGGGCGTGATCCGCGCGGAGCTGCTGGACACCGCCCGCCTCGGCGAAGGTTACGCGATCTTCGCGAACACGCTGCAGCATCCGTCGAACAACTGCAACGCGTTGCTCGGCGGCGAAACGATGATGATGAGCAAGGAGCACTTCATCGAGGAGTTCGGGGTGCCGCGGGCGACACTCAGTGTCGGCTGCTCCGGGGGATCGTATACCAGCCTGCAGTACGGCGATTCCTTCCCGGGTCTGATCGACGGCGTTCTCATCGCCTGCACGTTCCCGGACGCGATGGCGATCGCCCTCTCCGGTTCCGACGGTCACCTCCTGACGCACTACTTCACTGCCACGAATCCCACCGGGTTCACGGATGCGCAGCAGGTCGCGGTGTCAGGGTACAAGGCATCGGCCGGAGCGGACATCAAGCGCGCCTGGTATGACGCCGCCAATCAATCGGGCCGTACGGATCCCGTGCCGGCGCGGCCGGATGTGGCGGGCTACGTGTCGTCGCCATGGTCCGCGGTCGTCCCGGCTGGGCTCCGGTACGACCCTGCCACCAACAGGACCGGTGCTCGCGCCACCGTCTATGACGTCGGCCGTAACGTCTTCGGGATCGACGGAAGCACGGGATTTGCGCGGCGCCCCTTCGATAACGTCGGCGTGCAATATGGGCTGGCCGCGCTGAACTCCGGGCAGATCACGAAGGAGCAATTCCTCGATCTGAACGAGCGGGTCGGCGGCTATGACCAGGACGCCAACTACGTCGCCTCGCGCGTCGCCGGCGACGTCGGCGCCATCGAGCGGATGCAGGAGAGCGGGATCACGCTCGGGGGCAGCGGAGGGATGTCCGAGGTTCCGGTCTTCGACATCAGCGGCATCTACAACGACGATGCTGGCTACCACTACCAGTGGTACCACTTCGCCACCCGGGAAAGACTGCGTGAGGTGAACGGGAACTCGGACAACCACGTGATGTGGCGCGGAAACCCTGTCCCGTTCGATACCGCCTGGGCCACGTTCACGCAATGGGTCGAGGCGGTGAAAGCGGACGCCTCGGACGTGTCCCAGCGCCGGAAGGTGCTGCGGAACAAGCCGGCGCAGGCGGTGGACGGCTGCTGGTCATCGTCGACGAACTTCATCGCCGAGGCGCAGACGTTCAGCAGCAAACCCGACTCCCGGTGCAACACGCTCTTTCCCACCTTCGCGTTTCCGCGGTACATCGCGGGAGGGCCGCTCAAGGCGAACGTCTACAAGTGCCGCTTGAAGTCGATCGATCCTGGCGATTACACGGTCGCGTTCACGCCGGCGGAGCTGGCGCGCCTGCACGCGGCCTTCCCGGGCGGCGTGTGCGACTATTCGCAACGCGGTGTCGGTTACCGGCGGACCGTCACCTGGCCGTCGTTCGGCCCGTCGCGGGACAATCTGGTGTTCGACGTGACCAATCCGGATCGGCGCACGAGTGACGATGACGACTGAGCGCCGGTGAAGCTCCGCTCTTCCGCGCGCCCGTTTGGTGCGCGGGAGGGCGCAGCGCCAAAGGCGTGGGGGAGGGCGACCCAAGGAGCCGCGCGTTCGCTGCCGATCGGCAGCCTGGGCCCCATCCCTCGATTGCATCGCTCAGAGATGTTCGCGGCGAACGGGGAATGATCGATTCATGCCTGGTCGCAGGGCCGCGCCACGCTCCCCGCGAAAGGCAAGCCGAGCTCCGGCTGCGCGCGCGGATCCCGTTCCGGCACATAGCGGCCTTCGCGGCGCACGTACTGCCAGCGCACGCCGCGCGTGAGAATCTCACGCAGCGCCGCCACCAGCCGGCTCACGTCTTCCGGCTGGCTGGCAGCGCCGAAGCTCGCGCGCAGCGCCGAAGGAAGGCGTCCATGCGCACCGCCGTCGCGCACCAGCTCCGCCACCAGCGGGTGCGCACAGAACGCGCCGTCGCGGACCCCGATGCCGTACTCGGCGCTCAGCGCCGCCGAGAGCAATGCCGGCTCCCAGCCGCGGACGGTGAAGCTGACCACGCCGATGCGTGGCGCCGACGGTCCCCAGAGCGAGAGGACCTCCACTTCGCGCAGGCCACGCAGACCGTCGAGCAGCTGGTCGAGGAGCGCCGACTCGTGCGTCTCGATCGCATCCCATCCGGCTTCCTCGAGCGTCCGTCCGGCGGCCGCAAACGCCGCGGCGCCGAGCAGGTTGGGAGTGCCGGCCTCGTGCCGGGCCGGCCCGTGCGTCCACTCGACGGCATCGCGCGAGACCCGCCGCACCGCGCCTCCGCCCGCGAGCCAGGGCGGCGCGGCGTCGAGCCAATCGGTCCGGCCGATCAGCGCGCCACATCCGAAGGGCGCGTAGAGCTTGTGAGCGGAGAGGGCGATCCAGTCCGCGCCGAGCGCCGCCAGATCGATGGCCCGATGGGGCGCGAGCTGGGCAGCATCCACGACGACCCGGGCGCCGTGGCGCCGCGCCATGGCGCACAGCTCCTCGATGGGCCACAGCTCTCCGGTGACGTTGCTCGCGCCCGTGACGGCGAGGAGCCGATGACGCGCGGGAAGCGCGGCGAGCGCCTCCCGGGCGCGCTCCACGATCTGCTCGCGCCGGCGGGGAACGGGAAGCTGCACGCAGCGCGCTCCTCGCCAGGGGAGCAGGTTCGCGTGGTGCTCGGCGTCGAAGACGACGACCGCGGTATCCGCCGGGAGGCACGACGCGAGCAGGTTGAGCGCCTCCGTCGTGTTCCGGGTGAGGACGACCGCGTCGTCCCGGCGCGCGCCGGCGAACGCGTGGATCGCCGCCCGGGACGACGCCAGCAGGCGCGTGCTCACTTCGGAAGCGTAGCCCGCGCCGCGGTTCACGCTGCCGTACCAGGGGAGGGCGCGCTGCACGGCATCGTGCGCCGCGCGCAGGCAGGGAGGGCTGGCGGCGCAGTCCAGGTTGACGTAGCGGACCTGCTCCCCGCTCACCAACGGGACGCGCAGATCGGCCCCGTAGAACTCGAGCGGGAACGAGGGAAGACGGGAGCGGGACAGTGCAGGGGCGGGCGGCATGGCGACCTCGAGAGCCTTTCGACTCCAGCGAGGCCGGAGTCCGCGTTTGCCGGCGCACCGCGCGTCGGCCAGGTCCTTCACCCGGGGCACCCCACCGCGGACGGAGGGTTGTCGGCCAGCGAGCCGGGGCTTCGCGCTGGCGCTCTCGACCTTTCGTCCAGATAGCAGATCGAGGGCGCCCCGTGAATGCCAGGGGCCGCGGCCGAACGCCGCGGAGCGCTCAGTAGAGGATGCGGGTCTTGATGCTCGTCTCCAGGGCAGCGATCGCTGCCCGCACCTCGTCGGAGACGTCTTGATCGAGATCCATGATCAGATACCCGACGTTCGGGTCGGTGGCGAGCACCTGGCTGCGGATGTTCGCGTTGCGCTCGCTGACGATGCGGTTGATGTCGCGCAGCACGCCCGGAACGTTCCGGTGGGAGTTCAGGATCCGGTGCAGGCCCTCCGTCTTCGGCAGCTCGACCTGCGGGAAGTTGACGGCGCCCGTCGTCGCGCCGGCGTTCATGAACTCGATCAGCGTGCCCGCCACCTCGCGGCCGATCGAAGCCTGCGCCTCGGTGGTGGAGCCCGCGACGTGCGGCGTGAGGATGACGTTGGGGAGCCCGCGCAAGGGGGTGACGAACCCTTCTCCGTTCGACTCCGGCTCCTCGGGATAGACGTCGACGGCGGCGCCGGCGAGATGGCCGCTGCGGATCGCCTCCGCGAGCGCCGGCAGGACCACCACCGTCCCGCGGCTCGCGTTCAGCAAATACGATCCCTTGCGCATCGCCTGGAGCTCTTCGGGGCCGATCATCTCTTTCGTCTGCGGCGTGGCCGGAACGTGCAGGGTGACGAAATCGGCGCTGCGGAGCAGCTCCTCGAGCGATGCGGCGCGCGTGTTGTTGCCCATCGCCAGCTTGCTGCCGACGTCGAAGAAGATCACCTGCATCCCGAGCGCCTCTGCGAGCACGCCCACCTGCGAACCGATGTGCCCGTAGCCGACGATCCCGAGCGTCTTTCCCCGGACCTCGAAGGAGCCCGCCGTCACCTTCCGCCAGCGGCCCTCGTGGACTTCGCGGGATCGGTCCCCGAGCTGACGAGCCAGGGCGATGATCTCGGCGATGACCAGCTCCGCGACGCTCCGGGTGTTGGAGAAGGGGGCGTTGAACACCGGGACCCCGCGCTGGTTCGCCGCGGCGAGATCGACCTGGTTCGTGCCGATGCAGAAGCAGCCGACCGCAAGCAGCCTGCGCGCCTCGGCGAGGACCCGCGCGGTCACGCGCGTCTTGCTGCGGATGCCCAGCACGTGGACGTCGCGGATGCGGGCGAGAAGCTCGTCTTCGCGCAGCGAGCCGGGGACGGTCTCCACGTGGAAGCCTTCGCCGGCGATGGCCTCGCGCGCCGTCTCGTTGATGTTCTCCAGCAAGAGGAAATTGATCTTGTGCACCGGGTAGGATGTCGCCACCGCCGAGCTCCCGTCAGTGTCGGGCCGCCCACCTGCGCGGCGCCGCTCCGTCAGTGGTACCGGCCGTCCGGTTCGGGGTCCAGTCGAATTGTGCAGCGGAATTTCCACCACCTCACGGAGAAAGGTGCTTGATCGGACCATGTTGCTTGCGCTGGCAATCGCCGCCGCTGCTGCTGCTGCGGGTCAACGAACGGTCGTCATCGACGGGAAGCCGCTCGCCATTCCGGCCAGCGCGCATCTTGGCGCGGTCCCCCTGCCGGTCGGCTTGCTGGTCTCCTCCGATGAGCGCGCCCTCCTCGCGACCCTGCTCCATCGCGCATGGACGCCGCACGACGCCAACGCCGTCGCGGCTGCTCCGGAAGCGCCGGTGTTGCTCGCAGGGCGCGCACCCAACCTCGAGCTGGAACATGCAGGCGTCCGGATCGACGAGCGGCTCCGGCTCCTGCTCTGGCGCCGGCCCGAGCAGCTTCGGGGGCTGCCGCTCTGGGTCGCGGTTGCCGTCAAGCAGACGGGCGTCAGGCCTCTGCTCCCGCCGCTGCGACCGCCGACGGCGGAGCACGACGCGATCGATCGCGCTCTCGCCGATTTCTCCTTCGGATTGTCGCAGGCGCGCACGGTCGCGACACAACCGCGCATCACCTGGGTGGAGCTCGTCGAACCGCCGCCCGGAGCCGAAGATCTCCTGCTCGACCTGCCGCCCGGGCCCGTGCCGGAACCCGCCCCCGATGCTGACGTGGCCAGTCCGCCGGCGCTGAAGCCGCTGCCTCCGATCCAGCCGGTGGCGCCGGAAGTGATCTCGCGGCCGGAAGGTCCACGGCCGCGTGTCGCGCTGACGTTCGATGCCTGTTCCACTCTCGACCGCAGCTTCTACGACGAGCGGGTGACGCGGGTCCTGGTGGAGACGCGCACGCCGGCCACCCTCTTCATCAGCGGCCGCTGGGCCGAGACGCACCTGCGCCAGATGCGCGTCCTCGCCAGAAATCCGTTGTTCGAAATCGCGAACCACTCGTTCACCCACCCGCACATGACGGAGATGCCCGTCGAGCGGCAGCGCGAGGAGCTCCTCTGGACGCAGCAAGTCCTTCTCTCGCTCACCGGACGGCTTCCGCGCTTCTTCCGCGCGCCTTACGGCGAGCTGAACGCGGAGCTGGAGGAGGAGACGGCGCAATCGGGATTGCGCACCGTCGAGTACGACTTTCCTTCCGGCGACCCCGACCGGCGAATCACGCGCGAGCGGCTCATCGCCTGGGTGCTGGCGAAGGCGCGGCCGGGATCGATCGTCGTGATGCACATGAACCGGCGGGGCTGGCACACCGCGGAAGCGCTGCCGGAGATCATCGCGGGCCTCCGCGCGAAGGGGTTCATCCTTTCGCAGGTCGGCTCGATGGTCGACGAGGCCGCGAAACCCGCTCGATAGCCAGCCCGGACGTCAGCCGCGCCCCTTGGGCGCGAGGGCCACGGCATCCCTCAACGCCTGGACCATGCTGCGCTCGTCCGCCTTGCCCGTTCCCGCGATGTCGAACGCGGTCCCGTGATCCACCGAAGTGCGGACGAAGGGGAGCCCGACGGTGATGTTCACGCCGGCCTCGAGCCCGAGGACCTTCACCGGACCGTGCCCCTGATCGTGGTACATCGCCACCACCAGATCGAAGTCGCCCCGTCCCGCCCGGAAGAACACGGTGTCGGCGGGCAGCGGGCCTTCC
>DASREU010000048.1:0-11989 GCA_035651935.1 Myxococcales bacterium | reverse complement strand
GGTCGGGGGCGAGCTCAAGAGCCGGACCCAGAGATCATCGCGCAGGAACGGCTGATAGTAGAGGTGCTGCACGCTATTGCTGTCGGGCCGCAGGAGCTCGAACTCGTAGTGCTGCTGCCCATTGACCTGCACGGGTCCCCATTCGCCGCTGGCACCGATCCTGATCGTGGCGACGGGCTCGGCGTCCGTCCGGCTCCCCGAGGCCGCGTCCACTTCCCAGATGGCGAGGATCGCGCCCTCGGCGCCGGTGTTCTGGGGGAAGTTGACCGCGCGCCCGGCGACCTCGACCTGCCCGGGAGGCTCGGGAAGGATGAGCACCGTTCCCGGCGCCTGGCCGGTGAAGAATTGGAACTGGGCCGCGAACGACTGCGCCGAGGTGGCCGCCTCGACATGGGACTGGGTGCTGTTGAAGTAGACGTTGTTGCCGCCGACGTTCCCCGCCGAGCCGCGGAAGATTCCCATGCAGTCGAGGTTCGGGTCGGTGACGCCGCAGTTCGCGCTGCTCGCGCCGTCCACGCCGATGTAGCGGGCGACCTTGGCCGCGCGGGCGGGCACCGAGAGATAGATGCCCGAGACCGTCGTGCCGAGCGAGTGTCCGACCAGGTTGACCCGCGCAACGCCGAACTCGGCGCGGACGGCGTCGATCATCGCGTCGAGAGCAGCCGGAACGGCGGCGATGGAGGCGCTGCTGTCGTACTCGAAGGCCCGGATCCGGTCCGCCGGATAGCCGTTGCTGACGAACCGCTTGGCGACCGACGCATACTGCGCCGCGGACCCGGCGAATCCATGGACGAACACGATCGGCAATGCCGTGGAAGGATCGATGTCGTTCGCGCGGGCGCTCCCCGCGGCCACGATCCCGGTTCCAAGGGCGAGCACCACCAGCGCGGACCGCAAGCGCCGGCCGATTCCCATCTCCATGATGAATCTCCTCGTCGATTTGTGGCGCCGCGCGGCGAAGTTTTGCGTGCGCGGGAATGCACCGGCTGCATCGATCGTGCCCGCAGCCAGCCGCTCACGGCACTGCGGTCTCCGGCAGCAGGGTGTTCGGGAGGAGCCTCGCCGGCGCGAAAGATTTTCGGCGCGCGGTCGCCGATCGCGCCGCTCCGGCCAGGCGCTACGCCGCCGACGGAGTCTCCGCCGGCGTCACCAAGCCGTACCGCGCCAGCTTCTCGTACAGCGTGGACCGGTGCAGCCCCGCGATCTCCGCCGCCTTCGCCACGTTCCCCGCCGCCTCGCGCAGCGTCTGGTCGAGGTACCGGCGCTCCCAGTCGTCGCGCTCGCGCCGGTAGCTCCCCTCCGCGCCGTCGCTTTCGGCGGTGCGCACCTCCGGCGGCAGATCTTCCACCCGCAGCGAGTCGCCTTTCGCGAGCAGGAGCGCCCGCTCGATCGCGTTCTCCAGCTCGCGCACGTTCCCGGGCCAGCGATATTCGAGCAAGGCCCGCAGCGCCTCGGGGCTGACCGGCAGCCGGGGCCGGTTGAGCTTTTGCGCGTGCTTGCCGACGAAGTGATCCGCGAGCAGCGGGATGTCCTCGCGTCTCTGCCGGAGCGCCGGCAGGTGCACCGGCATGACGTGGATCCGGTAGTAGAGGTCCTCGCGGAAGGCGCCGCTGGCGACCTTCGCCTTCAGCTCCTCGTTGGTCGCGCAGACGATGCGGACGTCTGCCTTGCGCGACTGGCGGCTCCCGACCGGGATGTAGTCGCCGTCCTGGAGGACCCGCAACAGCTTGGGCTGGAGCGCGGGGATCAGCGCTCCGATCTCGTCGAGGAAGAGCGTTCCGCCCTCCGCCTCCGCGAAGAACCCGTGGCGCGCCGTCGCCGCGCCGGAGAAGGCCCCTTTCTCGTGACCGAACAGCTCCGATTCGGCCAGCGACTCCGGCACCGCGGCCATGTTCAGGGCCACGAACGGCTTCGCCGACCTCCGGCTCTGCGCGTGGATGGCGCGCGCCACCAGGTCCTTGCCGGTGCCGCTCTCGCCCTCGATCAGCACCGGCACGTCGCTGGGAGCGACGCGCTCGATCGTCTCGAGCATCTGCTGCACCGACGGAGACTTCCCGACGATCCCCTGCGGACTGCGCGAGGTCTGCAGCTCGCGGCGCAGGCGCGCGTTCTCCTTGCGCAGGCCGACGTGCTCCGCGGCCCGGCGGACCAGCAGCTCCAGCGCCTCCGGGTCGACCGGCTTGCGCAGGTACTCGAAGGCGCCCGCCTTCATCGCATCGACGGCGGTCTCCACCGAGGCGTAGGCGGTCATCACGATCACGGGCGCATCGATGCCCTTGTCGCGGAACAGGCGGAGCCCGGTGAGCCCGTCGATCCCCGGCATCCGCAGATCGGTGATGATCACGTCGGGCGGCTCGGATTCGAAAGCCGCGAGCGCGGCGGTGACGGACTCGTAGACGGGGACGGTGAACTCGTGGCCGAGCACCCGGGCCATCACCTGCCGGGCGGGCTCGAGGTCGTCGATGACTGCGACGCGGGGTTTCATGCGGCGGCCTTCCTGGCCGCTGCCGGGATGACGATCCGGAACAGCGCGCCCGATGACGTGCTCTCCACCTCCGCCTTGCCGCCGTGCGCTTCCGCAGCGTGCCGCACGATGGCGAGGCCGAGGCCCGTTCCATTTTCCTTGGTGGTGAAGAACGGCTCGAAGATGTGCTCTTTCGTTCCCGGCGCGACCCCGGGACCGGTGTCCTGGAACTCGAACGCGATGTCGGCGCCGTGGCGAAGCGCGCGCACGCTGAGGTGCCCGCCGGCCTTCATCGCCTGCACGGCGTTGACGCAGAGGTTGACGAACGCCTGGCGCAACAGCTCGGCGTCGACGTCCAGCTCCGGAAGGCCCGGCTCGATCGAGAGCTCGCTGGTCACCCGCGCCTCGATGGCGGCGGGGCCGATCACCTCCACGGCCTCGCGCAGCACGGCATCCACCGGCTGGGTGGCCCGCCGGGCCGTCCGGGCCCGGGCGAAGAAGAGGAAGCGGTCCAGCAGCGCCGAGGCGCGCGCCGCCTCCCGGCGGAGCGCCTCGACGTCGGGGCGGTTCGCATGATCCGGGGGAAGCTCGCGCAGCACCACCGCCGCGAAGCCGGCGATCACGTGCAGCGAGTTGCCCATCTCGTGCGCAAACCCCGCCGCGATGCCGCCGACGGTGACCAGGCGCTCGGAGCGCATGCCCTCCTCGAGCGCCCGGGCGATGCGCTGGTTCAGCGAGGCGATCAGCTGCTCCATCTCCTCGCGGCGATCGCGCAGCCGGCCCGCCATCCGGTTGAAGGCCGCCACCATCTCGGAGAGCTCCGGATCGGCGGCGACCTGGACCTCGATCTTCTCTCCTTCGGCGAGCTTTTCCGCCGCCCGCACCACCTCGGTCAGCGGGCGGGTGATCCGGCGCAGCAGCACGGTGGCGAAGATCAAGCCCAGGGCGACGAAGACGAAGGCGATGAGGGCCGCTCCGGCAGCCAGACGCTGCGCCTCGCGAAGCACCCGGTCGGAGCGGTACGAGATCCGCACCTGCCCGAAGGGCACGCCGTCGGCGGTCGCGATCGGTGCGCTCGCCTCCAGCGGCTGGTCGCGAAGCAGGCGCCCGAGGAACTCCATCGGAGCGTCCGTCTGCTCCGGCGCCGAAGCCATGGTGGCGGAGCATTCCGCGCCGTTCACGTCGGCGCAGAGGAGCACCTGGCCGGAGGTCCCGACGATCGAGACCTGCAGCAGCTCGGCGTCGTGCAGCTCGCGGCGGAGGAGAGGCAAGAGCGTCGCGGGAGCGCCTTCGCCGAGGCCCGCGGGGCCGGCCCACTTCTGGACCGCGGTGGCGAGCGAGGCCGCGACGGCGGACGCTTCCTGCGAGAGCTGCTGCTCGGCCTGGAGCACGCCGCGCCAGAGGGCGACGCTGGTGACGCCGGTGGCCGCGAACAGCGTCACCGCCGCCACCAGCACCAGCAGCTTGAGCCGCAGCGTCATGGAGGCCTCACCGCTCCTTGACGGCAGGCGGCTCGGGCGGCCCATCCTCGTGGCAAGCGAGACAGGCGCTGCGGTCGATGGCGCGGCCCTGGTGACCCATCCCCTGGTGGCAAACGTGGCAGTGGCCGGCGTTGCGGTGGCCGATGGAGGCGTGCGCGAAGTTCGGCCCCTTCTCGAAGATCAGCTGCGAGTGGCAGGGGAAACAGGGCAGCTCGCCGCGCTTCGGGAGGCGATCCGCCAACGGCTTCGGCGGCGCAGGCGTCCGCGCCGGCTCGCTCGGAGCGGCGCAGCCCGCCCAGGCGAGAAGGAGGAGCGCGCGCAGCTTCACGGCCGCGTCTCCTTCTCCTTGCCGGTGGCGCCGTTGTGCTTGTCGGGGAACATCTTCTCGTACTCGAGCGCGTGCTCCTCCTTCAACGCGTGGGTCTCGATCCGCCCGTCGAGCCACGTCCAGCTCATCGGGAACACGCTGGGGCGGAGGTGGACGTTGTAGAGGTGCCAGACGAACAGGGCGAGCGCGGCCAGGGTCGCCTCGTCGCCGTGCGCGATCTGCGCGGCCTCGATGATGCTGGCGGGCACCCACCGGGCGAACAGCACCGGGAACCAGCGCACGAGCCCGGTGCCGAACATGATGGCGACGCCCCAGAACACCGCCCAGTAGTCGAACTTCTCGTGGTACGCGAATCGCGCGAACTTCGGCCGCTCGCTGCGCAATCCGAGGAAGAAGGAGAAGTTCTGGTAGATGTTGCGGACGTCGCTGAGGGTCGGGACCATCCCGAAGATGCTCTCGCGCCGCGCTGCCAGCACCGTCAGGTAGCCGAGGTGGTACACGGCCGCGGCGCCCATCACGATCGCGGCGACGCGGTGGATCACGCCCGCCTGGTGCACCCCTCCGAAGAACGCGACCAGCGTCGCGGAGGTGGAGATGGAGGCGCCACGCAGCGGCCATTCGGTGATCACCAGCGTGAGCACCGAGCCGATCAGCAGCCAGTGCTGCACCAGCTGGTGGCGATCGAACCGCTGGACGGAGACCGGCGCGCCGGCAGGCAGGTGCGGCTCCTTCGGCGAGAGCCCGCGGCGCTGGCGCACGATGCGCCGCACCTCGGAACCGAAGTCGAGCAGCACGTGCACCACGAGCAGCGTCAGGACCACGGAGGTGAGGAAGGAGAAGAACACCATCGTCCAGTACGGGATGGGGCGGCTTCTCTGCGTGAGCGGATGGTGCGTGAACGTCGCCGCGAAGTTCTCCGTCGCGCCCTTGTGGCACTCGGCGCAGGTCTTCACCTTGTTCGAGGGGTGGACCAGCGAGTCCGGTGAGGCGATGGCCGCGATGTCGTGCGCTCCGTGGCAGGTCGCGCACACCGGAGCTTTCGGGCTCCCCAGGGCATGCAGCCGCCCGTGGACGGAGTCGCGGTACCCGGGACCCGCCTCGGCCGACAGGCCGGCGGCGTTCACCAGCGCCGGATCCTCGTGGCATTTCAGGCAGCGTTCGGCGAACGCCGCCCCCGCGGTCGCCGCATCCTTCTGCTTGACGATCGCGTGCGCGCTGCCGTGGCAGTCGAGGCAGGTCGGTCCGGCGGCAGGGCGCTTCTCGCGCACCCACTGGCCGTGGACGGAAGCGGTCCAGTCGGACATCTGCGATTCGTGGCAGCGGCCGCAGGCTGCGATGGCCGCGGGAGCGGTGCTCTTCGCGCCGATCTTCTCGGCGATCGCCTTCTCGGCCGCGGAGGGCGGAGGCGGCGCGGCGCGGTGCAGATCGAAGTTGAAGCCGCGGTGGCAGTCGGCGCACTCGAGCTTCGCGTGGACCGAGCCGGCGAACGCCTGTGCGTCGAACAGAGGCGAGGTATGGCACGCGAGACAACTGCGGTTGGAGGCCGCTGCTGCACCGGCGGCGAGAAGCAAAAGCGTCGCAGGGAAGAGGAAGAAGCGCATGCGCCGCGCAATTGCAATCGCTGCGCCCCGCCCGGATCGCGAGCAAAGGCGCAGGATCTTCGCACGAAGATCCTGCGCCGGAGCAGTTACCGCGGGTTGGCGTGCGGCTCCGCAACCTTCTCGCGGCCGGACTCCGAAGCCGTTGCGACCAGATGCCCGAGGCCACTCGCAGCCGCTGCGCCGGCGACCGCAAAGACCGCGGAGGTGGCGAGCACACCCAGGAGCGATCCGAACGCGACCAGCCCGCGCGCGAAGATGTGCCCCGGCAGCGGAGCGCCGAAGATGCCGGTGGCGAGGAGCAGGCCGGCGTACCCGCCGTAGAGCACCGCGGGGAGCAGCCCGACTGCGAAGAAGAGCGCCGTTCCGATTGCGGCTCCGGCGATCGCGACCATCTTGTTCCGCCTCATGACGAACCTCCGTTGCGAGAGACGCCCCCTGCTTGTGCATCGGCGCGGCCATCAAAAAATCCAGTAAAATCATGGTGTTTCTCCGATCCCTTGTCGGGGTTCGGCGGAACCGTGTCCCCATTTTCCGACGGCGCGAAAAGTTTCTTTCAGGCGCAATTCCGTCGCCGGGCCCGCGCGTCGATTTTCCTCGGGAAAGGTCGCTCACGCGCATCGTTTTCGCACTCCTGCCGGAACGGTCTACTCTGTGCGCAACCGTGGCGCGCCGCTTGCTAAATCCAGGCGCAGGACCCTGCCCCGAGGTGTGCGTGCGACGTGTTCTCCTGGTGATCGCTGTCGGTCTGGCCGCACGAGCCGCTTCCGCCGCCGTCGCCGAAGGATGCCGCGACTGCCACGCCGGCCTGGCCGACTACCTGGCAGAGCCGGTGGCGAAGATGGGCTCCAAGGACGTGCACGTCGCGGCCGGTCTGGGCTGCGTCGCCTGCCACGGTGGCGTCGCCGCTTCGCCGACGAAGGACGTGGCGCACGGCGCCGGGTGGACGGGAAAGCCTTCCAGCAGCGCGGACACGGCCGCCATCTGCGGCAGTTGCCACGCCGCCGAGCAGCAGAATTATCTGAAAGGGCCGCACCACGTCGAGAAGCCGGGGCGGAAGAATCCGCAGTGCTCCACCTGCCACGGCGCGCACGGGATCGAGCACGCGTCGATCGATCTGATCGGCGAGCCGCTCTGCTCGAGCTGCCACACCTTTCCCCAGGCGAACCGCATCCACAAGGCGCTCTTCGACGCCGAGCGCGACATCGCCGCGCTCGACGCGCAGCTTCCCAAGGGCGCCGTCGGACACGCCAAGCTGAAGGAGGCGCGCAGCAACCTGCGCGGCCTCTCCCATGCGCTCGATCTGATGGCGATCACCCGCAACGCCGCCCAGGCGCTCGAGGTGGTGGACAAGGTGCGCGCCACCGACCTCCCGAAGCTGAAGGCGAGCCTCTGGGGCGAGTCGCTGCGGATCGCCGGCATCATCGTGCTCGCGATCGTGGTGCTCGGCGGGATCCTGGTGACGGTCCGGTTCGTCTACGCGCGCCGGCACCACATTCCCATGATCCACAAGCTGGGCGCGAAGGAGTGGAGGATCGCCGGCGGCGCGCTCGGCATCCTCGCAGCGATCGGCGCCATCGCGGCCTGGCGCGGCAACCAGTACGTGGAGCACGAGCCGAAGTTCTGCCTCTCCTGCCACACCATGAACTCGGCCTACGATCTCTGGGAGCAGAGCGGCCACAAGGACATCGAGTGCCACAAGTGCCACACGCCCAACGTGGTCGACAACCTCAAGCAGCTCTACGTCTACACGACGGAGCGGCCGGACAAGGTGGTGCGGCACGCGCATGTCGAGCGCGAGGTCTGCCTCACCTGCCACGGCCCGGGCGCCACCGGCTCGAAGCTGAACCAGGTCTCGATCACGCCGGGGCACCGCTTCCATGCCGGAAAGGAGCGGATCGAGTGCGTGCAGTGCCACTCGACCTCCCTGCACAAGTTCAAGCCGCCGAAGGAGACCTGCGCGCAATGCCACAAGCAGGTGACGCTCGCGGCCGCCGGGACCATGGCCGAGATGCATTGCCTGCAGTGCCATCCGTTCATGGCGGCCGACGAGAAGCGTCCGCTCCGGCCCGATCGCGCCGCCTGCCTCGACTGCCACGCGAACCGGCAGGTGGGGACGGAGGTGTTCCCTTCCGCGAAGGCGCCGATGAAGTGGGACTGCGGCAAGTGTCACAAGCCGCACGAGAAGCTGAACATCGGCAACGCCGACTGCGTCAAGTGCCACGACTCGATCAACGAGGGCCTGCATCAAGTAAAGGCCCACGCGGAGAACTGCCAAGGCTGCCACAAGCCCCATACCTGGTCGAGCGGCGTGGTCACCTGCACCGAGTGCCACACGCGGATCAAGCCGGCGACGCATCACCCCGGCAAGGGCGCGTGCACCGAGTGTCACGGCGCGTGGAACGACAACTGGGTGAAGCTCGCTCAGGCGAACAGGAAGTAGGCGGCGAACGCCGCCGACGCGACGTACATGAGGAGATGGACCTCGCGCGGCCGGCCCAGGAGGAGCTGGATGGCGAGGTAGGAGATGAAGCCGAACCCGATCCCGTGCGAGATCGAGTACGTGAGCGGGATGGTGATCAGGAGCACGAAAGCGGGCAGGGCGGTGGGCAGGGCGCGGAAGTCGATGCGCGTGATCTGCTGCGTCATCAGGAAGCCGACGGCGATCAGCGCGGGCGCGGTCGCGGCGGCGGGGACGATTCCGGCGATCGGCGCGGCGAACATCGCCAGCGCGAAGAGGGCGCCGACGACGACCGAATGCAGCCCGGTGCGCGCGCCTTCCGCGACGCCTGCCGCCGACTCGATGTAGCTCGTCACCGAGCTGGCGCCGAACAGCCCGCCGATGGCGGCGGCGATGGAGTCCACCGCGAGCAGGCGCCCCAGCCGCGGGATCTCGCCGTTGGCGTCGACGAGCTGTGCCTCTTCGGCGATGGCGGTGCTGGTGCCGATGGTGTCGAAGAAGTCCACCAGCAGCACGGCGACGAACAGCGGGAGCATGCCGATCCGGAACGCGCCGCGCAGATCGGCCTGCGCGAAGGTGTCGAACCGCGGCGCCGAGAGCCAGGCGCCGTGGGGGAGCGAAGCGACGCCCGCGGCGAGCGAGAGCGCGGTGCCGAAGGCGATCCCGATCAGGATCGCTCCCTTCACCTTGCGCGCGAGCAGCGCCGCGATCAGCAGCAGCCCGAGGAGCGCGATGGCGGTCTGCGGATCGCGCAGCGAGCCGAAGGTCACCGGCGGCAGCGCCGCGCCGGTCCCGGCCACCAGCGCCTGCACGGTTCCGGGCGGCACCACCACCACGCGCGCGTTCACCAGCCCGATGAAAGCGATGAACAGGCCGATTCCCACCCCGATGGCGCGGCGCAGGTCGCGAGGGATCGCGCGCATCAGGGCTTCGCGAAACCCGATCAGGACCAGCACCAGCATCGTCAGGCCGTCGAGCACCACCAGGCCCATCGCGGTCTGCCAGGAGCCCGCGGCGGGCGCGACCTGGTACGCGATCACCGCGTTGAGTCCCATCCCCGGCGCCAGCGCGATGGGAAAGTTCGCCCCGAAGCCCATCAGGAGCGAGCAGAGGGCGCTGGCCGCGGCGGTGGCGGCGATCACGGGCTCGCGCGGCATGCCGGCCGCTGCGAGGATCGCCGGATTCGCGAAGAGGATGTACGCCATGGTCAGGAACGTCGCGATCGCGCCGCGCACCTCGCGCGCCGGCGTGGTCCCGCGCGCCGCGAGATGGAAGAGCCGCTCGAGCACGCTGAATCCGTGACATGGGGCGGCGCCGGACGCAACCGGTGCGCAGCCCCGGTGGCGCCGACGAAGCTCCTGCGGGTCCTGGCGCGCCCTTCCAGAGCGAGAGCGGGGGGCACGGTCCTTGCTGGAGAACGAGGCGTTGTATCCCGCGTGCGGCGCGGTACTGCTTCCCGGCGCAATGACGCGCCTCTCGGGGCGGGAGCTTACCGCGCCGCCGCGATTTTCCCTTTAGCGAATCTCCAGCTTTCCGATGGCGAAGTCGGATTGCGAGAGGACTTCGTTGCCGGCGCGATCGCGCAGGGCGGCGCGGAACCTCTGGGAGCCGTCGAAGACGACGCCTGGAGAAGCGCTGGTCGGGGCGAGGCGGACAGCGTAGAGGACATTGTTCACGGCGATGCTCGAGTCGGTCGCCACGGCGCCGCCTCCGGCGGCCTTCTGCGAGATGCCGGAGGTCAAGGTGTTGCTGAGCGGACCCGCGCCGGGCAATGCCGCCGCGATCGCCGCCGGCCCGGTGCCCGGGTTGAGCGGTCCGCCGGTCCAGGCGACGTCCACCACGCGCGCACGGCTGGCGTCGGCGGGGATGTTGAATCCCGCCGAGTAACCGCTGGCCGGCGCCGCGGCCACGACCTTCAGGACGACCAGCGCCGCGGTGCTGCTCGCGTCGGCGACGACCTGCAGCGTGCGGCCGTTCGCGGCGGGCGGGGTGTACACCAGGCCGTGGACCGCGACCGGCCCACCTGACCCGGAAAAGGCGGTCGCCGTGTCGGAGACGGTGACGGTTTGCGCTCCGATGTTGGCGAAGGTGACGGAGCCGAAGGCACGGCCGCTGGCGAATGCGCTTGCCGCTCCGAACGTCGCCGCCGCATCCGTGCTGGTGAATCCGACGGGCCCGGAATAGTCGATGGCCACGTTTCCGTACCGGTCGTGTGTGGTGATGCGGAACGTCACCGGCGTTCCGGCGATGGCGCTGGGCGCGAGCTGGTCGACGACGAACTGGGCGGCCGCTCCATGCGACACGACCACGGTCGCGTGGTCGCTGAGTGTTCCGTCACTGACGGTGACGGTGCGCGATCCGGCCGTCACCAGCGCCACGCCGAAAGCGTGGGCGCCGCCATCTGTGGCGGTGAACGTGTAGGCCGCGGGCAGGTCGGCGGCCGTGTCATCGCTCGTCACCGTGACGTTCCCGGTGTACGCCTTCACCAGGTTTCCCTTCGCGTCCAGGGCGTTGACGGTGAACGGCAGGGCATCTCCGGCCGAGGCGGCCGCGGCGAGACCCACGATCTGCAGCTTCGCGGCGGCGCCGTGCTTGGTGTGCAGCGTGATGGACCCGGCCAGGTTCGCGTTGGCGGTATCCTTTGCCGTGACGTCGATGGTGCCGGCGACGTCCGTCGCGAACTGGGTGTTCTTCGTACCCTTGTCGCTGGCAGCGAAGGTCAGGTTCGTCGTCGACAGCGAGGTCCCGTTCACGTCGGTGCCGACGATCTGCGCGGTGCCGGCATATCCGCTGACCGTGTTGCCGCTCGCGTCGATCGCGGCGACGGTCAACGTGACCGGCGTCGACACCGGGATCGCATCGACCTGCGACGCCGTGATCCGGAACCCGATCATCGCGCCGGCGGACGACTTGTTGTCGGAGGAGCTGCAAGCCGCGACGCCGAGCGCCGCGGCCGCGCAGAGGATCGCCTGGGACCGCTTCATGGAGTGCTCCCGTACTTGCCGAGAAGGGCTGTGAGGTCCGCGTCGTCGAGCGAGTCGGACGCGTTCGTGTCGAGGTTGTAGTCGTAGGTCGGCTGCGCCGGGTCCGCGGACGTCTTCCCGAGGCGGGAAGCGGCTGCAGCCAGGTCGATGAAGTCGATGGCCCCGTTCAGGTCCCAGTCGCCGTTGCCGGCGACGGTCGCCGCGCGCTGGTGCGGGTAGATCTCCCAGATGCCGCGCCCATAGGTCGCGACGCGCAGCAGGCTGCCATTCCGCGCGAAGGACATGTCGGTGACCCGGACCATCGGGAAGCCGTTGCCATAGCGCTGCCAGGTGGTGCCCCCGTTGAAGGTGACGTAGACGCCGATGTCGGTGCCCGCCCAGATGGTGTTGTCCGTCGCATCGCCCGGATCGAACCGGACGATGTTCACCGGGATGTTCGGCATCCCGCTGGAGACGGGAGCGATCGAGGTCCAGGTCGTGCCGCTGTTGGTGGTCTTGAAGATGCGGCCCACGTCGTCGCGGATCAGCTGGTTGTTGAGGTCGGCCGGCGTGACGCTGGAGACGATGTACGTCTTCAGCAGATCCGTCGGAAACGCCGGCGGCGCCGCGCCGAGGTGCGTGGGATCGTGCGGGAAGTCGATCGAGCTCGTCGACGACATCTGCTGCAAGGCGC
>DASREU010000047.1:0-4835 GCA_035651935.1 Myxococcales bacterium | reverse complement strand
CGGAGGCGCGGCGCGGATCTGCGGAACGGGGGGCGGCGGCGGCGGGGCCGCCTCGGGCTTCGGTTCCGGCGGAGCAACCACGACGGGGGCTTCCGGCGCCTTCGGGGCCGGCCTCTCGGCGGCAGGCGGCGGAGGCGCGGGTTCGGGCACGGGCGCCACGCGCCGCACCTCGGCAGCGGGGGGCGGCGGCGCCCGGACGGCGGGCGGCGGCACGACGACGGGTTCCGGCGGCGGAGGCGGCGGCTCGGCGCGGCGGACCTCCACCGGCGGACGCGCCGGCTCGGCGGTCACGCCCTGGGCGGCGGCCGCCGCGGCGTGCTCGTGCTCGGCGGCGGTGTCGGCCTTCTTGCGGCGCAGCACGACGCCGCTGCCGGACGGCTTCGGCGCCTCGACGCGAGGCGACTTCTCCCCGCGGAACTTCTCGACGACCGCCAGCGCCTGGTCGTCCTCCAGCGAGGAAGAGTGGCTCTTGACGTCGTACTCGTGAGCGCGCAACCAGTCGACCATCTCCTTGTTGGAGAGGCCAAGATCCTTCGCGAGCTCATAGACGCGCTTCTTCGCCATCCTGTCTTGAATCCCTTCCAGAAAACACCGCCCTGCTCTTTGAGGGGTTAGGTCTTTAGTCCGCTGCCTCTGTCGCCGTCAAGCGAACCGAGGCCCATCCATTCGAGGAGGCGGTCGAGCGTCGGCGCCGCCGCCTTCCCTTTGAGCGCGCGCGGGATTTCGCGCCTCCGCACCGCCTCCCGCGCACACTTTTCCGCCGGGCAGATCCAGCATCCCCGCCCCGCCTTCCCCTTGCCCGGCACCGTCTCGCCCACCTCCGCCGCCAACCGGAACATCTCCCGGGCCGGCCGCACCTGCCGGCACCCGACGCATCTCCGCTCCGGCCCCTTCGGCCTCGTCCGGCCCGCCCGTTTCCCCCGCCCCACGAGGCTACGCGGTCGGCTGCGCCGGCTGGGCGCCTTCCGCCGCCGCCTTCTTCGCGTCGAGGTCGGCCTTGAGGCGCGCCTCCTCCTGGAGGTAGTGCTCCACGGCCGCCTTGACCTGCTTGCCCTTCTTCACCCCGAGCCCCGTCGCCTCGCCGAACTTCACCACGTCGGGCTCGTTGTGGATGTCCTCCACCGTCTTGTAGCCCGCGTTCGCCATCTGCTCGATGTTCCGCTCGCTGATGCCGCGGACGCGGAGCAGCCTTTCCTGTTGCGTCAGCTCGCTCGGGTGCTTGCGCGCCTCGGCGGCCCTTCGCTCCTCGCGCTCCTGCTCGATGCGCGAGAGCTCCTCCTCGTCCTTGCCGATCTGCTCGCGCGCCTTCGCGAGGAATCCCTCGACGTTGTCCGCCATGATCCCGGGCATCTGCAGCAAGACCTCGGTGCTGGCGTTGGCGAAGTCCTTGGCGCTGCGGAACCCGTGGGCATACAGCAGCTCCACCGTCGCCTCGGGAAGGCCGATGGCGGTGAGCGAGCGGGAGGCGAACTCGCGCATCTCCTTCACCCGCGACTCGCTGTTGATGTCCAGCTTCCAGCCGGTGAGCTGGGCGGCGAGGCGCACGTTCTGGCCCCTGCGCCCGATCGCGAGCGAGAGCTGGTCGTCGGGGACGATGATCTCCATCGCCTTGTTCTCGTCGTCGAGCAGCACGCGCGAGACCTCGGCGGGCTGCAGGGCGTTGCAGACGAAGCGGGCGGAGTCGTCGTCCCAGGGGACGATGTCGATCTTCTCGCCCCGCAGCTCCTGCACCACGGCCTGCACCCGGCTGCCCTTCATGCCGACGCAGGCGCCGACCGGGTCCACGTCGCTGTCGCGCGAGGCCACCGCGATCTTCGTCCGGCCGCCCGGCTCGCGGGCCACCGCCTCGATCACCACCACCCCTTCGGCGATCTCCGGCACCTCCATCTCGAAGAGCTTGCGGACCAGCTCGGGCGAGGCGCGGGAGAGGATGATCTGCGGCCCCTTGCTCTCGCGGAGCACGTCGAGCACGAAGGCCTGGACCCGGTCGCCGGCGCGGTAGCTCTCGCGCGGGGTCTGCTCGCGCACCGGAAGCACCGCCTCGGCGCGCCCGAGGTTGACGATGATGTTGCCGCGCTCGAAGCGCAGCGCGATGCCGGAGACGATCTCGCCCTTCCGGTCCTTGTAGTCGTTGTAGACGTTCTCCCGCTCGGCATCGCGGGTCCGCTGGATGATCACCTGCTTGGCGGTCTGGGCCGCGATCCGGCCGAATCCCTTGCGGTAGGTCTTCAGCTTGAGGATGTCGCCGTAGCGCTCGTCCTGGACGCGCGCCTCCTCCTCGTCCTCGGGCCGGTAGAAGATCTGGAAGAGCAGCTCGTCGCCGATCTCCGCTTCGATGCCCTTCTTGCCGGCCTCTTCCAAGGAGATCTGGTTCACCGCCTTCACGGGGTCCTCCACCTCGACGCGCTCGACCACCGTCAGGGTCTGGAAGACCTCCACCACCTGCTTGTCCTCGTTGTAGGTGGCCTCGATCGCGCGGTCCTGGCCGAAGTGCTTCTTCGCGGCCTGGGCGATGGCGTTCTGCAGCGTGTCGACGAGGACGGAGCGCTCGATGCCCTTGTCCTTGGCGACCTGGTCGAGGACCATGTTCAGGTTGACGATCGGGGCTTGCGGTTGCGGGGAAGCCATTCTCTCTTCTCGCTTTTTTTCTGTTGTCGGGACTACTCGAACACCGGCTCTACGTTGGCCTTGCTGACGAGCGCGTGCGGGACCCGGAACACCTTCCCGTCCACGTCGACCACCACCTGGTCCTCCTCATAACCATTGAGGATTCCTACAAAAGTCTTGCGGTCCTCGCACCCGGGCACCGGCCCGAACGTCCGGATGCGAACCTTGCTTCCGGCGAACTTCCGGAAGTGCTCCGGCGTCTTCAGCGGACGGTCGAGGCCGGGGCTGGAGACCTCGAGGTCGTACGCGCCCTGGATGGGATCTTCGACGTCGAGAGCGGCCGAAACCGCCCGGGACACCGAGCTGCAGTCGTCGAGGGACACCCCGCCCGCCTTGTCGATGAACAGGCGCAGCGCCTGGCGTCCTCCGCCGCCGCCGATCTCGACGTCGATCAGCTCCAGCCCTTCCTGGGCAGCGAGCGGAGCGGCGATCTGGCGCACTTTTTCCAGGATGTCTTCCTTGCGACCCAAGCCCGCGTCTCCAAAAATAAAAAAGTGGGCCACCCGGACCCACTTTCGGGAACTGCTCCGAAAATGTGAGGCCGGAAGTAACAGACCGACCCGTGATAGTCAAACCTCGGCGGAGGCGAATGTGTTCCTTGCTGCGGCAGTGCAGATGCGCTCGGGAAACGACCGGGCGGCCAACGAAGCGCGCGCCCTCTCCCTCCTCGGGCAGGCAGCCGATCGAGGCGCGAAGCTGATCGGCTTGCCGGAGATGTGGGAGCACATCGGCCCGGCGAAGGAGAAGCACGCGTTTTCGGGGCCGATCGACGGCAAGCAACTGGCGGCGATCCGCGGATTCTGCGAGCAGCGCGCGGTGTGGTGCCTGGCGGGCTCCGTCGCGGAGCTCGCGCCCGACCGCCGCGTGTACAACACGAGCGCGCTGATCTCGCCGCGCGGCGAGATCGCGGCGGTGTACCGCAAGCTGCACCTGTTCGACGTCGACATCCCGGACGGCGCCCGGTACCGCGAGTCGGAGCAGGTGGCGCCCGGCGACTCCGCGCCGCGCGCGGTGGAGACTTCGCTGGGAGTGAAGATCGGACTCTCCGTCTGCTACGACCTCCGCTTCCCCGAGCTCTACCGGCAGATCGGAGCGGACCTGCTCTGCGTGCCGGCGGCCTTCACCGCCTACACCGGCAAGGCGCACTGGGAAGTGCTGCTGCGGGCGCGCGCGATCGAGAACCAGGCCTTCGTGCTCGCTCCGGCGCAGGTGGGGAGGATCGGCCCGGCGAACGAGAACCGATTCGCCTGGGGGCACGCCTGCATCGTCGATCCCTGGGGCGAGGTGCTCGCGGACGCCGGCGGCGAGGACGAGGGAGTGGCCGTCGCGGCCATACATCCGGAGCGGCTGTCGCAGGTGCGCCGCGATCTCCCTGCCTTGCAGCACCGCAGACGCGACGTCGTTTGATTGACCGCCTCCGGAACGGCGGTAAGGTCGAATGAAAGTTCCGGAGGGGAAGAATGCAGCTTCGCAAGCTCTTCGTCGTCGCAGCGATCGGGATCTGCTTCGCTTTCGGCGCGACGGCGCAGACCGATGCGGGCGCGACTTCGGCACCGGACGGCGGCTCGAAGCCGTCGAGATCCTCGAAGAAAAAGAGCTCGAAAAAGTCTTCGAAGTCGAAATCCTCCAGCCGCAAGCGGAAGAAGAAGTCGCCGGCTGCCGCTGCCCCGGAGTCGACCCCGGCTGCCGCGGCGGTGCCGGAGCTGCCCGTGCCGGACGACGGCGAGGCGCCTCAGCTCACGCACGACGCCGTCGGGTCCGGCACGCGCGGGAAGCCGCTGGCGATCACCGCGCGCGCCGTCGACGCGAACGGCGTCTACGGTCCGATCCTCTACGTCCGCAAGCAGGGCCTCGGCGCCGGCGACTACGTCCCCATCCGGATGGTCGCCTCCAAGATCGTCCCCGGCGACTACTCGGTGGACGTGCCCGCGGGCCTCACCTCCGTCGAAGGCATCGAGTACTACATCGAGGCCTGGGACATGGCGGGCAACGGTCCGGCCCGCGTCGGGTCCGCCGAGGCGCCGCTGCTCGCGCGCATCGATGAAGAGAAGAAGGCGCTCGCGCCGCCCACCACGGTCACCATCCGGCCGAAGGGAGCGGCCCCCGCGATCCTGCATTCGGCGGTGGCGAGCGCGCTCAAGGGCAAGCCGGTGGAGATCAACGCCCGG
>DASREU010000046.1:0-5273 GCA_035651935.1 Myxococcales bacterium | reverse complement strand
ACCGTCGCGGCAGAGGCCTTTCCGGACCGGCTGGGCGCGAGCCTCGACGTGGAGCTGGTGCGCCCATGAGCGCGATCGAGCTGCGCGGGATCGTCAAGCGCTACCCGCCGCGGGAGCCCGGGCTCTTGCCCCAGGAGTTGCTGCGCGGCGTGGACCTGAGCGTGCGCCGCGGCGAGTTCGTCGCGGTCGAGGGGAAGAGCGGGAGCGGCAAGAGCACGCTGCTCCACCTTCTCGGCGGCCTGGACCGGACGTTCGAGGGCGAGGCGCGGGTCCTCGGCTGCGATCTGCGCGCGGTGAGCGACGCCGAGCTGTCGGCGCTGCGGCATACGCAGATCGGCTTCATCTTCCAGAGCTTCAACCTGCTGCCTGCCCTGACGGCGCTGGAGAACGTGCTCCTGCCCGACTTCTTCGGCGACGGGCTTCCGGACGCGGAGCGGCGCGCGCTGGAGGCGCTCGATCGCGTCGGCCTCGCGGAGAAGGGGCGCGCGCGGCCGGCGGCGCTGTCCGGCGGCGAGCGCCAGCGGGTGGCGATCGCCCGGGCCCTGGTGGCGCGGCCGCCGCTGCTCCTCGCCGACGAGCCCACCGGCAACCTCGATGCGCAAACGGGCGAAGGCGTGATCGCGCTGTTCCGCGAGCTGCACCGCGAGGGGATGACCCTGCTGATCGTCACGCACGAGGCGCGGGTCTCGCACGCCGCGAGCCGCGTCCTGGTGCTGCGGGAAGGGCGGTTGCAGAGCGAAGGCGCCGAGGCGATGGAGACGGAATGAGGATCGCCAAGCTGATCCGCCTCGCGCGCGGCAACCTGCTTCGCGAGCTGGGGCCCCTGGCGGTGAGCGCCTCCGGCGTCGCGCTCGGCACCGGCTGCCTGGTCTTCTTCCTCGCCCTCGGGGCGGGCCTGGACGCGGTGGTGAACGAGGTGTTCCCGGTGAGCACGCGCGAGGTGGAGGTGGTGGTCCCGCAGCTCGCCATCGGCAACCTCCTCGGCGAGCAGAAGCTGGACGACGCGGCCGTCGCACGGCTGCGCGCCGTCCGCGGTGTGGCTGCGGCGTATCCCAAGCAGCAGCTCCGGATCCCGGCGGTCACGCGCTACAACGGCCTCTTCTTCGGGCGCGACATCCACATGGGTCTGGAGGTGGTCGCCACCGGGCTGATGCCGGAGCTGGTGGGCGCCGACGCCCGGATGCCGTTCGAGGACGCCGGTGAGGGGCAGCCGATCCCGGTGGTGGTGAACCGCCGCCTGCTCGAGCTCTACAACAAGGTGTTCGCTCCGCAGCGCAACCTTCCTCGCCTCAGCGAATCGATGCTGATCGGGTTCCAGATCCCGGTCGAGCTCGGCCGGAGCTTCATCGCCGCCCGCACGCTGCCCGACGCGCAGCAGACGTCGATGCAGGTGGTCGGGTTCTCCGAGCGGGCGACGCTGGCGGGTGTGTCGATGCCGCTCGCCGCGATCCAGCGGATCAACCGCAAGTTCGGGGTGGAGGACCGGACGTACTCCAGCGTGCTGCTGCGGGCACAGAGCACCGACGACGTCACCGAGGTCGCCGCCGCGGTGAAGAAGCTCGGCCTAGAGATCGACGATACCGAGCGCCGCTATGCCGTGCAGATCAGCGCGGCGGTGGAGCTGGTCACGCTCGCGCTCTCGCTGCTCGCCGCCTTGATCACCGGGCTCGCCGCGGTGAACACCATGCAGACGTTCTATGCCAGCGTCCGCGAGCGGATCCGGGAGATCGGCGTCCTCCGCGCGGTCGGCGCGACCCGCGGCGACGTCGCGGCGGTGGTGCTGGTGGAGGCGGCGGCGGCCGGACTGGCGGGCGGTGTGCTCGGAGTGGCGCTGGCGCGCATCGCCGCCCTGTTGCTGGACCGGCTGGCCCGCACCGGACTTCCGGACTTTCCCTTCAAGCCGCGCACCTTCTTCGCGTTCCACGCCGGCCATCTGGCCCTCGGGATCGGCGTGGCCCTCCTCGCGGCGCTGCTCGGCGCCTTCCTCCCGGCGCGCGCCGCCGCGCGGCTCGACCCGGCGAAGGCCTTGACCGAGAGCTGACCCGTCCTCAGCCTCGCTGCATGACGGCACGATCCAAGACGAGCGGCAAGGAGATCGGCGACACGGGAGGCAACCGGCCTCGCGGTGACGTCAGCGGCCTCGCCGGTCCAGGCGAAAGCGGCGGCCCCGCCGGCGT
Source organism: Myxococcales bacterium (assembly GCA_035651935.1). Taxonomy (GTDB): domain Bacteria; phylum Myxococcota; class Myxococcia; order Myxococcales; family 40CM-4-68-19; genus 40CM-4-68-19. Next base: position 3,096 of record DASREU010000046.1, on the reverse strand, counting down.
CGAGAAGAGCGGCGGCACCGGCATGACCCACGAACGCGACGGCACCGGCGCTCCGGAGGGCATGACCCCGACCGACCTCCAGGAAAGCCCGGAAGACCTCATCGACGAGTGGACTGAGGAATAGCCCCGAAGATTCGGGGACACCCGCCAGGTCACACGGCGCCGGGAATTTCGTACGTGTCACCGAATCAGCCTGGATCTGCCGGGGGGGGCGGGGGCGTGTTAAACAACGACGGCATGCCCCGGAAGTCGCGATCGCTGGCGCAGGATCCGTTGGCGTCGTTTCCGCCTTGGGCGCGGACGCTGGCGGAGCGCTATTACACGAAGACCATCTCCACCTTCATCCTGCACGGGGCGGTCCGGGACCTGCAGCCGGCGGATGACGGCAAGGGGGGCAAGCGCTTCGTCTCCTTGCGCAGCTTCCTGGCCGACGAGCTGTTCGGGACCCGCGACCTGGTGGCGTTCTACGACCGGTCGGGAGGCATCCGGCTCGCCACGCCGGACATGCAGAAGGACTTCATGAACGCGGTGTCCGGGTACGACACGCTCTTCGGCACCGAGTACGCCAAAGCTGTCCCCAAGGACCCGGCGCGCGCCTTTCCCCTGCTCGAGTCGTACGCGCGGGTGCGCATCGCCGACGGCAAGAGCGTGGCGATCGTGATGGACTTCGCGGAGACCGTCGCGCCGGCGGGAGACCTGGGCTACATGCCGGGCGAGGACCGCTACTCCCTGGTGACGCTCGTGAAGTGGGCGCAGGATCCGCAATTCCTCACCGCGGATTTCTCCGTCTGCCTGATCGCCGAGAACCTCGCCGAGCTGAACCCGCGCATCGGCCGCAATCCGTACGCCGTGGCGATCGAGCTCCCGCTGCCCGACGAGAAGGAGCGGTACGAGTACGTGGAGTGGAAGATCGCCCACTCCGGCAAGAAGCGCAGCGAGATCTCCGAGGTGAACGCCGAGGCGTTGAGCCAGATGACCGCCGGCATGTCCCGCGTCGCCCTCGACCGCGTGCTCACCGAGGCGATCGCCGGGCCGAAGCTCACCGTCGACAAGCTGAAGGAGAAGAAGAAGGAGATCATCCAGGCCGAATGCCACGGCCTGCTCGAGTTCATCGAGCCTTCCTATTCCATCGACATGGTGGCGGGGCACGCCAAGGCGAAGCAGCTTCTCAAGCAGGCCGCCAAGGCGATCCAGACCGGCAAGCGAGACGTGGTCCCGATGGGATTCCTCATCGCCGGGCCGATCGGAACCGGCAAGACGTTCCTCGCCACCTGCTTCGCCGGGGAGATCGGCATCCCCTGCGTGAAGTTCCTCAACTTCCGCTCTCAGTGGCAGGGCGTGACCGAAGGCAACCTGGAAAAGATCTTCAACCTGCTCAAGGCGATGTGGCCGGTGGCGGTCATCGTGGACGAGGCCGACGCATTCCTCGGCAACCGCAACGCCCAGGGCGACAGCGGCACCAGCGCGCGCGTGTTCTCCGAGATCGCCGCCTTCATGGGGAACACCGAATACCGGGGAAAGATCGTCTGGTTCCTCCTCACCTCCCGCCCCGACCTCCTGCCAGTGGACCTGAAGCGGCAGGGGCGCGCCGAGGAGCACCTGGCGCTCTTCTACCCGGAGTCTCACGAAGAGCGCGTCGAGCTCGCGAAGACCATGGCCCGCAAGGCGAAGATCAACTTCGACGGCGACATCCTTGCCTTGCTGCCGCCCGACCTCCCGAAGATGTCCGGCGCCGACATCGAGGCGGCGCTGGTGCGCGCGAAGCTGCGCGCGGTCACGGACCGGCGCGAGAGGGTCACCGCCCAGGACCTGCGCGATACGTTCGCGGACTTCGTGCCTCCCAGCTACCCGCTCGAGGTCGAGCTGCAGACGCTCGTGGCGATCGCCGAGTGCACCTCGCGCGAGCTCCTCCCGGAGTCGTACCGGCAGAAGCCGCGCGACGACGTCACCCGCAGGATCCGCGAGCTGAAGCTCCTTCTCTCGGAGCGATGATGGAACCCGGCGCCACCTTCAAGTTCCGGTACACGGTCACCGACGCGGACACGGCCGCCGCGCTGAAGCCGATCACCGGCGACGACTTCCCCGCCGTGCTCGCCACCACCCGGTGCATCGCGCTGCTGGAGCTCGCGGCAGGGCGCCTGCTCAAGGCGGAGTGCGCTCCCGGCCAGCTCTCCGTGGGAGTGATCGTGGACGTGAAGCACACCGCCGCCACTCCGGTAGGCGCCTGGGTCGAGGCCGAGGCGCGCTACACCGGCCGCGACGGCAAGCTCTACGCCTTCGAGGTGGTCGCGCGCGACCCTGGCGGCGAGATCATGCGCGGACTCCACAAGCGCGCGGTGATCGACGAGCGCCGGCTGCTGGAAGGCGCGGCGGCGCGCAAAGGCTGAGCGCGACGCCGCAGCCAACCAGGACCCTTACGGCACGTCCGCGTGCACGGCACGCTGGATGGCGTCGACCGCGTCGGGGTGCAGCCAGAATCCCTGTTCCACCAGAGCCGCGCTCTCCTGGACGAACCGGCTCACGTAGTCGCCGTGATTCTTGTACAAGGAGCGGAGCCGCACCGGGTCGAACGGGATGTTGTACCCGTACAGGACGCAGAATCCCGAGAAGGTCGTGGTGTGGGCCACCGTGTCGAACGGGACGTAGGTCGCCGTCGGCAGATCGAGGAACGGCGTGCGCACCCCGCCGAGCGCGTTTCCGAAGGCGTCGCGGACGATGGCCTGCGGCGTTCCGGCCACCTCGATGACGGCGGCGTGCGCAGGCGGGGTCCCCGCCTCCACCCACTCGGTCAGCGCGTCGAAGGCGGCGTTGGCGACGAACGCAAACGGGAAGTCATTCGGCGCCACGACGCCGGGGATCCCTGTCGCCGGGCCGCTCACGAACGCCTGGTGCGCGCACCCGACCGGGGCGAGGTCCGCAGGCTGGACGTGCTCCATCTCCGCATCGTTGAGCTGCGCCGGCAAGCGCGGCCAGCGGCGTAGCCACCAAGACGAGCGCGGCGCACAGGCTCGATGATCACGGTCCCGCTGAACCTCCGCGACCGACGTGCGGGCTCCCCGGCCCTGCTGCGCGGCGTCGGGTCGCGTCGGCGGCGCG
>DASREU010000045.1:0-2982 GCA_035651935.1 Myxococcales bacterium | reverse complement strand
GCGCGGCGGGGCTCTCCCTGCTCAGCATCCTCGGGACCACGTTCCTCCTCCCTTCGGTGCCGCCGCACCCGGCGGGGGAGCAGCCCGCGGAGGATCTGGACGCACCCGCCGGCCCCGGGGGAAAGCGGCTCAAGCTGCTCGACTGGGGCGCCTATGTGCAGTACTTCCGCCGGCCGCTTCTGGGCGGGCTGCTGGCCGAGTTCTTCCTCTTCACCTTCGCCTTCGCGACGTTCACCTCGGGGTTCGCCCTGTTTGCCGAGCGGCGCTTCACCTGGCACGGCGCGCCGTTCGGCCCCAAGGAGGTCGGGTACGTCTTCATGTACTCGGGCCTGCTGGGCATCCTCGTGCAGGGCTCGATGCGCCAGGGGGCGCTGGTCCGGCGCATCGGCGAGGTGCGGCTGGTGACGATCGGCTTCGCCGCGGCGGCGGCCGGCTACGCGCTGCTCGGGTTCAGCTTCGGCGTCGCGGCGCTGCTGGTGGCGGCGACGTTCTCCTCCTTCGGCACCGGCGTGCTCCGGCCCGCGCTGACCAGCCTGATCACGCAGCAGGTGACGCGCAGCGAGCAAGGCGTGGTCCTCGGGCTCAACCAGTCGCTGCTCTCGATCGCGCAGATCGTCGCGCCGGCGATCGCGGGCGCGCTGATCGAGAGCGGGTATTTGATCTCCTGGGCGCTGTGGGCAGCGGTGGTGCTCGGGTTCGCGCTGCTGCTCAATCTGCGCGCGCGGGGCGAGCGCCAGAAGGCCGTGGCGAGCGCAGAGTCCGGGAGCGGCTAGAAGCCGCGGGCGGCGGGCGAGCCGGGAACGTAGGCCGGGCCGACTTGCAGGCGCATTCCGCCGGTCGCGGCGAGCAGCGTGAAGGCGAAGGGAAGCTGGACGGTGCCGTCCTCGCGGATCAGCCCGGGCGGCGGGTTCGGGAAACGCTGGACGACGCGGAACGCGTCCACCGCCACCTCGTCGAGGTACTGCACGCCCGACGAAGCCGCCACGTGCACGTCGGTGATCTCCCCTTCGCGGTCGAGGGTGAACTCGATCACCGTGCGCCGGTCCTTGTACGAGTAGAGCTGTCCGCTGGGATCGCGCTTGCCGGAAGCGTCGATCACCTTCTGCGTCCACACCCGCCCCACCGTCTCCTTCACCCGGTTGAGGAAGCCGGCGAACTTGAAGCTGCGGGCATTGAGGAAGGTGCCCTCGCCTTCCTCGACGCCGCGGAGGTCGTCCGGCATCGGGCCGCCCGCGATCGGACCGGTGGCGCCGATGGGCTGATCGAGGGTGAGCTTCAGCGGGCGCTGTTCTCCGGGCGTACCCGGCGCGGAGCCCGGAGCGCCGGGACCGACGCTGGAGGCCTTGCCCTGGCTGCCGGGATCCGCGAGCGCCAGCTTCTTGCCGGTGCCCTTGATCGCGTCGCTGCGCTCGCGGTTGCGGACGGTGCCGTCGGGGGCTTCCTCGAGATGCAGCGGATCGAGGCGCTCCTTCCTGGGGAGCTCCGCCATCTGCTTCTCGCGCTTCTGCTCGCGGCCGCCTCCGTTGCGCCCGTTGTCGCCGGGGCGCTCGCTGGTGGCCTTCGCGCCGGCATCGGCCTTGTCCTGCCGACCTTCCTTCTGCAGCTTGGAGAGGGCGTTCTTGTAGAACGCGTTCGTCTCCCTGGCGCGCGTCTCCTTCTCGACGCGGCTGTCGTGCTCGGAGAGGTACTTCGTAGCCTTGTCGGGCGCCTGGTCGTTGGTGGGCCCGAGCGAGACCACCTGGCCGCTCTCCAGCTTCTCGTGTTTCTCGGGCGGCTTGACGTCCGGCGGAAGCTGCGGGACCTGGAGGAGCCGCGAGTTGTTCGCGCTCTGCGGACCGCCGCTCCGGACGCCCTGCAACTGGGAGCGGTTCGAGGTGACCAGCGAGACCACTTGCTGCTGCGGGCGGTGCGGCGGATGGAAGAGCGCGTCCTTGGCGATGCCGAGCAGCAGGAGCACGTGCGCGCCCAGGGACACGCCGACCGCGACGGTGAGGCGGCGTCCACGGCGGACGGGTTGCTGGGGCAGGGGCATTGCGCGCCTATTGTAAGCCCCGCGCGGTCCGCCTGGCGAGTCGTCGAACGTCCTGGAGCGCTCCGGAGCGCCGGTGTCCGTTCCCTCGAGCACGAACTCTCGAACACCCCGCCGCCGCTAGTAAATCCTGATCGGGGAGGCCCCGGAGTAGTACCACCCGAGGATGTCCCGATAGCTCGCGCCCCCGCGGGCCCGGCCGATGGCGCCGGTCTGGCACATCCCGCTGCCGTGCCCCCAGCCGCCGCCCGCGAAGACCCAGTCGGAACCGGACCGTTCGATGACGAACATGCCGCTGTTCAGGTTGCGGAACAGCCTGCGGATCGGAAGTTCACCGTAAACGCGGGCGGTCGATCGGCTGCCCGCGATGCGCAGCGCGCGCGCGCGGCCGGAGACGCCCCGTCCTTCGACCGCCAGCTCGCGGATGGCGCCGACGCCGAAGGGCGAGCAGATGTCCTCGATCTCCTGGTGGGTGAATGTGCGCCGCCACCGCACCTTGTCCGCCTTGGCGAACCCGGATTGCGCGCAGTAGCTGGGCACCGGGTCGAGGTGGACGAACCGGCTCACCAGCGCGTCGCCGATGCCGTCGCGAAACACCTCCATGCCGTCTGCGGCGGGATCGAAGTCCGGCCGGCCGCGGAGCGAGGGATCCGCCGGGCCGCCCCAGACGGCGTCGTTGTCCTCGGTGTAGCCGCCGCAGATCGCCGAGTACACCGAGTCCACCAGCCGGCTCTGCCCGGCCCGCTCGGCGAACAGCGCCTCGCCGCGCGTCGCATCGACCGCGGCATCCGTGCCTAGCTCCTCGGCGGCGATCCCCCTGTAGACTTGGCAGTGCTGCTCCGCGCAGAGCAGGTACGGGTCGCCCAGGTGGCGGGCGCCGATCTTCGCGAGCACCTCTCCCCGGGCCGTCACCGCCTGCGCCTTCAGCGCCTCGAGGTGCGCCTTGGGAAAGA
>DASREU010000044.1:0-7668 GCA_035651935.1 Myxococcales bacterium | reverse complement strand
TTCAGCGCCTCGGAATCCCAGGCGTCGACGCTGCGGGCGTTCGGGTCGTCCTGCCGCTTGCGCGCGAGCAGCACCTCGTAGTCGCTGGCCGCCCGCACTTCCGCCGCCGCCGCGATCCGCTCGATGAACTCGTCGGCGGCGCGGGCGCTGCCGATCATCTTGTCCTCGGTCACGTACGCTGCCCAGCTGTCGTACCCGAGCAGCCGGGCCAGCTCGTACCGGCGTGAGAGCATGCGATCGAGCACGCCCAGGTTCGCCGGATGCGCGCGCTGCCGGTACACTTTCCAGAGCTGCTCGCGCGCGGCGCTGCTCCGCGAATGCGTCATGAACGGGATGTAGTCGGGGTAGTCGGTGCTGATCGTCCCCGAGGCGTGCGCGCGCACGTAGTCGGCAGGGAGGCCTTCCAGGTCCGCCGCCGTCACCTGGATGCTGCGCACGTCGTCGCGGATGTTGCGCTGGAACTCCTGCCCGATCCGGACCAGCTCTTCGTTCAGCACGCGCACCCGCTCCCGCGTGGCCGCGTCCTTGTCCACGCCCGCGCGGCGGAAGTCGCGGAGCACGCGAAACAGGTACCAGCGCGTGGTCTCGTCCTCGGCGCCGGCGTCGACGCGGGCGAGCGGCGCGTACACCCCGGGATCGAGCGACAGCCCCGTCGCCACCGCCTCGGACTCCTGTTCGCAGCGCTCGCCGGCGTCCCGCATCTCCGCGTCGGGATGGACGGACCGGAGCAGCGACGCCCGCGCGCTCGCGTCCGAGAGCGCGGCCGTCGCCTCGTCCCACGCGTGCAGCGTCGAAAGCGACGGGGGCGCGGATTTCAGCCGGTCGACGGCGGCGCGCGTGCGGGAGAGAGCGTCGGAGGAGGCGCGGACGAAAGCGTCGCGCGTGCCGGAGAGCAGGGAAGCCGCGGTCATGGCACCGTTCAAGCAGCGAGCATCTTCTCGCGCAAGCCTTGAAAGACCTTCAGCGTCGCCTGGAGCGTGACCTTGTCGCCCTCCTCGATGGAGCAGGAGCCGACCGGATCGGAGAACGTCTGGCCAGAAGGCCGCTCCAGATGGATGACCAGCACGCCGCTCTCGTCGCGCAGCTGGGCGACCGTCTTGCCGGCGATCATCCCGCCGCGGACCTCGAGCTCCGCGACCACGAACAGGCGTCCCGCGACCTCGAACGAGTTCTTGATCGACGGGTCGAGCGCGGCCATCGCCAGCGCGGGGGCCGCGAGGGCGGAGGTGGAGAAGGCCTCCGCATCGAAGCTCTGGCGGGTCTTCTCCACCAGATCGTCGTCGAACAGCCGCAGCACCACCCGCATGTCCTTGCGGGCCTTGCGCGCGTCGAGGGCAAAATTGAGGTTCGCGAGGTCGTCGTCGGTGGCGCAAACGACGGCCCTGGCGTGCCTGACGTTCGCCCGCTCCAGCGTCCCCGCCGAGCGCACGTCCTCGATCAGCACCGGGACCCCCGCCGCGCGGATCTCGGCGAGGAACTGCTTGCTCTCGTCCTTGTCGATCATCACCATCGGCACCCCGAGCTTGTGCAGCTGCTCGAAGACGCGGAACCCCACCCGGCCCGCACCGCAGATGATCACGTGATCCTTCAGGGTCTGCGCCAGCACGGTGAACCACTCCTTGTCGTTGCGTGTCTTCGAGAACAACAGATACGCGAAGCGCACCAGGCCTTCCGCCACCGTGGTGATGCCGATCGGCGGGATCAGCACCGCCACCAGCTCGACTGCCACGTTGTCCGGAATGTCGATGATCGGTTGCGCGAAGAGGAGGAAATAGGCCGCCACGATCGCCCGGCCGAGCCCCACCGGCCTGCCCGCCCTGGCCAGGAAGACGTACAGGAGCGTGCCGCCGCCGACCACCAGCAGGAAGAGCATGAAGAAGGTGACGCGGAAGCGCTTGAGCAGCGCCCAGAAATAGAGCGCCTGGGCATGCACCGTGCGCCGGGGCAGCAGATCCATCGGCGCCGCAGACTCGCACGGCCGCCGGGTCAGTGTCGACGTTTGCCCCGCAGCAGCCGCTCCGCGGCCGCGGCTTCTTCGGGGGAGGGACCGTCGTTCAACATCCGCGAAGCGTGCGCGAGCACCAGCCGCTCGAGCGCGAGGTCCTCCGCGAGCCGCAGCCGTTCATCGATGGCGCCGGATCCATGGATCTCCGCCAGCGCCGATCGGATCTCCGCCGGGTTCGCCCGCAGCCCGTCTTCTCTCGCCGCTCCCGCGAGCAGCGCGCGCCGGAGCCCGGAGGCAACGAGCGCAGGGTCGAGGGCGGGCGGCTGCAACGCGATCCGGCGCCGCCGCACCAGCGAGGAAGGCGGCGGCTCGCGAGGCCGCGGGGGCCGTCCCGCGCTCCGGCGGGCGATCCGCAGCACTTCGCGCGCGTCGTCCGCCTTCAGGTCGAGCAGCGCGAAGCGTTCGCGGAAGCGCGCCGGCACCAGCTCCCGGACGCGCGGCCAGGTGCGGTCCTGGTAGAAGATCCTCGCCGACGCTTTCACCAGCGCCTCCGCCTCCCGCCGCGGCAGCTGGCGCCGGGCCGACCAGCGCACGTTCACCTGCGGCACCGACAAGGGCCGGTATCCGTCCTCCGCCGCTCCGTGCAGCAGGGCCACTTCGGAATCGTCGATCACCTCGCCGTCGCGGTACCAGCGGAAGATGCGGCCGGCCCCCTTCATCCCGAGCGTGTGCAGCTCCGCGGCGCGCAAGGCTCCCATGCTGGCGCCGCCGATCACCGCCGTCCCGGCGTCCAGCGCGTCGAGGATCTCCCGGTGCCAGACGCTCGGCTGGGATTCGAACACGCCGTCGATCAGCGCGATGGCCCTCGGCCGCAGGTCGAGCGCGCGCCAGACGTCGCCCTGCCGCGCCGGCGGCCACACCTGGACCCCTCTCGCCTCGCTCGCCGGCAGCGACGGCCCGAGAAAAGCGACGATCACAGGAGCCTCGAAACGCGCAGCTCCGGCGCGAACACCTTGAAGACGTGCAGCGGCTCCCGCAGGAGCTCCACCACCGCCACGCGCTTGCCGCGGAGCGCGTCGCGAACGTCGCGCGCGGAGGGCATCCCGCGCAAGGTCCGCCGCGGCGAGGCGCGCTCGCATGCGGCGCGCAAGGCTCGAATCGATGCGGCGTCGCCCGGGTCCACGTCTTCGCGCGCTCCGTGGATGTCCGTGAGCCGCGACTGCGCCGCCTCCAGCATCGCGCCGCGGACCGCGTCCACCGGACGCAGGGCGCAGGCGTAACCCGCCGTCACCGGGACCGGCCCGTCCTCCAGATCGACCAGCACCGCGCCCGCGACGGGAAGGACGCCCGAGAGATCGAAGACGTGGGCGACGAGGTTCGCGTCGCGCAGCTTCCGCCAGAGCGGAAGCCGGGAGACCTCCAGCTTCCGCGCGGCGACAGCGCCCGCCGTCCACCCGCGCGGCAGGACGCTGGCAAGCTGGTCGCGCTCGATCGCCTCGAGCAGCGCGTGCCGCAGCGCGCGGCTTCGCGTTGGATGCGCTCCCATGCCGTTCGTGGTCCAGCGGATCGCCGCCGGACCGAGCCCCGCCGCGCCGCGAGGAGGGCAATGCACCGCTTGCGCCGGCACCAGCACCTCGCGCCCGGTCGACAGCTCGCGGCCGCGTCGCCACGCGACCCGCGTCTCGCGCGACCAGAGCCGGGGGGCCACCAGATCCGCCGGCTCCCACGCCTGCGGCAGGTCGCGTGCCGCCCCGTAGACCAGCTCGCGCGGGTTCTCCGCCGCGTACAGCTCGGCCGCCTCCGAGAGCGCCGAGGCGCGGGCATCCTCCCAGGTCTCGCCCTTCCCGTTGCACACCTGGAGGACGTATCCGAGCGGCCGGACCGCGCAGGCCACCTCCACGCCGGATCGGTCGAGGCCGGTGACCCGCGCGACGCGCGTGACCCCGATCGCTCTCTGCAGTGCATCCACGGGCAAGGCAACGTAGCATGCGCGCGATGGAGCTCGCCGGAGCCGGGACATGCCTCCGCTGACCAGCGTCGAGTCCGCCGCCCGCATCAACCTGCGCTGGATCGTCCGGCTGCGCTGGGGGGCGGTGGCGGGGCAGGTGATCACCATCCTGCTCGCGCACGAGTTCGTGCGCACTCCGCTCCCTCTCGCCGAGCTCCTCGCCGTCTGCGGCGCCCTGGCCCTGGGCAACGTGGCCGTGCAGATCTGGCTCCATCGCGGCGGACATCCCGGCGACCGCACCTCGGCGCTGAACCTCCTCGCCGACATCGCCGCGCTGACCGCGCTGCTCGCCCTCTCCGGCGGGCGCGAGAACCCGTTCGCCGTCCTCTACCTCGTGCACATCACCATCGGCGCCGTGACCCTGCCGGCGCGCTGGAGCGCGGCGCTGGCGCTGGCCAGCATCGTCGCCTACAGCGCGCTGCAGATCCTCCCTTCGCACCCGCTCGTCCTGGCCGGCGATCCTTCGCTGATGGAAACCCGCGGCCGCTGGATCGCCTTCGTGGTCGCCGCCGCCTTCATCTCCACCTTCTCCTTGCGCCTGAGCGAAGCGCTGCGCCGCCGCGGCGAGGAGCTGGGACGGGCGCGCTCGGATGCCGAAGCGGCGGAGCGTCTCGCCGCGCTGGGCACGCTCGCCGCGGGAACCGCTCACGAGCTCAACACCCCGCTCGGGACCATCCAGATCCTCGCCGGCGAGCTCTCCGCACAGCTGGACGGCGAGCGGAGAAACGAGGCGGAGGAGGTCCGCCGGCAGGTGAAGCGCTGCAAGGAGATCATCAGCAACATGCTCGCCCCGCGCGGCGGCGCGGACGTGGAGGAGCCCAAGGAGTTCGAGGTGGCGCCCGTGCTCGAGTCCGCGCTCCAGCGCTGGGACGAGGGCCGGCCGGGCCCGCATCCGCAGCTCTCGGTCGAGCCCGGAGCCCGGCGGGCGCGCGTCCGGCTCCCGGTCCGCGCCTTCGAACAGGCCATCGCGAACCTCCTCGACAACGCCGCGGAAGCCACCGAAGGCCGGTCCGCCCGCGAGGTCCGCGTGTCGCTCGATCGGGTCGAGGACGAGCTGCGGCTGACGGTGGCCGACAATGGAATCGGCGTCCCCGAGCCCCTCCTCCGGCGCATCGGCGAGCCGTTCTTCACCACCAAGGAGCCCGGCCGCGGGACCGGGCTCGGGCTCTATCTCGCCCGCCACGTGGTGGAGCGCCAGGGCGGCGAGATGCGGGTCGACTCGGTGGAAGGCCGCGGCACGCGGGTGACCCTGACCATGCCGGAAGTGTGAGCGCCTATGATAAATGATGCCGGCATGCGGATCCTGATCGTGGACGACGACGAGCCCTTTCGCCTGGCGCTGCGCAATGCTTTCCTGCGCCGCGGATACGAGGTTTCCCTCGCCGGCTCACCGGTGGAGGCGGAGAGCGCGATCCGCGAATCGCCGCCGCAGTACGCCGTCGTCGATCTCCGCATGCCCGGCGGCTCCGGCCTCGACGTGGTGAAGTCGCTGCGGGCCCTGTCCAAGCCCGCGCAGGTGGTGGTGCTCACCGGGTACGGGACCATCGGCACGGCGGTGGAAGCCGTCCGCCTCGGCGCGATCAACTACCTCAACAAGCCCGCCGACGCCGACGAGATCGAAGCTGCGCTCCAGGGCAAGCGCCCGCCCGCCATGGCCGATGTCCCCTCGCTCGATCGGCAGGAATGGGAGTACCTGAACCGCATCCTCGCCGACTGCAACGGGAACATCTCGGAAGCGGCGCGCCGGTTGAAGATGCACCGCCGCACCTTGCAGCGAAAGCTGCAGAAGCACCCGCCCAAAGCCTGATCACCTCCGTAGCAAGAGGCGGACCGGTGTGTTATCCCCCGCCCCCTCATGATTCAGGTCCAGGACGTCACCAAGGCTTTCGCCGGCAAGAAGCTGTTCGAGAACGTCAGCACCACGTTCCCTCCCGGCCGCCGCTACGGATTGACCGGACCGAACGGCGCCGGCAAGTCGACGTTCATGAAGATCCTGGCCGGCGACCTGGAGCCCGACACCGGCGTCGTCTCGCGGCCGAAGCGCCTCTCCGTCCTGGAGCAGAACCAGTACGCGTACGAAGACCGCAAGGTGCTCGACGTCGTCCTGATGGGGAACGCCGCCCTCTGGGAGGCCCTGCAGGAGAAGGAGCGCCTGCTCGCCAAGCCGGACCTGAGCGACGAGGACGGGGCGCGGCTCGGCGAGCTGGAAGGGGTGATCGCCGAAGAGGACGGGTACTCCGCGGAAGCGCAGGCGGCCACGCTGATGGAGGGGCTGGGCGTCTTCGACCAGGACCACCAGCGGCTGATGAAGGAGGTCACCGGAGGGAACAAGGTCCGCGTGCTTCTCGCGCAGGCCCTGTTCGGCAAGCCCACCGCGCTGCTGCTCGACGAGCCCACCAACTCCCTCGATCTCGACTCCGTCCACTGGCTGGAGGACTTCCTCCTCCAGTACGAGGGGACGCTGGTGGTCATCTCGCACGACCGCCACTTCCTCAACGCCATCTGCACGCACATCGCGGACATCGACTACGAGACCATCATCACCTACGTCGGCAACTACGACGACATGGTCCGCGCCAAGGCGCAGGTGCGCAGCCGCATCGAGTCGGAGAACGCCGACAAGATGAAGAAGCGCGCGCAGCTGCAGGAGTTCGTCGCCAGGTTCTCGGCGGGAACGCGCGCCTCGCAGGTGCAGAGCCGGATCAAGCAGCTGGAGAAGCTCTCGGTCTCCGACATCAAGAAGTCGAACATCGCCCGGCCCTTCATCAAGTTCGAGCAGAAGCGGCCGAGCGGCAAGCAGACCCTGACCATCGACGGGCTGAGCAAGGCCTTCGACAAGCCGCTGTTCAGCGGCTTCTCGGCGCTGATCACCAGGGGCGAGAAGGTGGCGGTGGTGGGTCGCAACGGCGTGGGGAAGACCACGCTCCTGCGCACGCTGATCGGCGAGCTGGAGCCCGATGCCGGGAAGATCACCTGGGGGCACGAGGCGCAGATCGGCTACATGCCGCAGGACGTGAAGCCGATCATCCCGGTCAACACCACCTGCTTCGACTACCTCCACGACGTCGATCCCAGCGCGGGGAACGAGGAGATCCGCGGGCTGCTCGGGAGGATGCTGTTCCGCGGCGACGAAGGGATGAAGCCGACCAAGGCGCTGAGCGGCGGCGAGGCGGTGCGGCTGCTCTTCTGCAAGCTGATGCTGGTGAAGCCGAACGTGCTAGTGCTCGACGAGCCGACCAGCCACCTCGACCTGGAAGCGATCTCCGCCCTGGGCGACGGCCTCGCGGGTTATCCGGGCACCGTCATCTTCGTCGCCCACGACCGCGATCTGATCGACACGGCCGCAACCCGCATCTTCGCCTTCCACCATCACGGCCTCGAAGATTACGCGGGCGACTACGAGTCGTTCCTCGCCCAGCACGGCGGGTTCATCGACGCGCACTGACCGCCCCGCGCCGGGCAGCGATATCCACGAGCGCGTTCCCCGTGTAGGATCGGGAGATGGCCGCCCCGGAACGGATCGCGATCATCGGACTGGGCCTGATCGGCGGCTCGCTCGCGCTCGCCCTGCGGCGGGCGCGCCGCGAGGTGTTCCTCGCCGGCATCGACGTGGACCCGCGCGCGCGGCAGCAGGCCACCGAGGAGCACGCGGTTGACACCGCCAGCACGCTGGAAACCGCCGCGCTCGACGAGTTCGACACCGTGGTGCTCTGCA
>DASREU010000043.1:0-8923 GCA_035651935.1 Myxococcales bacterium | reverse complement strand
GGCCAGGCGGTGCGCCGCAACGGCCGCCTGCAACTGATCAAGACCGACACGGTGGAGGGCCTCGCGCCGCAGGAAGCCGCGAAGCGGACGGCATTCCAGAACCTGACCGTGATCGATCCCGACGACCGCGTCGTGCTGGAGACGACCCCGAAGGAATTGCTCACCCGCGTGATCGACATCGTCGCGCCCATCGGCCTCGGGCAGCGCATGCTGATCGTCGCGCCGCCGAAGACCGGCAAGACCATCATGCTGCAGAAGATCTGCCACGCGATCACGATCAACCGGCCGGAGGTGCAGCAGATGGTCCTCCTGGTCGACGAGCGCCCCGAGGAAGTGACCGATTTCCGCCGCACGGTGAAGGCGGAGGTCTACGCCAGCTCCGCGGACCGGCCCACCGACGAGCACATCCACGTGGCGGAGGTGGTGCTGGAGCGCGCGAAGCGGCTGGTGGAGGCGGGCAAGGACGTGGTGATCCTGCTCGACTCGATCACCCGCCTCTCCCGCGCCTACAACAAGGAGATCGAGTCCAGCGGCCGGACGCTGTCGGGCGGCATCGACTCGCGCGCCCTGGAGCGCCCGAAGCGCTTCTTCGGGGCGGCGCGCAACGCGGAGGAAGGCGGCTCCTTGACCATCATCGCCACCGCGCTGATCGACACAGGGTCGCGCATGGACGAGGTGATCTTCGAGGAGTTCAAGGGCACCGGGAACTCCGAGATCAACCTCGACCGGCAGCTCGCGGAGAAGCGCATCTTCCCGGCCATCAACATCCAGACTTCCGGGACCCGCAAGGAAGAGAAGCTGTTCAGCCAGCACGAGTACGAGAAGGTGAAGAAGCTGCGTGGCGCGCTGTTCGCGTTGAAGCCCGTCGAAGCGATGGAGCGGCTGATCAAGTCGCTTAACGAGTTCAACTCGAACGCGGAGTTCCTGGAAGCGATCTAGCGCCATGGCAGCGCGCGGAGATGCGGCCAGGCTCCTGCTGCGAATTCCGCCGCGAAGGCGGAAGCACGCTTCACCACCGCGCCGATCGGCTGTGCGCTCTCCCGCGCGCCGGTCAGTTCGTCTTCACCGGCTCGAGCAGCTTCTGCTGGAAGAAGAGCGCGATCGCCGCGGTCGCGTAATCCCGGTTCTCCTTCTTCTGGAACCCGTGCCCCTCGTTCATTCCCACCAGGTACCAGACGTCCTTCCCGCGCCCGCGCACCGCCTTGACGATCTGCTCCGCCTCGCTGCGCGGCACGCGCGGGTCGTTGTAGCCCTGCTGCACGAACAGCTCCGCCTGGATCTTCTCCACGCTAAGCAGCGGCGAGATGCGCTCCTGCACGGCCCGGATCGCCGGGTCGCGCTCGTCCCCGTACTCCGCGCGGCGCAGGTCCCGCCTGTACGCCTGCGTGTTTTCCAGGAACGTGACGAGGTTCGAGATCCCGACCACGTCCACCGCAGCCCGGATGCGGCCGCCGTAGAACGCCGCGGTGGCGAGCGTCATGTACCCGCCGTAGCTCCCGCCGTAGATCCCCACGCGCGAGGCGTCGAGATCCGGCTGCTCGGCGATGAACTCGAGGGTCGCGCCGATGTCCGAGAGCGCCTGCTCCCGCTTCACTCCGTCGTCCGCCGCCAGGTACTCCTTCCCGTACCCGTCGGACCCGCGCACGTTCGGCAGCAGCACCGCGATCCCCAGCTCGGAGGCGAGCAATTGCACGAGCGGGGAGAAGGTGGGCCGGCTCTGCGACTCCGGTCCGCCGTGCCAGATCACCACCACCGGGAGCTTTCCGGAGGGTGAGCGCGGCTTGTAGAGGAACGCCGGCATGATCCCGGCGCCGCCTCCCGCCGGATAGCGCACGAGCTGCGCGTCCACGAAGCTCGCCGGATCGAGGCCGCCCACCTCCGACCGGGTCCAGCGCACGACGCGCATTCCGCGCAGCTGCACCTGGTAGACGTCCGCGGGCTGGGTGGCGGTCTGGAAGGTCACGGCCAGCAGATCGGCGCGCCGGCGCGGGAACTCCAGACTCGAGATCACGGCGTTCGCCGGAAGGGCGATGGGGTCGATGCGCCCCTGGCGGGTGCGCACGTACAGCCGCGACACGCCGTCCTCGTTCGCCGCGAACGCGATCCGCGAGCCGTCGTACGCCACCGCCACGTTCTCCACGTTCCATTTCACGTCCGCCGAGAGCGGCGAATGTCCGCCGTTGGCGTCCAGGAGGTAGAGCTGGTTGAAGTTGCTCCAGCGATCCGTCGCCAGATAGACGCCCTTGCCGTCGGCGGTGAAGTGCGCGGCCGCGACGCTCGCCTTGCCTTCCTGTGGCGTGAGCCGGGTCAGCTTCCCGGACTCGACCTCCAGCGCGTACAGGTCCGCGTCCTGGATGCTGCGCTCCTGCGCGATCAGGAGCCGCCGGCCGTCGGCCGAGAACTCCAGCGGCGCCCAGGTGCCCTCGGCCGTCGTCACCCGCCGCGCCTCCTTCGGCGACGCCGTCTCCGCGACGTACACGTCCGTGTCCTTGCCGTTGCGCTGCGTGCCGGAGAAGGCCAGCCGCTTCCCGTCCCGGGAGAGCGTCAGGTCCCCGTGCCGGCTCTTCCCGTCGGTGAGCAGCTCGGACCGGCCGCTCTGGCGGTCGAGGCGGAAGAGCTGGAAGAACTCGCCTCCCCCCTTGTCCTGCAGGTACCAGACCGTCTGCGGATCGCCGGGCTGGAAGCGCGCGCGTGTGACCGGCTCGTCACCGAAGGTGATCTGGGTGCGCATGCCGAGGGGCATCTCCACCAGGTGCAGCTGCGAGGTGGAGGCGAAGCGCGTCGAGACCAGCAACGTGCTGCCGTCCTCGGAGAGGTCCGCCAGCAGCGCCGAGCGCGCGTTCAGATATTGCGCGGTGCGGACCTTCAGCTCCGCCGGCAGCGGCGGAAGCCCGCTCGCGACCAGCGAGGGAACGTTGGGCACCGGCTGCATGCCTTCGACGCTGGAGATCTCGGGCGCTGCGGCGAGCAGAAGGGCGAGGACGGGGACGATCATCGTGTTCAACTCCAGCGAAAGCTGCGGAGGACGGGCCGCGGTTGGTCGACGACGGCAGCGGCGCGGTACGGTTCGCCGACATCGAGCGGATGGACGGAGTACCGCCGGGCGGCATCGGCGATGCCGGTCGCCCAGAGCAGCCGCGGCGGAGCGAGCGAGATCTCGTACGACCGGGTCGAGCGCGAGAGCCCTTCGCCGGTGACCTTGAGGAAGGCCTCCTTGCAGGTCCACAGACGGAAGAAGGCGTCGGCCCGGCGGGCGGGGTCGGCCTCCGCGAACAGCCGCTCGATCTCGCCGGGCGCGTAGAATCTCCGCGCGATCGCATCGCTCCGCCGCGGGCGCGGCAACTCGACGTCCACTCCCACCTCGACGCGAGCGAGGGCGATCACCGCCATCGCGCCGGAGTGGCTGATGTTGAATCGCAGCGGCGCGTCCGGGACGTAGGGCTTGCCGTGCGAGCCGTACGCGAACCGCACCTCCGAGGGCGCGCAGCCCAGCGCGCGGCCCAGGACCTCGCGCAGGATCCCGCGCGCCGCCCCCCACCGCGAGCGCAGCGCGTCGGTGGCGAAGCTCTGGAAACGGTCCTCCTCGCGCGGAGAAAAGCTGGCGCGCAGCGCGGAGAGCCGTTCCGCATCGACGTCCAGGTTCGCGCCGACCAGCACCACGTCGTCCGGCGACGGCGCGATCCGGTTCGGAGCGGGCTGCCACGATCGCGGGAAGCTGGGGGCCGCCTTCGCCATCGAATGCATGTTATCCGCAGACGCTCCCGGCGGGCACGGAGCGTTCCGCTCCGGCGCGGCAAGGAGCCGCGTCGCTCAATAGTCCTTCTCGACGAGATCGTGGGCGCCGGAGACCAGCACCCGGAGCAGCTTCAGCGTCCCCACTCCGTCGCTCTCGGCCACCGCCAGCACGCGCCCTTCCGGTTCCGTCAGCCGGACCTTGCGGCCGCGCGAAAACGGCGGCGCCTTCAGGCGGGACAGGTCCGACGGCCCGGGCGCGTGCCCGTGCGCGACCCGGCGCGCAAGCTGCAGGTCGAGCTGCAACTCGGCCATGTCGCTGAGGGCGCGGGCGATGGGGTGCACGAAGCGCTCGAGACCCTCCCGCCCTTCCTTCGCCACCGCCATCAGCGTGTCCAGCCCGACCGAATCCTCCAGCGAGAACGGGCCCACCCGCACCCGCTTCAGCTCGCGCAGGTGTGCGCCGCAGCCCAGCTTCTCTCCCAGGTCGTGCGCCAGCGTCCTCAGGTACGTGCCCTTCGAGCAGCGGACGAAGATCCCGGCATCGGGGGAGCGGAAGAAGATCAGCCGCGCCTCGTCGATGTGCACCTGGCGCGCCTCGCGCTCGACCTCCTCGCCCGCCCGCGCCAGCTCGTAGAGGCGCTTGCCGTCCACCTTGCGTGCCGAGTACATGGGCGGCGTCTGCTCGATGAGGCCGACGAATCCGCGCAGCGCTTCGGCGACCTTTTCTTCCGTGAGCTCCGCAACCGGCCGCGTCAGGAGCGTCTTCCCGGCGCTGTCCTGGGTATCGGTGGTCTGGCCGAAGCGGACGACGCCGTCGTATTCCTTCTCGCCCTCGCTGATGTAGCTCGCGATCCGGGTCGCGTCGCCGATGCAGATCGGCAGCACGCCGGTGGCGATGGGATCGAGCGTTCCGGTGTGGCCGCAGCGCTTCGCCTTGAAGAGGCCTTTCACCCGGCGGACCACGTCGAAGCTGGTGGGCCCCGATGGCTTGTCGACCACCACCACGCCGCAGAATTCATGCGCCATTCTGCAGGGCTTCCTCGATCTGCTGCGCGATCCGCGCCCGCACGGCCGCCTCGTCGCCTTCGATGCTGCAACCCGCCGCATTGTGGTGCCCGCCGCCCCCGAACCTCTGGGCGATGGCGGCCACGTTCACCCTGCCCCGCGACCGGAAGCTGACCCGCCAGGGTCCGCCGTTCAGCGGCTCGCGGAAGCTGGCGGCGACCTCCACGCCGTCCACGCTGCGCGCGTAGTTGATGAAGCCGTCGGTGAAGTCGATCTCGCTGCCGGTCTTCGCCACCATCGCGTTGGTGATGGTGATCGTGGCCAGCTTTCCGTGCACCTCGAGGGTGGAGAGCACCTCCGCCAAAAGCCGCATGCGCGCGAGCGGCTGCTGCTCGTACACGCGCACCGTCATCTCCCAGGGATCGACCCCGGCCTCGAGCAGCTCCGCGGCGATGCGCAGGCACTCCGGATCGGTGCTGGAATACCGGAAGCAGCCGGTGTCGGCGAGGATGCTGGCGTAGATGCACTCGGCGGCATCGCGCGAGAGCGGCGCCCCCAGCTCCTTGATGATCTTGTAGGCGAGGATGCCGACCGAGGCCGCGTGCGGATCGACGTAGTTGACGTCGCCGAACGGTTCGGTGGTGACGTGGTGGTCGAGGTTGAGCAGCACTCCGCGGCGCCCGTCCTTCGGCACGTCGGGGCCCAGCCGCTCGAACGCCCCCGCATCCGTCGCCACCGTGACGTCGAAGGCGGCGTCCGCAGGCAGCGACTTCGACACGCTGGACGCTCCGGTGAGGAAGCGGAAGTTGTAAGGCAGCTCGTCCGGATTGTAGACGGTGACCTCGCGCCCGAGATCGCGCAGCGTGCAGGCCAGCGCGAGCGCCGATCCCAGCGCGTCGCCGTCCGGACCGCGGTGCATGGTGAGCAGGACCTTCTTCGCCGAGCGCAGCGCCTCGACCGCGCGCGGCAGGTTCTCGGCCGGGCGCCAGTCCCGGGGGTTCGCCACGCCGCGGTTGATCGCCTTCATTCCTTCTCCGGCATCGAGAGATCCTCCTGGCGCGCACTCTCCTCTTCGTGCACCTGCCGGATCAGCTGCTCGATCCGCTCGCCCCGGTCGATGGCCTCGTCGTAGATGAAGTGCAGGTCCGGGACCACGCGGAGCTTCAGCTCGACGCCGATCTCCCGGCGCAGGTAGCCGCGCGCCTTCTGCAGCCCCTGCGTGGTGTGCTTGCGGACGTCGGCCCCGCCGTGCACGGTCCAGTACACCTGCGCCTCGCGCAGGTCGGGCGACATCTTCACGCCGGTGATGGTGACCAGGCCGATGCGGGGGTCGCGCATCCCCCGGGCGAACTTCTCGGCGAGGAGATGCTGGACCACCGCCGCCACGCGCTCCGGCCGGTTGTGCGTGCTCATTCGAGGTCCTCCTCCTTCAGCCAGCCCGCAGTGCCCTGCGCCTGCTCGGGCAATTCCTCCTCGCGCTCCGGCGGGAGGCGCGAGAGGTCGTGCGCCTCGAAGTCAGGCTTCTGCGACCAGTCGCGCTTCATCTCCGACCAGGTCTCGATCTCCATCTCCCGGTTGACGATCTCGGCGATGTTGCCGGCGTCGCGCACGCACTTGTCCAGCACCTCGTTGACGAAGCTGTGGTCGTTGGAGACGGCGACGATCCCGATCAGCGCGCGCTGCCAGATGTCGTTGTCTCCGACCTCCGCCACGCCGACGTTGAAGCGCGAGCGCAGCCGGTCGGTGACCTTGCGCACCACTTGCCGCTTGTCCTTCAGCGAGGAGGCGCCGTGGATGTAGAGCGTCAGCCTGAGGACCCCGACCACCATCTGCCGCCTCTACAGCCTCGAGCATAGCCGGCGGCCGCACCTTCGCGCGGCGCCGGCTACGTCAGCGAGGGCCGGATCGTCTCCAGCTCGTACGCCTCGATCACGTCACCCGGCTGGAAGTCGGTGAAGTTCTCGATCCCGATGCCGCACTCGAATCCCTTGTCCACCTCTTTGACGTCGTCCTTGAACCGCTTCAGCGAGGCGATCTTGCCGGTGATGATCGGCTTCTGATCGCGCAGCAGCCGGACCATCGAGGTGCGGGTGATCTTCCCGTCCGTGACCGAGGAGCCCGCGATGGTGCCGAGCTTCGGCACGTTGAAGGTCTGGAGCACCTTCGCGTGCCCCACCACCTTCTCCTTGATGATGGCCTCGAGCAGGCCTTCCATCGCCAGCTTCACGTCGTCGAGCGCCTCGTAGATGATGGTGTACAGCTTGAGCGGCACGCCTTGCGAGGCCGCCGTCTCCGCCGCCTTCGACTCCGGCTTGACGTTGAAGCCGATGATCATCCCCTTCGACGCCGCGCCGAGCATCACGTCGCTCTCGGTGACGTTGCCCACCGCGGAGTGGATCACGTCCACCGAGACCTTGGGGGTGGAGAGCTTCGAGAGCGCCGTGCGCAGCGCCTCGACGGAGCCGTGCACGTCCGCCTTGACGATCAGCTTGAGCACCTTCGCCTCGTCCTTGCGGCCCTTGGCGAGGATGTCGTCGATGGAGAGCTTGTTGCTCTTCGAGAGGTCCTTCTCCCGCTGCTTCTTCAGGCGGTGCTCCGCCACCACCACCGCGGCCTGCTCGTCCTCCACCACGTTGAGGTCGTCGCCCGCGGAGGGCGCGCCGTCGAGGCCGAGCACTTCCACCGGGAACCCGGGCGGCACGTCGTCGATCTGCTCGCCGTGCTCGTTCATCATCGCCCGCACCCGCCCGTGGTGGATGCCGGTGACGATGGCGTCGCCGACGTGCAAGGTGCCGTCCTGGACGAGGACGGTAGCGACCGGGCCGCGGCCCTTCTCCAGCTTGGCCTCGATCACGGCCCCGGTGGCGGGCTTGTTCGGGTTCGCCTTCAGCTCCAGCACTTCCGCCTGGAGGAGGATGGCCTCGAGCAGCTTCTCCACGCCGTCGCCGGTGCGGGCGGAGACGGGGATCATCATCGTCTCGCCGCCCCACTCCTCGGAGATCAGCCCGTGCTCCGAGAGCTGCTGCTTGATCCGCTCCGGCTGCGCCTCAGGCTTGTCGATCTTGTTGATCGCCACCAGGATGGTGACGCCCGCCGCCTTCGCGTGGTTGATCGACTCCACCGTCTGCGGCATCACGCCGTCGTCCGCCGCCACCACCAGCACGGCGATGTCGGTGACGTTCGCGCCGCGGGCGCGCATGGCGGTGAAGGCCTCGTGGCCGGGGGTGTCGAGGAAGGTGATCGAGGCCTCGCCGCCGTCGGACCCGACCACGTCCACCGAGTACGCGCCGATGTGCTGGGTGATCCCGCCCGCCTCGCCGGCAGCCACTTCGGCCTTGCGGATGGCGTCGAGCAGCGAGGTCTTGCCGTGGTCGACGTGTCCCATGATGGTGACCACGGGCGGCCGCGCCACCAGCTCCTCGGGCTTGTCCTCCGTCTCCCGGATGAACTCGTCGAGCTCGAAGCCGACCTTCTCCACCTTCCAGCCGTAGTCGATCGCGAGCAGGCTGGCGGTGTCGAAATCGATGGCCTGGTTGGCCGTCACCATCTTCCCGCCCGCCATCAGCTTGCGGATCAGGTCGGCGCTCTTCACGCCCATGGTCTGGGACAGCTCGGCGACGGTGATCGTCTCCTCGATGCGGATCACCTTCTTGTGCTCCGACATCTCGGTGATCTCGGTCTGCCGGCCCTTCTTGGCGCTCTTCTTCTTGTGCCCGCGGACGGGGACGTAGGCGCGCTGCCGTGCCAGCTCCACCAGGTCCTGCTTGGAGATGGACTCCGTCTTCTCGACGCGCGGACCCTTCTTGCCGCGCTGGCCGGGCCCGCCCTTGTTGTCCTTGGTGACGTCGATGAACTCGCGCCCGCGGCCCGGGCCGCCGGAGACCACTGCCAGCTCGCGGACCTCGCCGACCGGGCGTGGCCGGAAGCCGCCGCCGGACGGCGTCCGGGGCGCCGGCCGCGCGATCGGGATCAGCGGCCGGGAGAGCACCACCGCGCGCGTCGCGGACGGACGCATCTGGAGGTTCTCGGTGACCTGGACCGACTGCACGCCGCCGGGGCCTTGCACGATGGGGCCGGTCGGCTTCGGCGGCGGAGGCCGGATGTGCGGGCGCGGAGGGGGCGGAGGCGCGGGCCGCGCGGCCACCTTCTGTACGCCCGCCGGAACGTTGCTCACCGGCGACGG
>DASREU010000042.1:0-4996 GCA_035651935.1 Myxococcales bacterium | reverse complement strand
GGCAGCTTGCCCTCGAGCGCCTTGTGCACCTGCATCAGCGACCCGACGTCGGTGCGAAGCTCGAACCCGCCGTCTCCGTCGGGCACCACGTCCTCGGCGCCCGCGTCCAGCGCCAGCTCCATCACCTGCTCCTCGCCGGCGCCCTTCGGCACCGGGATCAGGCCCTTGCGATCGAACTGGAACACCACCGCGCCGGAGGTGGCCATGCTGCCGCCTCCCTTGGTGAAGATGGCCCGGACGTCGCCGGCGGTCCGGTTCTTGTTGTCGGTGAGGATCTCGACGACGAACGCCACCCCTCCCGGCCCATAGCCCTCGTAGGTGAGCTCCTCGTAGTTGACGCCCGCGAGCTCGCCCGTGCCCTTCTTGATGGCGCGGGTGATGTTGTCCGCCGGCATGTTCGCTTCCCGCGCCAGCAGCACGGCCGATCGCAGCCGGGCGTTGTGGTCCGGATCGCCTCCTCCGTTGCGCGCGGCCACGGTCACTTCGCGGATGAGCTTGGTGAAGAGGACGCCCTTGCTGGCGCCCATCGCTTCCTTCTTGCGTTTGATCTTCGTCCACCGGTTGTGACCGGACATCTCCGTGCTCCTCCGCGGAAAGCGGCCTTCGCTCTAGCATGGCCCCCCTCCGCGATTCTAGGGCGGACGCCCCGGTGTGCCGCCCGTTCGCCCGCAAATCCACGCCGCGGGGGAATCGGCCGCAACCGCTTCGTCGCGCTGCAGGCTGATCCCCGCCCCACATCTCGGCGCCGCCCCAGGGAAGTCCGCGATCGCGACGGCCGTCTCGCCGCGCGCAACCAGCGTGAATGGCGGCGGCGCATCGTCGGACAATCCCCTCCCGAGCAGGCGCTGCGTCGCCGCCCTGAGAATCGGGGTGCCCGGCGGCAGCTCGGGGTACAGCCCGGCATCGAACGACGCTCCGACCGCGAGCGCCCGGGCGCCCGGCGCGAGCACGACCGGCAACGGCGCGGCGCCCCCGAGCAGGGGCCGGACGATGCCATCGGCGCCCAGCAGCGCCAGCGTCTCCAGATCGGCTGCACCCGGCCCGAGGTTGAAGATCTCCACGTACTCGCCGTCGATGCCCGAAGCCATCACCTCCGAGATCATCGCCTTCGGCAACGAAGCGAGCGTGCCGAAGGGCTGCGCCGCGGACCGCAGCGTGAATCCGAAATCGTCGCGCGCCGCGATCCGCAGCGTGTAGTCCGACGCGGGCTGCAGCCCTTCGATGCGCACGGCCCCCGCGCAGGCAAAGCTCTGGGGCCCGCACGGCGGCGGCGCACAGAGGATCTGCGCCTGCGCCGTGATTACCGTCCCCCGCGCATCCTCGACGGTGGCTTCCACCTCGGCGGGCCAGTCGAGGACGACCTGCGCCGTGATCCCTGTATCGCGCACCGAGATCTGTGCCGCGCCGCCCTGGAGCGCAGGCGCGGCGGTGCGCGCGCAGGATGCGGCCGTGAACGTCTGCTCCGGCAGCGCGACGCCGCCGAGTGCCAGCACGTAGTCGGACCCTGCGCCGAGCGGCCCCGGCAACGTCAGCGCGACCGCCCCATGCGCATCGGCAGACGCGAGCTCCTCTCCCTTCGGCCCCAGCAGCGCGACGCGCCCGGCCTCGGCGAACGCGCGCACCACCCCGAGGTTCCAGGGGACCTCTCCGCCCGGAGGCGGGGTGACGAGCCGCGCGGTGGGCGGCGGCGCTGCGACGTGAAACCCGAACCGCCTGCCGTTCCCCGACAGCTTCCGCCCGCTCTCGTCCTTGAGCCGCGCGGAGACGAGCAGCGAATAGTCGCCCGGCGAAAGCGGCTGGTCCGGGCTGATGCTGATCGCGCGCCGATCGGACGCCACTTCCGCCGCCGCGGCGACGAGCAGGGTTCGCTCATGCGCCGAGAGCGGAGCGTGCTCGAGCGCCGCCGCCGCGCGCTCCGCATCTGCTTCCGCCGCGAGCGCGACGCTCTCGCTGCGGCCGGAAGCGGCGAGGAGCTGCCCCTCGTCCATCGCGGCGGAGAAGCGGACCGTGAACCGCGCCGTGGCTGCGACGACTCCCGGCTCCGGGTCGAGCTCCGAGACGGTGGGCTGCGACGTCCCGCCGTCGCCCAGGTCCGGCGCCGGCAGCCGCGCGCCGCAGGCCAGCAGCGCCGGCAATACTGCGGCGAGGCGGGCCGAGGTCACTTGAGCTCTCCGGCGCAAGTGGCTTCCTCGCGCACGGCCACCTCCCGGAACAATCCTCCGGTGATGGCGAACAGCGCGGCGGTCGCCCGCAGCATCGCGAAGCACGACTCGCGCGAGCGCGACGCGAGAAACACCACGCGCGCCTTCTGCCGCTCGATCCAGAGCTGTGCGGCCTTGTCCGCCGCCTCGCGCCGGATCTTCGCCAGCTGGGCCTGGGTCTGGGCGAGCTGCGTCTCCTCGCGGGCGAAGACCACCTGCGAGAGGTCCCAGGTCAACGTCAGCGCCCAGTTGCGACCCGCTCCCGCATCCTGCTCGCGCAGGGGGGCCAGCCGATACTCGCCAAGCCGCGTCTTCTCGTCCTCGCGCACCGTCGCCTGCCCCCTTAGCTGTGGGACCCAGTGAGCCGCCCGCGCCCGCGCGAGACGCGCCGCGTCCAGCGCCGCGGACCCTCCTGCTGCGCTTGCCGCTGCCTCCTGCGTCTCCAGAAGCCCCGGCTCGCCGCCCCCCAGAGGGACAGCGAGGAGCCACACTCCGAGTACGAGTGCGCCTGGCACGCCCCCTCCGCCCGGTCCGGATTTTGAACCGCGCACACCGCTTTTGCAGGGCGTGTGCCGTCGCCGAACGTCGGAATTCGCCCTTTTTTCCCAGTTTCGCGGGCATCCGGGCGTGCCCAGATTGCGACGCCGGGGGTGCGAAACCGGGACCCCGGTCCGGAGCCTGCGCCGCGTGCTCGATCTTCGTCCTGCACAGCGACTTCCATTCTGGTCCGCGTGGTTCCGGCGGCCGGCTGCGCGTCGGACGGCGCCCCGCCTGGAAGCGGCGAACGCGACGGCCCGGGACATGCTTCGGGACGGCATTCGCATCCTCCGCGGGACGCTCCACCATGCGCTGCAGATCCGCGGCTTCCGCTTCCTGGGCGGCCTGTTCTCGCTCCAACGCCGCCTGGAGAGCGCCTTCCTCGCCTCCGGGGCCGCCGCCCAGCTCGCGGATGCGGCTCTCGCCGGCGAGAACACGCGCGATCTCGCGGCGCGCATCGCCGCGATCGCGCGCCGGCTGACCGGCGCCGCCGGCGTCGCGGTCTACCTCCGCACCGGGGCCGGCGTGCAGATGCTCGGAGGCCACGGAGAGCCCTGCTCCGGCGAGATCGCCGAACGCGGCATCCAGAGCGGCCGCGTGGAGTGGACGACCGACGGGGCGTCGGTTCCCCTGCGCGTGAACGAACATCTCGTCGGGGCCCTCTCCATCCACTTCGATCGCGGGCAGCGCGACCTGCGCGCGCTCCAGCCGCTGCTCGCGCGCGCCGGCGCCGTGCTCGCGGCCGCGGAACGGGAGTCGCGCAAGGATCGCTTCCTCTCCATGGCCGCGCACGAGCTGAAGACGCCGCTCACCAGCATCAAGGGGTTCTCGTACTCGCTGGCCCGCCGCCTGGAGAAAGGCGAGCCCTGCGACCCGCGCCACGTCCAGGTGCTGGAACGCCAGGCGGAACGGCTCCATGCGCTGCTGGAAGAGACGCTGGAGGTCTCGCGCATCGAGACCGGCCGATTCGTCCTCCACCAGGAGCCGTGCGAGATGGCGGAGCTCGTCGACGCCGCGCGCCGATCGCTGCGGCGTCTGGGCGCGGACGCGGAGGTCGACGCCGCGGTCGAGCCGTCGCTCCCGCTGCTCGCGGATCGCGAGCGCATCGAGCGGGCCCTGACCGCGATGGTCCTGCGCGGGCGACCGCTCGGCCCGGTGCGCATCGACGCGCGCCGGCGGGGCGCCCAGGTCGAGGTGCGCGTGGAGTGGAGCGGCGATGCCCTGCTCGACCCCGAGCACGCCCTGGACCCGCGCTGGGAAGTCCCCACCTCGCAGCGGCAGGGCCTCGGCATGGCGCTGACCATCGCGCGCGTCGCGGCCGAGCTGCACGGCGGCGCCCTCTCCGCCGGCCCCCACGGCTTCGTGCTGCAGCTTCCCCTCCGCTCGCGGATGCAGGGGCGGCCCGGCGGCGGCGAAGGGCGCGTGCTGGTGGTCGACGACGACGAGCCGATCGCGCGGATGATGGCGGAGTTCCTCGCCGAGCACGGCTTCGACGCGGACTGGGCCGGCGGCGGCCGGATCGCGCTGGCGAAGATCAAGGCGGACCCGCCCGACGCGCTGGTGCTCGACCTCCGGATGCCCGACATGGACGGGCGGGCGCTGCTCACGGCGGTCCGCGCGCTGGGGATGGCTCCGCGGGTGATCCTCTTCTCCGCCGATCGCGAGGTCGCGGCGGCGGCGCAGGAGCTCTGCTGCGAGGCGTTCGTGGAGAAGCCGTTCGCGCCCGAATCGCTGCTCGCCGCCGCCCGCCGGGTGCTGACTGCGAGCGACGCGGAGCGAAGCCAGGACAGTTCATGATAGATGCCGGCCGTGCGCGCAGGCCTTTCGCCTCCGCCGGCCTCGGACGATCTCTTCGCATCGCCCGCAGCGCTCGCGGTGCTCGCCGTCCTCGCGCTGCTCCTTCCGGTGCGGTCGTTCCAGCAGGCGCTCTTCGCCGCCTGCCTCGCCCTCGCGCTGGTCACGTTGTGGCTCTGGGGGCGGCTGTTCGGGCATGCCGTCCTCCGCCTCTCGCTCCCGCCGTGCACCGCGGTCTACCTCGGCCAGTTCGTCCTGCTCGCGCTCGCCTCTCCGATCCTCGGCCTCAACCGGCTCGCCGCCGCCGCGTCGGGCCACTCGCTGCCGCTCTACGCGATGGTCGCACCGGCCACCCTGGCGCTGGCTCTCCTGCGCCGTCGCGATCCTCGTCCGGCGCCCCGCCTCGATCTGCTCGCGCTGCTCGGGCTGGGGAGCGCCGCGCTGGTGGTCGCGATCTACTCCCG
>DASREU010000041.1:0-23947 GCA_035651935.1 Myxococcales bacterium | reverse complement strand
CCCGTCGTCTCCGGCAACGTCTCGCTCTACAACGAGACCGAAAGCAAGGCCGTCTACCCCACGCCGATGATCGGGATGGTCGGGATGATGGACGATTGCGCCAGGAACGCAGGCTCGGGCTTCGTCGCTTCCGGTGACCGGGTGGCGGTGATCGGCGGCCTCGGCAACGGGCACCTGGGCGGCAGCGAATACCTCAAGGTGGTGCACGGCAAGGTTCTCGGAATGCCGCCGCCGCTGGACCTCGCGCGCGAGAAGGCGGTGCAGAAAGCGGTGCGCCTCGGGGTGCGCGCCGGCGCGCTCAAGGCCGCGCACGACTGCTCCGACGGCGGCCTCGCCGTCGCGCTTGCAGAGATGTGCTTCGCGAAGGACCTCGGCTGCCGCGTGCTGCTCGAGTCCTCGCTGCGCCCCGATGCGCTGCTCTTCGGCGAGGACGCCTCCCGCGTCGTCGTCTCGTACTCCGCCTCCAGCCGCTCCGAGGTGGAGGCGATCTGCCGCGCCGCAGGCGCCAGCCTCCAGGAGATCGGGCAGGTGGGCGGGACGGCGCTGATCATCGAGGGCCTGCTGGAAGCGAAGGTCGCCGATCTCAAGGAGCCCTGGAGCACGGCGATCCCCAGGTTGGTGGGCGAAGGCATCCACAAGGCCGCCCTTTCCGGCGTTCCGTGAGGTGGATACCCGGCTCCTCAGCGCGAGGTCCCCTGCGGACCTGGACGAGGCGGCTGCGCTGATCCGGCGCGGCGGGCTGGTCGCCTTCCCCACGGAGACCGTCTACGGGCTGGGCGCGCTCGCCCTGGAGCCGCTGGCCGTCCGCGCCATCTACGCGGCGAAGGCGCGGCCGATGACGAATCCGCTGATCGTGCACGTGCTCGGGGAGGACGAGGCGCGGCCGCTGGTCTCGCGCTGGCCGCTGGAGGCGCGGCAGCTCTCGGCTCGGTTCTGGCCGGGACCGCTCACGCTGGTGCTGCCGCGCACCGACGTGGTGCCCGATGAGTGCACCGCCGGCGGCGACACCGTGGGCGTTCGCGCGCCCTCGCACGCGGCCGCGCGCGCCCTGCTCGAGCGCGTCGGCGCGCCGCTCGCGGCTCCCAGCGCGAACCGCGCGGAGCACGTGTCGCCCACCACTGCCGCGCATGTGCTGCGCGACCTGAACGGCCGGATCGACGCGGTCGTCGACGGGGGGCGGTGCAGGTTCGGGATCGAGTCGACGGTGGTCTCGCTCAGCGGACCGCCGCGCCTGCTGCGCGCGGGGGCGATCCCGCGCACCGAGATCGAGGAGCTGATCGGGCCGCTGGAGATCGGCTTTGCCACCGCCGTGGCGCAGTCGCCCGGCCAGCACCGGCGCCACTACGCGCCCGCGGCGGTGGTGCGCCTCGCGGCGCGGCCGGAGCTGGAAGCGGGCGCCCGGGCCCTTCCGGGAAGGGTGGGCGCGCTGCTGCGCGGCGACACGCAGGCGCCGCCCGCGGCCGCGGTGGCGAGACTGCCGGAGGACGCGCAAGGGTACGCACAGGGACTCTACGCGGCGCTGCGCGATCTGGAGGACGCGGACTGCACCGCGATCCTCGTCGAGCAGGTCCCCGCGGGCGCGGAATGGGACGCGGTCCGCGACCGGCTGGCCCGGGCAGCCGCGACCTGAGGTCCTCTCGAGGGTCTCTCCGCCCGCGCGCGAACAGCGAACGCTGCGCCGCCTGCCGCTATGGCGTCTAGTTGTAAGTGGCGGAGAAGGCGATGGTGGTCGCCCAGGCCGTCCAGGTCGGAGCGTTCGGGCCCGAGTCCTCGTTGAGGCTCACCGAGAGTTGTCCGACCACGCCGAGTCCCCAGTGTTCGCTGGCCCACCACTCCTTGCCGAGCGCGGCGCGCAACCCGAGTCCCCAGTTGGTCGCGCCGGTGATCCCGTTCGTCTCCACCGTGATCCGGGTGAGCGACGGCGAGACGGAGAGGAAGTAGTTGTCCTTCGAGTACGCAGTGTACTCGGGGCCGATGGCGAGCAGCGTCGCGCTCGAGTTCGCGCCGCCCCACGAGCCGCCCATCGACATCGAGGGATTCCGCACCACCGCTTCCCAGACGTGCAGGGCGACGACGCTCCTCTGGGTGATCGACACCCCCGCCGCGGCTCCGTATGTCTCGGCGAAGCCGGTGAGCATGGCGCCGTCGGAGGTGTTCATCGCCAGATAGCCGACGCCGACATCAGGCCGGAGGAAGGTGCCGGTGTGCCGCTGGACCTGCTCCGGCGCGGAGACCGCGATCGCCGCCGTCTGCTCCTGCGCGGCCGCTGCCACCGCGGCGGCCAGAGTGAGGCCGGCGCACGACCAGGTGAATCGTGTCATCATCCCCCCCCGGGCTGCTCGAGCTGTAAAGATACACCTATTCCGGGGTGGGGGCGAGTCAGCCCCAAACCTCCCGGAACAACCGGGCAAAGTTCTCGCCGAGCAGCTTGGCGATGCGCGCGTCGCTGTGCCCGCGCCGCGCCAGCATCGACGCGAGGGTCTCGAATCGGCGGGGCGTGTTCAGGTCGGGAGCGTAGAGAAAGACGTCGGGGTCCTCGTTCGGCGCCGCGATCCCCATCTTCTTGCGCTGCTCGATGTTCTCGCGATGCGCCCGGCGCACCTCGTCGCTGAGCACCGTCGCCGAGATCGTCCCGTCCGTACCCACACCCACATGATCCTCGCCGGCCACTTCGACGGCGTGCTCCAGGTGGCGGATCACGTCCTCCGCCGTCTGCTGCCCCTTCGTCCTCAGGTACGGCATGAAGTAGATGCCGGCCACTCCGCCCTTCGCCGCGAGGGCGCGCAGCACCGCGTCGGGCACGTTGCGCGGATGGTTGGTGACGGCGGCGCACCCGGTGTGCGTGATCGCGCAGGGGCGCGCGGACGCGGCGATCGCCTCGGAGATGGTCCGCCAGCCGCCGTGGCTGAGGTCGAGCACCAGCCGCAGCTCGTTGACCTTCGAGATCACAGTCCGGCCGAGGAGGCTGATCCCCGCGTCGGCGGGCTCGATGCTCCCGTCGCCGAGCAGGTTCCGCACGTTGTACGTGAGCTGCACGATGCGGACGCCGAGGTCGTGGAGCATGCGCAGGCGCGACGGATCCGATCCGATCATCGCCAGGTTCTGGGTGCCGAAGATCAGCCCCAGCCGCCGCGAGGACTTGGCGGCATCGAGATCGGCTCCGGACTTCACCAGCAAGAAAGCGTCGGGGTGGGCGTCGATCTCGCGCTGCCAGTCGCCGATCCCGCCGATGCACGCCTCGAGGGAGTCGGAGTAACCGACGGTGAGATTGCACGCCGTCAGCCCGGAGGCGAGCGCGTCGGCGACCGCCCGCGCCGGCAGCGGACCGTCAGCGCTCCCCGCCACTCCCGGACCGCCCATCCCGTCGATGACGATCGATCGCCCGTACGGCGCCCATCCCTCGGCGGCGCGCGCCAGCGCCGGCAGGAGCGCCGCAGCTCCCAGAAAGGTCCTGCGTCTCATGTCGGCAAGAGCTCCCGCGCGATGGCCGCGGCTACGCGCGCGTTGTTGTCCAGCAGGTCGAGGTTGGCTGCGCGGCTCCGTCCACCCGTCGCGTCGGCGAGCGCCGAAAGCAAAAATGGCGTCACCTGCTTCCCGGGAAGCTTCCGCGCCGCCGCGTCCCGGAGCGCGGCCGCGAGCGCCGACTCGATCTCCGCGCGCGGCAGCGGCGAAGGCGGCGGGACCGCCACGATCACGCCCGAGGGCGAGCCGAGATCGTCCCAGTGAACCCGCAGCGCGGCCGCGATCGACCGCTCGTCGTCGAACCGGTGCTCGAGCGCGATCCCGCTGCCGCCGGTGAAGAACGCGGGCATCTCCGCGGTGCGGTAGCCCCAGACGGGGATGGCGAGAGTCTCGAGCAGCTCCGCCGTCGCGAGCAGGTCGAGGATCGCCTTCGGTCCGGCGCAGACCACGCACACCCTCCGCCGGGCGATCTCGGCGAGGTCGCTGGAGATGTCGGGCGGCTCGGAAGCATCCAGGCGGCGGTGGACGCCGCCGATGCCGCCGGTGGCGAAGACCCGGATCCCGGCGCGCTCGGCGATCGCGCAGGTCGCGCTGACCGTGGTGCCCGCGTCGAGTCCCCGCGCGGCCGCTGCGGCGAGATCGCGGGACCCCGCTTTCGCCGGCTTGCGCGCGGGATCGCCGAGCCGCTCGAGCTCGTCATCGCGCGCCCCGACGATCACCCGCCCGCCGATCACCGCCACCGCCGCGGGGACCGCTCCCTGCGCGCGCACCGCTGCGGCGCACCGGCGCGCGGCCTGCAGATTCGCCGGAGGAGGAAGCCCCTGCGCGATCACGCTGCTCTCCAGCGCGACCACGGGCCGGCGCTCGCGCAGCGCCGCGGCGACCTCCGCTGCGACCTCCAGGATCACGGCGGAGACCATAGCCCAAGCGCATCGGCGAGGCCGGGGCCGAACCAGGTTCGCGAGGCTTCTCCCTCGCCCGCGGCCCACCGCTCCGGCGTCTCGATGTATCCGGCGTAGCCGTCGGCGAGCCCGACCAGCACGTCGGGCGCCATGCGGCGGCCCAGCTCGCCCACGGGCTCGCCGGGGACGCCCACCAGCGTCAGCGGGCCAATGCGCAACCGCGTCTCGATCAGCGCCGGCTCCCGCACCAGAGCGACGGCATTCGCGAATGCCCGGCGGAACAGCCAGGGAATCGCCGGCGACGCCTGCGGAGGCGGCACGCCGACGATGCGCGCCTGGCACCCGATCTGGAGATGGCGCACCGGCTCCGCCTGGCGCAGGAGCCGCTCGGCCTCTTTGGCGACCGCTGCGCCGACGTCCTCGCCGCGGTCCCAGGTGGCGTTGCCGCCGGCGCCCTGGACCACCAGCACCGGCGCCCCTTCCAGCGCGGTGGCGACCTTGCCCGGCCAATCCGCCGAGAGGCGGGGGGGCGATCGAGGGGTGACCGTCGGGTGCATCGGGTAGTCGATCAGCGTGGCGACGTCCTCGCCGGAGGGTCTGCGGACCCGGAGCGCGACGAGCTGCGGGTCGAGAGGGCCCGCGCTGCGCGCCCGAGCCGGACCTTGCGGCCACTCCTCGCGCGCGACGAGGAACTCCGCCGGGGCGAGGGCGCCGATCGCTTGCGTGAGCGCATCGGCGGCCGCCTGCGCGATGGCGTCGCGCTGCTCCCGATCGAAGGGCCCGGCCCCCGACCAGCCCGCGAGCGCGTCGTCCCACGCCCCGCCCGGTCCGGAGTGCGTGTGCGTCGCCGCCAGCAACAGGCAGGTGAGCGGCGGGAGCCGCGCGCGCCGCAGCACCTCCTCCTCGAGCGACCCCGGGATGAGCAGGGTATCGACGGCAGCGACGAGCGCGCGCAGGCCCTCCACCTCGACCGCGATCGCGCGGGCATGGACCGGCTCGCTGGCATCCGCAGCGCGGCGGCGCCCGGGGTATCCCGCGAGGATGGGGTGGGGCCCGAGGGCGATCCGCGCCTTCCCCGCGCCCGCGCGCAGCGAGCCTTCTCCCAGAAGCTCGAGCGCGACCCTCCCGTGCACCACGATCCCCGGCAAGGCCTGGCCTTTGCGCCCGAGCGGCACCGCGCAGAAGAGCGCGCCCGCGCCGAGCGCCAGGATCGCGAAGGCGACGAGCGCCTTCTTCAGCGCGAGACCCGGCGCGCCCCGAGGTAGCGCGACTGGAAGTACTTGTCGTCGAGGCTCGCCTCCACCACGCCGTGCGACGAGCTGGCGTGGATGAACGTGCGGCGAGCCGCATCCACCATCATCCCGACGTGCGAGACCCCGTTCCCGCTCGTGTCGAAGAAGACCAGGTCGCCGTCGCGCAGCTCCGTCCGCTGCACCGCCCTGCCCGTGCCGTACTGTTGCCGCGACACCCGAGGGATCCCGATCGCCACCTCGCGGTAGGAGGTCATGGTCAGGCCCGAGCAGTCGATGCCGTTGTGGCTCAGGCCGCCCCAGACGTAGGGCGTCCCCAGGTAGCTGCGGGCCGCGTGCAGGAGGCCGGGCCAGATCGCGGGCTGCTCGGGAAGCTGCAGCGGCGCCGGAGCCAGCGGCGGCTGCTGACGCCAGTCCCTGGGCAGCGGCGCCGGAGTCCAGTTGATCTGCGGCGGGGGCGCCACCGAGACCGAGAACGCGCCCTTGTACGCCGGGTCGGGCAGCCGCACCTTGCTCGAAGTCGCCTCCGAGAACTTCGTGTGCAGGCTCGCTTGCAGCGCGCCGGGGCGCGAGGGGTCCTTGCGCATGCCTTCGAGGAGATAGGCGGCGTACAGCCGCGTGTCCCACCCGGACTTCGCGGCGGAGACCAGCGCCCACTTCACGGTGTTGAAGGTGGAGTCGCGCCAGCCCCCCGCCATCGCCTCGTGCACCGCGTCCGCCATCACCTCGCCGGGAACGCCTGCGCTGGTGCCGTCGCGGTACCCGTTCGCCCAGGTGGCGATCGAGTCCGCGGGGATCCTCTTCTGGTATCCGTAGAGCGCGATGCCGTCGACCGCGTCCGCCGGAGCTCCGCGCCAGATCGCCCGGTAGGCAGCAAATCCGACCTCGGCGATGCGCGCGGGGTCGGCGCGGTCGAGGACGCCCTCGGAGATCACGTGCAGGAGCGTCTGCGCGTCCTCCGGCTTCCGCGGATCGACGACGTTGAACCCGTAATTCGCGAACCGCTGCTCGAGCGCGGCCTCGATCACCCGGCGCGCCGGCGCATCCAGCGAGCGATCCTGGGCGAGCTTCTCGTGCACGTACTCGAGGACGTTCTGCCGCGCCGCCTGCGCCGCGGGGGCGAGGAGGAGCGCTACGAGTACCGATCGTTTCGCCAGGGATGCGCCGTGTTCGAATACCCGCGCAGCTCCCAGTACCCGAGGCGGTCGCGGGTCAGAAGCTCGATTCGGTGAATCCACTTGGCTCCCTTCCAGGCATAGAGCTGGGGGGTGATGATCCGCACCGGCCCGCCGTGCTCCGCCGGGAGCGGCTTTCCCTCGGCGGTGTGGACCAGGAGCACGTCATCTTTCAGCGCCTCTTCCAGCGGGAGATTGGTGGAGTAGCCGTCATACGCGTGCGTCATCACGTGCGTGGTCCCCGGCTTCGGCCGGGCCAGGGCGATCACCGTCGACAGCTGCACTCCTTCCCACTCGACGTCCATCTTCGACCAGGTGGTCACGCAGTGGAAGTCGCTCGTGTCCTTGATCTGCGGCAGCGCAAGGAAATCCTTCCAGGCGAGGCGCACCGGCTCCTCCACCGCGCCGTCGACGATCAGCTCCCACTTCGAGATCGGGACGTTGGGCTGCCGCCCGAGATCGAGCACCGGCCAGCCGTGGGTGATGGTCTGCCCCTCGGGCACCTTGGGCATCCCGTGCCGGTTCGGCGCCCCGTGGCCGAGCGGGCGCGGATCGGCGGCGGCGGGCGTCTGCCCCATCCGATCCAGGAAGCGCTCTCGCAGCTTCAGGCGCGCCTCGACGATCCGGCTCTCCTTCTCGTCCATGGGGGGATTGTACGCAAGCACCGCTACGAGGGTTGCGGCATCTACAGGATGCACGCGCTTTTCACGCTGTTTTGAGCAGTTGCCCGGATCTGCCCGCCCCTGTACCCTCCGGCCACCGATGCGCCTGCCGATCCTGACGAACGACAAGTTCCACGACGAGTGCGGCGTGTTCGGCGTCTTCGGACACGCCGAGGCGGCGAACCTCGCGTACCTCGGGATCCACGCGCTCCAGCACCGCGGACAGGAGTCGGCCGGCATCGCCTCCTGGGACGGGACGAAGATCCACCTGCACAAGGCCATGGGGCTGGTCGCCGACATCTTCGACCAGCAGGCGATCGCCAGCCTCCCCGGCACCTCGGCGATCGGCCACACCCGCTATTCGACGGCGGGGCAGTCGACTCTGATGAACGCGCAGCCGATGGTGGCCCGGACCACCGCGGGGCATATCGCGGTCGCGCACAACGGGAACCTGGTCAACGCCGAAGAGCTCCGCGCCGAGCTGGCCGCAAAGGGCGCGCTGTTCCAGGGCACCAGCGATACCGAGGTCATCGTCCACCTGCTCGCGCACCAGCGCGAAGGCAGCATCGAGCAGCGGATCCTGGGCGCGCTCTCCGGCGTGCGCGGCGCGTACTCGCTCCTCTTCCTGACCGAAAAGGGCATCGTCGCGGTGCGCGACCCGCTGGGCTTCCGGCCCCTGATCCTCGGGAAGCTGAAGAGCGGCGCCACCGTCTTCGCCAGCGAGACCTGCGCGCTCGACCTGATCGAGGCGGAGTACATCCGCGAGATCGAGCCGGGCGAGATGGTGGTGGTGGACTCCGGCGGCCTGCGCACCGTGCAGACCTTGCCCCGCCAGCGCTCGGGCAAGTGCATCTTCGAGCTGGTGTACTTCGCCCGGCCCGATTCCCAGGTGTTCGGGCGCGGCGTCTACGCGACGCGCAAGGCGATGGGCAAGCGGCTGGCCATCGAGGCGCCCGTCGAGGCGGACGTGGTCGTGCCGGTGCCCGACTCCGGGGTGCCCGCCGCGCTCGGGTACTCGGAGCAGAGCGGGATCCCGTATGACCTGGGCCTGATCCGAAGCCATTACGTCGGGCGCACGTTCATCGAGCCGTCGCAATCGATCCGCCACTTCGGGGTGAAGCTGAAGCTGAACCCGGTGCCGGACGTGGTCCGGGGCAAGCGGGTGGTTGTGGTCGACGACTCGATCGTCCGCGGCACCACCAGCCGCAAGATCGTGAAGATGATCCGGGACGCCGGCGCCCGCGAGGTGCACCTGCGCATCAGCGCTCCTCCCACGCGCTGGCCCTGCTATTACGGCATCGACACTCCGGTGCGCAGCGAGCTGATCGCGGCCTCGCACACGGAAAAAGAGATCGCCAAGTACGTCACCGCGGACTCGCTCGGGTACCTGTCGCGCGAAGGCATGCACGAGGCAGCCAAGGCCGAGCCGCGCAGCTTCTGCGATGCGTGCTTCACCGGCGAGTACCTCGTCCAGCTCACGCCGCCGGACGCAGGCGTCCGTCCCGTCGGCGAGCACGGCCCGCGCGAGGGCAAGCCGACAGGCGCGGCAGAAAACGTCACAGTTCTGCGCGCTTAGGCGACGCGCCCGCCGCCGGCCGCCGGATCCGACCGGAGTCCCGGC
Source organism: Myxococcales bacterium (assembly GCA_035651935.1). Lineage (GTDB taxonomy): Bacteria > Myxococcota > Myxococcia > Myxococcales > 40CM-4-68-19 > 40CM-4-68-19. The sequence goes on along the minus strand of DASREU010000041.1, from coordinate 14,875 downwards.
GCTTTCACTCTTCTCGCGCGGCGCCCGAATGGGGGTATCGTCTCGGCCAGGAGCACCGCGTGGCCTCGATCACCGACCTGCTCGTCAAGATCCAGATCCTCGACGAGCGCCAGCACGACGCCGTGATGAGCCGCTCGCGGTCGACCGCCGGCGGCCACATCGTCCAGCAGGTCGCCGACATGGGCTATGCGACCGAAGGGACCATGGCCAGGGCCATCTCCGTCGAGCTCGGGCTGCCGCGGATCGACCTGGCCATGACCCCTCCCGAGCCCGCCGCGCTCGCGCTCCTGGACGCGCGCACCTGCAGCGATCGGTTCGTGCTCCCCGTCGCGCTTCGCGAGAACGGCGAGCTGCTCTGGCTGGCCATGGCGGACCCCACCGATCAGGAATTCATCGGGGTGGTGAAGCGGAAGACGCAGAAGCGCGTCCGGCCTGCGGTGGCGGGGCCGACGGAGATCCTCCGGGCGGTGCGCACGCTCTACGCGAACGCTTCGACGTCCAGCACCCAGCCCGAGCACGTGGAGACCGGGAAGATCGAGGCCATCGCCATCGAGAGCGCGGAGGACAGCTCGCCGTACGAGGTGGTGAACGTGGCCGACGACGTCGAGGGCAGCGCGCTCTCGCGGCTGGCGAAGCAGCTGGGAGTGCACCCTCCGGGCAAGGCTCCTCCGCAGTCCGCGGCCGAGGGCCGCACGCCTTCCGGACCGCCGCCGCCCCCGACCAGCGACCCGCCGGCGCCCGACTTCACGCTGGAGGAGCTGTTCACGCCGGTCACCCGGCCGGGGCCGATCGGGCGCGACGACCTGCGCGAGCTCGATCTCTCCGCCCTCGAGGCGCTGCGCACCTCGATGGAGAAGGCGGCGCTGGTGCTGCGCTCCGTCGCGGGGCTCTGCGTGGAGAAGCGCGTCCTCAGCCGCGAGGACATGAAGAAGCGGACCTAGCGGCGCTCACGTCTTCGCCACGTCGCGGTGGGTGACGTTCACGTTCGCGCGGTGCTTCTGTGCGAGCCTGCGTCCCAGCTCCTCGGCGAGCGCCACGCTCCGGTGGCGTCCGCCGGTGCAGCCGATGCTCACCGTCAGGTAGCTCTTCCCCTCCGCCCGGTACTGGGGAATGAGGAACAACAGCATCGACTCCAGCCGGGTGAGGAACTCCTGGGTCTGCATCCGCTCGAGCACCCACTGCGAGACCCGCGGGTCGGTCCCCGGGTGCGGCTTCAGGCCCTCGACGAAGTAGGGATTCGGCAAAAAGCGCACGTCGAACACCAGATCGCTCGCCGGCGGGATGCCGTTGCGGAACCCGAAGCTGAGCAGGGTCACGTTCAGCTTGTCGTCGTGGCCCGGCCCGCCGAACTTCGCGATCACCGTGTCGCGGAGCTCATGCACATTCATCCGCGTGGTGTCGACCACGTGGTCCGCCAGCGCCCGGAGCTGGCTGAGCATCCGGCGTTCCTGGGCGATGCCTTCCTGCACGCTGTCGTCGCTCAGCGGATGCCGCCTGCGCGTCTCCGAGAAGCGGCGGATCAGCGCCTCGTCGGCGCAGTCGAGGAACATCACCTCCAGCTGGTGGCCTTCCTCGCGCACCTCGTCGAGCGCCGCCTGCGTCGAGTCGAGGAAGCGGCCCTCGCGCGCGTCGACCACGATGGCGATCCGCTGCACTTCGTCGCTCGCGCCGTGGCTGACGAGCTCGAGCAGCTTGGGCAGGAGCATCACCGGCAGGTTGTCGATGCAGAAGAACCCGAGATCCTCGAGCGCCTTGGTGGCGGTGGACTTGCCGGCTCCGGAAAGCCCGGTCACCAGCACGATCCGGTGGGTGTCGGCGCCGCGCTTGGGAGGGTTGTTCTCCAGCTCCGGCACCTACTCGACCTCGTCGCCGATCCCCCGGGTGAGCGTCGCCTGGGCGATCTCGCGGGAGAGCTTCTCCTGGAACTCCTTGGCGGAGTGGTGTCCCTGGAGCTTGAGGAGGTGGTTGCGCGCCGCCACCTCGACGATGGTGGTGAGGTTGCGGCCGGGGCGGACGGGAACGACCAGCAGCGGGACCTCGATGTCGAGCATCGCGTACTTCTGCTCCTCGACGCCCAGCCGATCGTACTCGACCTTGTCGTCCCATTCGACCAGCTCCACCACCATCTCCACCTTCTTCCGCTCGCGCACCGCCGAGACGCCGAAGAGGTCCTTGATGTTGATGATCCCGATCCCGCGGATCTCCATGTGGTGCTTGATGATCTCCGAGCCGCTCCCGTACACCGAGCCGCCCTGGCGCCGCTTGAGATCGACGATGTCGTCCGCCACCAGCCGGTGGCCGCGGGTGACCAGGTCGAGCGCCAGCTCGCTCTTTCCGATGCCGCTCTTGCCCAGGATCAGGACGCCCACGCCGATCACGTCGATGAGCACGCCGTGCACCGAGGTGCTGGCGGTGAGCGCCTCCTGGAGGAACTGCTCGATGTGATCGATGAACGCGGAGGAGAGGTGGCTGGTGCGGAGCAGGGGGACCCGCGCGTCGGTGGCCTCGCGCTTCATCCAGTCCTCCACCGGCAGGTTCTTGGTGACGATCAGGCAGGCGATGGGGAGCTGGAAGAGGTTGCGCACCCGCTTCAGCGCCTCGTCGTGCTTCAGCGTCGCGAGAAAGCTGATCTCGGTGTTGCCGAAGACCTGGAGGCGGTCCTTGTGGATGTGCTCGGTGAAGCCGCTCAGCGCGAGGCCGGGCTTCTGGATGCGCGAGCTGACCACGCGCCGGTCGAGGCCGTTCTCGCCCGCGAGGAGCTCGAGGCGGAGATCGAAGTCGCGGTCCTTGACGAGCTGCTCGACCTTGATCGAGTCCATCGAGGACGGCAGCGTAACAGAGCGCGAGCCTCTCCTCTACTCGAAGAGCCCCGGGTACCAGCGGAAGGTGCAGCCCGCCCCCGTCAGGTCCTGCTCGACCAAGGTCCCGTCGCGGCCGATCTGCACCGGGCCGAGCTCGAGGATCGGCGCGGCCAGCTCCCCGCAGCTGTCGCCGTCGGGGAGGACGAGCCGGAAGCGTTGTCCGGCTCCCATGTCGCGCAAGGCATACCCCTTGTCCGAGGGGAGGATGAAGAACTCTCGAAGGTTCCGGCCCTCGAGCCAGGCGGGCGCGGCGGTGGATGCGACCGCCCGCGGCGCGAATGCAAAGGCGATCGAATGGCTCGCGTCGAGGCTGCTGATCTCCGCCGCGAGGCTGCCGTCGAGCAGCGGGTAGAAGCGGTGGATCCTGCAGTTCGGGGGCGCAAACGAGGCCGAGACCGGCTTCCCGGCGGCGTCGAGCCAGATCCCCCGGCACGGCCGGCCGGCAAAGCTGAAGACGACCAGCGTATCGCCTCCGGTCGCGACGCCGGCCACCCAGGTCACCTGCGCATCGGGCTCGGCGGAGGCGACGGTCGCGCTCGCAGCCAGGTTGCCGTGCGCATCGAATCGCTGGAACTGGAGGTTGGACGCGGTGCTGTCTCCGCTGACGGCGAACGCCACCGTCCCGCCGGACGGAACCGCCACCACCGCTCCCTCCGGCTCGCGCGCCTGCGTGTGGGTGATCGAGCCTTCCTTGCCGTCCCCGGCGATGTCGTGCAGGTCGATCTCGCGTGCGTCGCCGGTGAACTCGATCCCGGTGAAGCCGTCGGGCTGCGCGAGCAGGGACACCGGGCCGAGGCCGCTCGCCCACTCCTGCAGGCCGAGCCGCGTGCCGTCGGAACCGGCGTAGAAAGCCCAAACGCTCTGGTGCATCCCGCTCGCGTCGTACGTCGCGATCCGCAGCGGGACGGAGCCGCCTTCGTCGGGCTGCGCCGCGGCGCACACCTCGCTGGGATCGCCCACGTCGAGGTTGACGACCACGGGTGCGCCCGCGTCGGGCGGCACGAGCGCCGCGCACCCGGTCGCGCCGCCATCGATGCCTGCGTCGGGCCCTGCGTCAGCAACCCCGGCATCGGGCGTGCCCGCGTCCGGCGGCGTCACGCCGGAGTCCGGCGGCGCGCCCGCATCGGGAGCCGGCGTTCCGGCGTCCGGGAGCGGCGGCGCGACGGCGGCGGTGGACATCGAACCCCCGCCGCAGCCGGCGGCCACGCACAGCGCCGCACCCAGAGCCCCTGCGAATCGCATCGCCCGCATCCCCCGCCCGGACGGTGTGCATCCGGCAGAGGCGCGTCACCCCACGGGCAGGCGAGCAGGCGCCTGCAACCCGTTCAATACTTCGCGTCTTCTTCGGAGATCAGCCGGTAGATGCCGGCGGCGCCGTCGGCAGCGAGGATCGCCTGGCGGAATTGCGGCTGCTTGAAGAGGCGGGAGATCCGCGCGAGCGCCTTGAGGTGCAGGCCGGCGGAGTTGTCGGGGGCGAAGAGCACGAAGAAGAGGTACGTCGGCCTGGCGTCGATCGCGGAGAAGTCCACGCCTGAACGCTTGCGCCCGAACGCGGCGAGCAGACCGGGAAGGCCGGGCAGCTTGCCGTGCGGGATGGCCACGCCGTCCCCGATCCCGGTGGAGCCGAGCTTCTCGCGATCGAGCAGCGTGTCGGTGAGCTTCTGCGCCGAGAGCGACGGGTACGCCCTCGCCAGCGCGGCGCAGAGCTCCGAGAGGACCGCCGCCTTGTCGGCAGCAGCAAGGTCCGGAATGACCAGATCCTCGCGCAGGAACTCCGCGATGCGCATCGCGCGAGATCTTACTTCACTTCGCGGCCAGTTGCTGGTCGACGACGGTTCCCCCGTCGGGAGCGATGAGCCCGAAGTTGCCGTCCTTGCGGCGGTAGATGACGTTCACCTCGGAGCTGCCGGGCCGGGTGAAGACGAGGAAGTCGTTGTTGAGCAGATCCATCTGCACCAGCGCCTCCTCCACGCTCATCGGCTTGGCGAGGAACTCGTCGCGCCGGATCATCTCGGGCTGCAGGCCGTCGAGCTCTTCTTTGGCCGAGAACACCTCGTAGCGCACGCGCACCGGGCCGGACTGGTGGATGTGCGCCGGGCGGTGGTTCTTCAGCCGCTCCTTGTGCTTCTTCAGCTGCCGCTCGATCTTGTCGATGGCCATGTCGATCGACGCGTACATGTCCTCGGACTTCTCCTTGCCGCGGACGTGGAAGTGCCCGGCGTGCAGGTTGATGTCCGCGTGGTGCAGGTAGCGTTCGAGCGACAGCGTGACGTGCCCCTCGGTCACCTTGTCCAGGTACTTGTCGACCACCTTTCCCAGCTTGTCCTGCACGTGGTTCCGCAGCGCATCGGTGGCGAACATGTTCCGGAAGGTGATGTTGACCTGCATGGAGTGACCTCCGACAGGGGAAGTACAGGCAAGAGCACAACCGCGTCGCCCGCCTGAGGCGGGGCCGTGGCTAGAAGAACCTCTTCCGTTTGCTGGATGGCAGGATTCCGAGCACCTCCCGGTATTTCGCGACCGTCCGGCGGGCGATGTCAACGTTCTGCGAGCGGAGGATTTCCACGATCTTCTGATCGCTGTACGGCTTGTCGCCGGGCTCGGCGGCGACGATCTGCTTGATCTGGTTCTTCACCGCCTCGCTGGCGATGTCGTCTCCCCCGTTCGCGCGGGCGATCGAGGAGTTGAAGAAGAACTTCAGCTCGTAGATGCCCTGGGGGGTGTGCACGTACTTGTTGGTGGTCACCCGCGAGACCGTGCTCTCGTGCATCCCGATGTCCTCGGCCACGTCCCGGAGGATGAGCGGCTTGAGGAAGGCGATCCCCTTCTCGAGGAAGTCGCGCTGGAACTTGATGATCGAGTCGGCCACCTTGACGATGGTCCGCTGCCGCTGGTGGATGGAGCGGATCAGCCACACCGCGGAGCGCAGCTTCTCCTGGATGTACTCCTTGCTCTTCGCGCTGGCGCCGTTCTTCAGCGCGTTCCGGTAGTGCTGCGAGATGCGGAGCTTGGAGAGGCCGTCGTCGTTGAGCACGGTGACGTAGTCGTCGCCGATCTTGTGGATGTAGACGTCGGGGGTGATGTACTGCGGCTCCTCGCCCGAGTAGTTGCGCCCCGGCTTGGGATCGAGGTTGCAGAGCAGCTTGATCGCGGCCACCACCTCCTCGAGCGAGACCTGGAGGTCGCGGGCGATGACCTGGTACTTCTTCGACTCCACCGCCTTGAGGTGTTTGCGGATGATCGCCGGCAGGAGCTCCGCGTCGGGATCGTCCTTCCCCTCGCCCTCGCTGACGAAGACCTTCGCCTGGACCAGCAGGCACTCGCGGAGATCGCGCGCCGCGCAACCGACCGGATCGAATCGCTGGATGATCTTCAGCACCTTCTCCGCGGTCGCCGCCCCGACGCCCGCCTCCAGCGCGAGGAGGATCAGCGGATCGCACTCGCTCTTCGGCTTGCGCGCCTCCTGCGCGCGGCGCAGCGCCTCCAGCGCCTCGGGCGCGACGGCGGGCACTTCCACGGGCTTGTCGGGATCCACCGGACCCGGGTCCGGCTCGAAGAGGGGGATGGTGGGCTCCAGGTCCGGGTCCACCACCAGGTATCCGTCGCGGTTCAGGTTCCCGATGATCAGCGCGCCGATCCGCTCCTCTTCGGAGGTGAGCCCGGCCATCCGCAGCTGCTCGAGGAGCCGCCCGGAGAGATTCTGCTCGCGGGTGAGGGTGCTCTCGATCGAGGGCATGTCCTCGGAGTTGAAGCCTCCGCCCGAGGGGGCGGTGTGCTGCGTCTGGTAGTTGTCGAGGTACTGCTCCCAGTCGATCTCGTCGCGCTTGATGTCCCCTTCGGCCGCCTTCTTCAGATCCGGCTGCGCGGCGGCGGGCGTCTGGGGGAGCATCTCGCTCGCCTCGATGCTCTCGTTCAGCGTCGAGACCATCTCCGCCGGCGCCTCGTTCAGCTCCGTCTCCGAACCGCTCTCCGGCTCTTCGAGCAGCGGGTTCTGCTCCATCTCGGAGCGGATGAGGTCGACGAGCTCCAGGCGCGAGAGCTGCAGCAACTTGATCGCCTGCTGCAGCTGGGGAGTCATCACCAGCTGCTGCGACAATCTCAGGCTTTGCTTGAGCTCCAACGCCATCCCGTCACCCCCCCTACTCTAGCTTGAAGCGTTCGCCGAGGTACACGGCGCGCGCTCGCCTCGACGCCGCGATCTCGGCCGGCGTCCCCGTTTCCAGAAGCTTCCCTTCGACCAGCAGGACGGCGCGGTCACAGATGCCCAGCGTCTCCCGCACGGCGTGATCGGTGATCAGCACCCCCAGGCCCTTGTTCCGCAGCTTCTGGATCAGCCGCTGCAGGTCGTGCACCGCGATCGGGTCGATGCCGGCGAACGGCTCGTCGAAGAGCATGAACTGCGGATCCGCGAGCAGCGACCGGGCGATCTCCGCGCGGCGGCGCTCGCCGCCGGAGAGCGTCTCGCCGCGGGCATTCGCGACCCGGAGCAGGTCGAATTCGGTGAGCAGCTCGTCGACGCGCGCTTCCTGCGCCGGCGGCGGGAGCGGGGAGGACTCGAGCACCAGAAGGAAGTTCTGGCGGACCGTCAGCTTGCGGAAGATCGACGGCTCCTGGGGGAGGTACCCGATCCCCAGGCGCGCGCGCTCGTGCAAGGGAAGGCCGAGGAGATCGCGGTCCCCGAGCTTCACCTCTCCGGCATCGGGCGCAAGCAGGCCGACCACGCAGTGAAAGCTGGTGGTCTTCCCTGCCCCGTTGGGACCGAGGAGGCCGACCACCTCGCCGGGGGCGACGGAGAAGGAGACGTCGTCGACGACCCGCCGCCCGCGGAAGCTCTTGCACAACCCTGTCGCCTGCAGGGCCACGGTCACGGCGCGCCCCCCTCGCCCTTGTGGGCCTCGGGGCGCAACCGGCCCTTGGCGCGCTCGACGCGGACTTCCTTCGAATCGAGCGCCAGATCGATCCGGTCGCCGGTGAGGACGTCGCCCTGATCGTAGAGCTTCGGGTCGCCCTGCAGGACCAGGACACGCGACCTGGCGTCGTAGTCCGCGGTCTCGCCCGTGGCCCGCCGCTCCCCTTGCCGCACGTCGACGCCACCGCGCAGCTCGAGCCGCGTCAGCTCGCCGCCTTCGCCGTAGCGCGCGTCCATCCGCGGGCTGCGCACCACCGCGTCGCCGCGGTGGATGACCACGTCCTCCGTGAAGCGCGCGAGCTTGCGGGCCTGCAGCAGCTGAAGCCGGTCCGCCTCCACCTTCACCGGGACCGCCGGGTTCGCGTGACCCTCCTCGGCGAGCGGCCGGCGCAAGACCACCTTCGGCCGGACCACGTCGAGATCGTCGCTGTCGAGCCGGAGCAGGATGCGATCCCCCGAGAGCGTCTCGGTGCCGTCGCGGACCACGGGAGGGGCGAGAGGGGTGCCGGTCAGCACCAGCGTCTGCCCGGGGACGTCGACCACTCCGCGCTCGCCGTCCGCGGTGCGCGACCCGCGCTGCACGTGGACGTTGCCGTCGACCGTGAACCGCTCGACGTTCGGTCCGCCGAACTCCGCTTCGGCCTTCCGCGGCTTGGGTTTCGGCGCCTTCCTCGCGGCGGCAGCGTCGGCGTACTCGGCTTCGGCATGCTGGCCGAAGACGCGAAGGTCGCCGCGCACGAGCTGAACGTCGCCGTCCAGGAACACCCGGCGGGTCTGCGGCTCGATGCGCATCTGCTTCGCCTTGAAATCGAGCGGGCCAGGAGGGAGCGCCGCCACGCCGGCGAGGAGAACGAAAACGATCACTTCTGCACCTGGAGCTGGCCCTGGACGCCGCCGGTGAACTGGACCGCGCTCCCATCCGTATGAGCGAGGAGGCCTTCGCTCTCCACGGCGTAGCCGGGGCCGTGAGCGACCACGTGCGTATCGGTGCGGAGGATCTCGCCATCGAGATGCACCTGCTCGGTGCGGGCGCTGTCGCCCCGCAGCGCCTCGAGCTGGACTCCGGAAGACGCCGTCCCGCGGCGGATGGGGACCTCACCCTCGAGACGGGAAGCCGTGAACCGCAGCGGGCCCAGCGCGGCGAGCTTCGCGCCCGCCTGCGGGTAGATCATCGCGATGCCGCCGAACGCCAGCAGCCGTCCGCCGGAGCGCCGGTAATCGAGCCGCTCCGCGGTGCCGCGCGCTACCACCCGGCCATCAGACAAGCGGGCAAACGCCACCCCCCGCAGGGACAGGTCAGGAGCGTCCTCAGGTACGGAAATGGAGGATATGGTTGGGTTTTCGGATTTCCCGCACCCGGCGGCGAACGCTAGCGCGAACACTCCACAAACGGCGCTGGCGTTCTGGCTTCCCATTTGCAGGGAAGGCTATCACCGCGCCCGTCCGGTGTCGAGGCGTTCGAGCGTTTTTTCTGTTTGGCACCCAACTACATTTCCCTTGAGAAATCCGATGGCTGTGTGCGCCAGCGGGGGTGCATCCAGACCCACTCCTCGGGCCTTTTCCGGATCTCTTCCTCGATGGCGAGAGTGGCGGCCGCGGTGAGCGCGAGCGAGTCGCGCTCGCGATCGCCGGTGCGCGGCACGTCGAGGCGGCGGACCACGATGCGATGCACGCCGCGCGCCACCCTGTGGGCGCAGGCGAAGAGGAGCGGCGCTCCGAGGTGCGCGGCAAGGTCGCCGGCGGCACGCGGCGTGAATGCCGGGCGCCCGAAGAACGGGACGAAGTGCCCCGCCACGCGCGTGTCCTGATCGATGAGGATGCCGAGCATCGCCCGATCGATCTTGAGGAAGCGGAGGATCTCGCGCGCCGACATCGGAGCGCCACGCCAGAAGACCCGGACGCCGGCGCCTTGCCGGCTCCTCTCGAGCAGCGCCGTGAGCCGGGGATCGTGCGCTTCCTTCGCGACCGTCCCGCAAGGGATTCCCAGGGCGGCGATGCGCCGGGCGAAGAGCTCCCAGGCGCCGATGTGCCCGGTCGCGAGCACCACCCCTCTTCCTTCCGCGTGCGCGGCGCGCAGCAGCGCCTCCTCCTCCTCGCCCAGCTCCACCGCGCGCCCGATGTCGAGCCGGTCCGCGCGCGCCGTCTCCAGCGTCGCGCGGCCGAGATTGGCGAAGCTCCGGCGCCCGATGCGCGACCGCTCGCGCTCGCTCTTCCCGGGGAAGGCGACTCGAAGGTGTTCTTGCGCCAGGCGCCGCTGGCGGGGGACCAGGTACCAGGCGAGCCAGCCGAGAGCGGCGCCGGCGCCGGGCGGCAGCGCGCGCAGGAGCGGCAGCCCGAGCAGCAATGCCCGGACGCGCAGCTCCCGCCGCAGCCGCTTGCCGGCGCCGGCCATCAGCCCTGGGGAGCCGGCTTCGGCTCGTCTTCCGGCGGCGGCCAGCCGACCTTCGCCGCGAGCAGGATCTCGCAGAGCTCGCGCACCGCCCCCCGCCCGGCGGGCCGGCGCGAGACCCAGCGGACTTCGCGCAACACTTCGCGGGCGGCGTCCTGCGGAGCGCAGGAGAGCGCGACCTTCCGCAGCGCCGGGAGATCGTTCACGTCGTCGCCCATGAACGCGGTCTGGTCGAGGGGCACGCCCAGATCGGCTGCGATCCGCTCGATGGCGGCCCCCTTCGCGCGGCTCGAGCCGACCACGTGCTCGATCGACAGCTCGCGGCAGCGCTGCTGGACCAGGTCCGCGCGGCGGCCGGTGAGCACGGCCAGCTTCACGCCGCCGTACAGGCTGAGGAGCCGCAGGCCATGGCCGTCGCGCACGTCGAAGGCCTTGAACGCCTCGCCGTCCTTCCCGTAGTAGAGCCGGCCGTCGGTCATCGTGCCGTCCACGTCGAGGACTACCAGCCGGATGCTCCGGAGCAGCGGGCGCGAGGGCTTGCGGGTCATCCGGCGGCGAGAGCGCGGCGGATGCGGAGGACGTCGCCGATCAGCGCGTCCCACATGGGGAAGGTGAGCGAATTCGGGCCGTCGCTCAGCGCGCGATCCGGATCCTCGTGCACCTCGCAGAACAGCGCGTCGATGCCCACCGCCGCCGCCGCGCGGGCCAGCGCTGGGGCGAGCGTCCGGTCGCCGCCGGTCGCGTTCCCCTGCGAGCCTGGCCGCTGCACGGAATGCGTGGCGTCGAAGCACACCGGCGCGATCTTCCGCATCGCCACGAGGCCGCGCAGGTCGACGACCAGGTCGTGGTAGCCGAAGGAGGTGCCCCGCTCGGTGAGGAGGATCTGCTCGCAGCCGGCGCTCCGGAGCTTCTCCGCCACGTTCTTCATGTCCTCCGGCGCGAGGAACTGACCCTTCTTCACGTTCACCGCCCGCCCCGCCTGGGCCGCGGCCACGATCAGGTCCGTCTGCCGGGAGAGGAAGGCGGGAATCTGCAGCACGTCGACCACCTCCGCGGCCGGAGCGCACTCGGCGGGCTGGTGCACGTCCGTGAGCACCGGCAGCCCGGTCTCCTTCTTCACCCGCCGGAGCACCCGCAGGCCTTCGGAGAGGCCCGGGCCGCGGAACGAGGCCAGGCTGGTGCGGTTCGCCTTGTCGAAGCTGCATTTGAAGACGGCGCGGACGCCGTGCTTCTGGGAGAGCTCCGCGACCCTCTTCGCATGCCGCAGCGTGAACTCCTCGCACTCGATCACGCAGGGGCCCGCGATCAGCAGGAGCTCTCCGCCGCCGAACTTCACGCCTTGGCCACCGGAGTGCCGGACGGGAGCACGATCTCGGGCGCCGTCGCGGCCTGCGCCGCCGGCGGCACCGGGATGCCCTTGCGCGCCCGCTGCTCGAGGGCCGCCTTGACGAACCCGGCGAAGAGCGGATGCGGCTGGAAGGGCTTGCTCTGGAACTCCGGGTGGAACTGGCAGCCGATGAAGTACGGGTGCGACTGCAGCTCGATGACCTCGACCAGGCCGAGCTGCTCGTTGACGCCGCTCGCCACCAGGCCGCGCTCCTCGAGCCGCGAACGGTAGGCATTGTTGATCTCGTACCGGTGCCGGTGCCGCTCGCTGATCTCCGGGCGGCCGTACAGCCTGGACGCGAGCGTCCCCGGCCGCAGGGTGCAGGGGTAGGCGCCGAGGCGCATGGTCCCGCCCTTGGCGGTGACCTGCTTCTGCTCCGCCATCAGCGAGACCACGGGGTCGGGCGTGGCCTCGTCGAACTCGGCAGAGTTCGCCTCCGGGAGGCCGCAGACGTTCCGGGCGAACTCGATCGCCGCCATCTGCAGCCCGAGGCAGATCCCGAAGAAGGGCACCTTGCGCTCGCGCGCGTATTTCACCGCGGCGATCTTGCCTTCCGTCCCCCGCACCCCGAACCCGCCGGGCACCAGCACCGCGTCGGCGTGCTGGAGCAGCGTCTCCGCGCCGAGCTGCTCGATCTGGGTGGAGTCGATGAAGTCCAGCGACACCCGGCAGTCGTTCGCGATTCCGCCGTGCGACAGCGCCTCGTTCAGCGACTTGTACGACTCCGTGAGGTCGACGTACTTGCCGACCACCGCGATGCGCACCTCGCGCGACGGCTCCTTGATCGCCTTGACGATCCGCTCCCACTTGTCGAGCCGCGGCGCCCGGCTCCAGATGTTCAGGAGCTCCGCCACCCGGTCGTCGAGCCCTTCCTCGTGCAGCGCGAGCGGCAGCTCGTAGATGGTCTGCACGTCGGCGGCGGTGAACACCGAGCCGGGCTCCACCGAGCAGAAGAGCGCGATCTTGTCCTTGATCTCCTTCGAGAGCGGCCGGTCGGTGCGGCAGAGGAGGATGTCGGGCTGGATGCCGATCTCGCGCAGCTTCATCACCGAGTGCTGGGTGGGCTTCGTCTTCACCTCGTGCGCGGTGGAGATGTACGGCACGAGCGTGAGGTGGATGTAGATCGCGTTCTCGCTGCCCACGTCGTACTTCATCTGCCGGATGGCCTCGAGGAACGGCAGCGACTCGATGTCGCCCACCGTCCCGCCCACCTCGACGATGACGATGTCGTTCTCCTCCGCGGTGCTGAAGATGAACCGCTTGATCTCGTCGGTGATGTGGGGAATCACCTGCACGGTCTTGCCCAGGTACTCGCCCTGCCGCTCCTTGTTGATCACGTTCAGGTAGATGCGGCCGGTGGTGGCGTTGTTGTTCCGCGACATCTTCGCGCTGCTGAAGCGCTCGTAGTGGCCGAGGTCCAGGTCCGTCTCGGCGCCGTCGTCGGTGACGTACACCTCGCCGTGCTGGAACGGGCTCATCGTGCCCGGGTCGACGTTGATGTACGGGTCGAGCTTGAGGTGGGTGATCTTCAGGCCGCGGTTCTCGAGCAGCGCCCCGAGGGAGGCGGAGGAGAGCCCCTTGCCCAGGGACGAGACCACGCCGCCGGTGACGAAGATGTACTTGGTCCGCTTCACCCGGCCCGGGTCGCTGCGGCGCTCCGTGCGAAATGCGCTCATCCGTTCCTCCTTGAACGATCGACGAACAACCGGCGCACGCGTTCCAGATCCTCGGCGGTGTCGACCGCCACTGAACGATACTCCCCTACCCCCACCTCGACGGGAATCCCGTGGAACAGCGCCCGCAATTGCTCGAGGCCCTCGGCGCGCTCCAGAGGGGTCTCCGGGTAGCTGGCGAACTGCTGCAGCGCCGCGGCCGTGAAACCGTACAGTCCGATGTGGGCGAGCGCGGGAAGCTCCGCCGGGCTGCGCGGAAACGGGATCAGCGAGCGCGAGAAATAGAGAGCCCGCCCGCGAGCGTCGCAGACCACCTTCACCACGTTGGGCCGCGCCTCCTCGCCTGCTTCCAGCCGGCGGGCGAGCGTCGCCATCGTGGCGCCCTGGCGGATCATGGCGGCGAGCCGCTCGATCGCCGTGGGCTCGATCAAGGGCTCGTCCCCCTGCACGTTGAGGTACCCATCGGCCGGCAGGCCGCGCGCCGCTTCCGCGATGCGCTCGGTCCCGTTGCGGCACCCGGGATCGGTCATCACCGCCCGGAAGCCCGCGGCCTCGACCGCAGCGGCGATCCGCGGATCGTCGGTCGCGACGGCCACCTCGTCCACGCCCGCTGCCTGCCGGGCGCGCTGCGCGACGCGGACGACCATCGGCGCTCCGCCGATGTCGGCGAGAGGCTTTCCCGGCAATCTCTGGGCGGAGTAGCGCGCGGGGATCAGGGCTGCAAGGCGCACGTCGCGTTGTAAATCGTCCAGGCCCGCCTCCGCAACCTGAACGTGCTATCCACCTTTGCCGCATGGGCGTTCTCGACGACATCCGGCACGCCGCCTTCGAGCTGCGCCAGACGAACCCGAAGGAAGCCGTCCGGATCCTCCGCCGCGCGGCGCAGGAAGGCGGAGAGGCGGAGGTGCTCGCCCGCGGGGCGCTCGGCGAGATCTACCTGGACGAGTACGGGGATCTCGACGGGGCGGAGCACGAGTTCCGCAGGGTGCTCCAGCTGGCGCCGGGTCTGAGCGCCGCGGAGATCGGGCTGGCGCGGACCCGGCGCGAGGCCGGCGACGTGCAGGGCGCCGAGACCGCGTTCGTCCGCGCCATCGAGGGCCTGGCCCGCGACGTGGAAGGGTTCCGCGAGACCAAGACGCTCCCCGCCGGCGCCGAGGAGGTGGTGCTGACCTTGCTCGAGATCGCCGTCGAGCTCGCCGAGCTGCGCAAGGGCTCCGTCCCGCTCGACGAGGATCTCCTCGGCTGGGCATCCGACGAGCGCCTGTTCGACGACGAGGAGGGAAATCGCGACGACTGGGTGCGCTTCCACGCGCTCTGGACCCGGCTGCGGATCCTCACCGGCCGGCCGGAGGAGGCGGTCACCGCGCTGCGCGAGGCCGAGCGCAGCGGCGAGCTTCCGCCGGCCGACGCGCGGGAGTTGCTCCGCCTCGCGCTCGTCGAGCTGGGCGCGCCGCCCGTCGTCCAGCTGGGCAAGAAGGGCTGAGGCAGCGTTCAGCCGCGCGGATCGCGAGCCCAGAGCTCGAGGCAGAGCAGCGACCAGGCCTGACGCGCGTTCCCGCGCGGCGCGAGCGATTGCGCGAGAGCGCGGTCGATGGCCCGCGGATCGAGCAGCGTGCGGATCCGCGCCGTCGGCGCGCGCACCAGATCGCCGAGCAT
>DASREU010000040.1:0-5432 GCA_035651935.1 Myxococcales bacterium | reverse complement strand
AGGGGTGTCAATGAAAGGCCACGGAATTCCCGTGGGGTAGAAATCAATGTGGGAGATCAGCGCATCTCGGCCGCTTGCACCAGCGCGAGCACATCCTGCTCGTCGAGGTCGGAGATCAGCGAGTACACGATCTCGTCGTTGCGCCAGGAAGCGACGTTGAACCCCCGCGCGCGCGACAGCCAGACCTCGCGGTTCGCGATCCGCCGCGCCGCGCCGGGAAGCTGCGGCTCGGGATCGTCGACGATGAGCAGGGAGACCCTGCGCCCGTCGCCCTGGGGCAGGTAGTACGTGACCACCGCAGCCTGCCGCTCGTGCACGTTGCCCAGGCGCACTCCCTGCAGACGCGCCCCCTGCGCGAAGCGGGGGAGATGGACGCCGAAGTCGAGCTTGCCTTGCAGCCACTGCTGCGCGGAGCGCGGGTCGCTGACGGTGAAGTCGAGCGGCAACGCCCGCGCGTGCAGCGCCACCCCGTCCTCGATCATCGAGTGCGCCGGGAACAAAGGATGCCTCAGTCCTCCGGCGAGGAACCACACGGCCGCGCCGACGACCCCCGCGGCGACCGCGATCGCGCTCGGCTTCTGGAACGCGCGCGCCCAGCGGCCGTTCGCGGATTCCTCCGCCAGCCGCTCGCGGACGTCCTGGTAGAGCGGATGCTGCGCGGCGGTGTTGGCGCGGAGCATTGCCGCCTTGTAGCTCTGGTGCAGGCGGACGGCATGCGTGCAGGCCGCGCAGCCGGCGAGGTGCATCTTCACCTCGGCGTTCTCCTCCGCGGAGAACTCGCCGTCGACGAAAGCGTGAAGGAAGGTCTCCTCCAGCTTGCGGCACTCGTGCGTCACGCGCGCCTCTTCAACTCCAGCACTTCCGCCTCTTCCGCCTCGACCTGGACGCTGATCTCCATCGCCTGCGCGGCGTGCACGACGCCGGACTCCACCGCATACCCGAGCAGGTTCTTCTGCAGGAGCTTGCGCCCGCGGTAGAGCCGGCTCATCACCGTGCCCACCGGGCAGTCGAGGATCTCCGCGATCTCCTTGTACGAGAACTCCTGCAAGTCCGCGAGGATGACGACGAGCCGGAAATCGATCGGGAGCTGGTCGATGCTGCGGATCACGTCGTCCGAGAGCAGCTTGTCGAAGAAGTACTGCTCCGGATCGGCGGAGCTCTCGGTGGGCTCGCGGGTGACGAATCGCTCGTTGCCCGCTTCGCGCGCCGCGCCTTCGACGACGGTGCGTTCCTTCACCCGCCGGCGGTACTTGTTGATGAAGGTGTTGGTCAGGATCTTGAAGAGCCACGCCTTCATGTTCGTGCCGCGTTCGAACTTGTCGAAGAAGCGGAAGGCGCGCAGGAAGGTGTCCTGCACCAGGTCTTCCGCGTCTCGCTCGTTCTTCGTCAGGCGCAGGCCGGCCGAGTAGAGCGCGTCGAGGTGGTCGAGAGAGAGGCTTTCGAATTCCCGCCGCGTCCTGTCGGTGTGCTTGAAGTCGAGCATCCCTCTCCCGCGTGCGTGATGCTACCGACCCTGAATGTAACTGGCCTTGCTGAGAGTGGAAACCGGGGGAAGTTCCCGGGCATTCCAACTCGGCGACCGCTCGGCCGCAGACCGTTCACGCCGATGCGAAAAGGCAACTGAAATCATGCGGTTCGGAAGATGTTACCGGTGTCCTGAGAGGGCTTTCTCGAGTGGCGTGTACGGCAGGTCGTGCGCTTCCGCCACCGCCTTGTAGGTGCAATGCCCGCCGAAGGTGTTCACGCCGAGCGACAGGGCGCGGTCGCGCTTCACCGCCTCGACGAGGCCGAGGTCGGCGAGCCGCAACCCGAAGCCGATGGTGGCGTTGGTCAGCGCGAACGTGCTCGTCTGCGCGACGGCGCCGGGCATGTTGGCGACGCAGTAATGCACCACGCCGTGGACCGTGTACGTCGGGTTGTCGTGCGTGGTCGGGTGGCAGGTCTCGATGCAGCCGCCCTGGTCGACGGCCACGTCCACCACCACGCTGCCCTCCTGCATCTCGCTGATCAGCTTCTCGCTGACGAGGGTCGGCGCTTTCGCGCCCGGGATCAGCACGCCGCCGATCACCAGATCCGCCTCGCGCACGTACTTCGCGATCTGCGCCGGGTCCGAATAGACGGGAGTGATCCGCGAGCCGAAGATGTCGTCCAGGTAGGCGAGGCGGGTGTTGCTGACGTCGAGCACGACCGTGTCCGCGCCCATCCCGGAAGCGAGCTTGGCGCTGTTCGTCCCGACGGTGCCGCCGCCGAGGATCACCACCTTGCCGCGCCGCACCCCGGGAACGCCCGAGAGCAGGATGCCCTTGCCGCCGTGCTCCTTCTCCAGCTGGACCGCGCCGACCTGCACGGCCATGCGCCCGGCGACCTCGCTCATCGGCTTCAGCAGCGGAAGCTGGCCGTCCTCGGTCTGGATGGTCTCGTACGCCACCGCCGAGACCTTTCGCTCCAGGAGCGCCTTCGTCAGCGCCTTGTCCGCGGCGAGGTGGAAGTACGTGTAGACGGTCTGGCCTTCGCGCATCAGCCCGTACTCGCCCGGCACCGGCTCTTTCACCTTGATGATCATCTCGGCGCGCGCCCACACGTCGGCAGCCTTCTCGACGATCTTCGCCCCCGCCGCCTCGTACGCCGTATCCGGAAGCCCGCTGCCCACGCCGGCTCCCTTCTCGACCAGCACCTGGTGCCCGCGCGTCACGAGCGCCGCGGCGGCGCCGGGGACCAGCCCCACCCGGTACTCGCGGGTTTTGATCTCTTTCGGGCAGCCGATGATCATTCGTCGCTCCGGGCGGTTATCCTTGTGCCCTTGAAAGGGCGCGGAAGATAGCAGGCAACCATCCCCGGTCAAGCTGCGACGTGTCGAAATGCTGAAGCTCCTTTTTGCCGACGAGACCAGCCGCGTGTACGAGCACCCGGAGCTGCTCGCGCTCGCGCGCGGCGGCGTTCCGGTCGAGCCGCCCGCGCCGCTGCCGGCGCATGCGACGCTCGCGGTGTTGCCCGGACGGCGGCCGCTCGGCTTCGACCCGGCGAGCGGCGACGTGGTGGAGCTTTCGAAGGTCGACATCGGGAGGCGCACGGTGCGGCCGAGCGCGGTGGCGGCGGTCCTCCCGCCGGGCTGGACCCGCAGCGAGCTTCCGGCATTCCGCAAGAGCGCGATCGCGCCGGTGCTGCCGCAGTGGGCGTACACCGCGGCGGCGTGGGACGACCGCGCAGGGCAGCACGTCGCCTGGGCGCTGCATACCGATACGCGGCGCCACTGGGATCCGGCGACGCATTCCACCCCCGATCTCCCTGGCCGCGTGCAGGCGCGGCTCGCCACCGACGACAATCCGCTCCTGCGCCAGCTGGCGAAATGCGCGCTCGAGTACCGCTGCTTCACCGCGCAGAACACGTTCTACGGGCGCGACGAAGGCGCGATCCCCGCCAGTTCCGGCTGCAACGCCCGCTGCGTGGGCTGCATCTCCGAGCAGCCGGAGGAGGGGCCCGAGGCTTCGCACCAGCGCATCGGGCGCGCCCCCGGCGCCGCGGAGATGGCGCGCATCGGGGCCGCGCACCTTTCGCGCGCGCCGGGCCGCACCATGGTCTCGTTCGGCCAGGGCTGCGAGGGCGAGCCGCTCACGCGGGCGCGGGAGATCGCGGAAGCGATCCGCGCCATGCGCAGCGAGACCCGGCGCGGGTCGATCAACATCAATACCAACGGGTCGCTGCCGGGCAATCTCGATCTCCTGATCGATGCGGGGCTCGACGCCTGCCGGATCAGCCTGAACAGCGCGCACGCGCCGCTGTACGAGGCGTACTACCAGCCCGTCGGCTATGGCTGGGCCGACGTGGTGGAGTCGATCCGCCGGGCGCGCCGCCGCGGCGTGTACACGGCCCTCAACCTCCTCACGTTCCCCGGCGTCACCGACCAGGAGGGCGAGGCGGAGAAGCTCTGCGAGCTCGTCTCGCGCGCGCGCGTCGATCAGGTGCAGGCGCGCAGCCTCGCCATCGATCCCGACCAGTACCTCGCGATCGCCGAGCGGTACGCCGCGGGCGGGCCGCGCATCGGCATCGCCGGACTGATCCGCCGGCTGAAGCGCGCGCGCAAAGGGTTGGTGATCGGCAACTTTGCGCGCGGACTCCGCGAACGGCGCCCGGCCTGACATCGGCGCCGTGATCGGGCGAGGCGCCCATCGTGCAAGTCCGTGAAATTGCGGCGCAGGGGCTCGCGGCACGGCGGTTGCTGCGTGTGCCGTCATGACCCGTGCGATCCTCATCCTCCTCCTCGCGGCTCCGGCGCTCGCCCAGGAGCATGCGGACGCGGTCCTGGTGCTCGCCGACGACGGCGCCCTCGAGGCTCCTGCCGTGCGCGCCATCCGCAACGTCGCCGCCAGCGAGCTGCGCAAGCGCGGGATCGTCCTCGCCGAGGAGCGGAGGAGCGCGGGCGTCCAGCCGATCGACGATTCCCTGCTGGAGCTCGCGGCGGATGTCGGGGCGCGGCGCGTGTTCGCGTTGCGCGTGGGCGGCCGGCTCGGCCAGAAGGTCCCGCTCAGTCTCGACGAGCTCTCCGCCGACACGCTCGCGCCCGTGTACTCCGCTTCGCTGACCGCGACCGGCCTCGAGGAATGCGACGTGGTCACGGCGCGGCTGGTGGACGCGGTGCTGGAGCGCCGCAGCGTCGAGAGCACCGCACAGATGACCACGGTCACCGCGACCGAGTCGAAGCCGTTCGCGAGGAAGCCCGGAGATCGCTTCTGGTTCATCGGCCTGCCGATCGGCCTCTACAACTCCGGCCAGACCCCCGCCGGCTTCTCGCTCGGCTACGGGTACGAGGCGGAGAGCTTCCGGATCTCCGTCACCGGAGCGGCCTACGGCCGCGGGAGCGACGGGATCGGCTACCTCGTCATGGAAGGCGCCTTCATCCCCTTCGCGACGGAGTTCTCGCCGTTTCTCGGCGGCGGCATCGGCTACATGAGCGCCCGGGGACGCGGCGGTCTCGGCGCCGTGGTGGAGGGCGGGATCGAGGCGTTCCGGCTCCACGGCGTGCGCGCCCTGGCCGGCGTCCAGCTCACGATCCCGTTCTTCGACACGACCGACCCCTCGCCCCTGGTCGCCGACCGCTCCGTCTACCCTGCAGCCTTCCTCAGGATGGCCTTCTAGAAACCGGGGACACGATACAGGTTCTTTTTCTTGCGCCGGGTGGCCGCGCAAAAAAAAGAACCTGTATCGTGTCCCCGCGTTGTTCGTCAGCGGAAGGAGGCGCCGAGGTCGACGGTGGCGCTCCAGAAGTCGGAGTTGCCGCCCTTGTTGACCGAGACGCTGGTGTTGCCCGTGTTGATGCTGCTGAAGAGGTAGTTGTACTGGAAGCGGCCGCCGAGCTTGAAGGCGCCGATGTCTCCTTCCAGGCCGGCCCCGAACGGCAGCGTGCTGGTGGAGCTGTTCGGGATGCCCGACGCGGC
>DASREU010000039.1:0-6186 GCA_035651935.1 Myxococcales bacterium | reverse complement strand
TGACGAGCTGGATGGTGAAGAAGAACAGCGTCAGCCCGCCGAGGTAGTACCAGAGCAGCGAGTGCGCGCCGACCGGCACCTCCTTGTGCTTGAGGAACTCGATCAGCGGGGTGATGCCGTACCGCTTGTCGAGCCAGCCGTAGAAGCCCTTCTCCGTCGCCTGCGGTTCCGTCGTCGGGGCGCTCATGCTGCCTCCGGACCGCGGCCGAGCTGGACGATGACGGCCCCTTCCTCGCGCTGGCACGCGTACTTCTCCAGCGGCCGGGGCGGGGGCCCCGCCAGCACCCGGCCGTCGAGGTCGAAACGGCCGTTGTGGCAGGCGCACCAGATCACCGAATCGCCCGGCACGTACTGCACCGTGCAGCCCTCGTGCGTGCACTTTGCCGAGAGCGCGTGCAGGCGCTGGTTGGCGTCCTCGAGCACGATGATGCGGGCGGCGCCGGCGCGGACGATCACCGCGTGATCCTTCTCCAGTTTCGCGAGATCCTCGGCGCCGAGCTTCACCGGGCCGTTTTGCGCCTGCGCGCCGAGCGGCTTCAGGTAGCGGATGACCGGAAAGATGACGCTCCCCACCCATCCGAGGAGTCCGGCGCCGAGCAACAGATCGAGAATGCTCCGGCGGTTCGTCCTCGTGCCGAAATCCGGCATGCACGTCTCCTGAGCGTGTGTTGTCTACGAACACCGTGCAAGCATCGCGCCTTGGCCCGAAAGCTCTGCGCCCGGCAGGCCCCGGCGCACCCGCCGCGAAGGAAATTCGTGTCGCCTTCGCTCATATCGCAGAACCTGCGCCAACGTCATTGACGGGGTGCGCCAAGAGGAGCAGAAGGTCGCGCCGATGAGGGCCGCGTTGCTTCTCCTGCTCGCCTCGGCTTGCGCGATGCCGCGTCACTGGCCGCCGAAGCCGGCGGAGCATCCCGCGACGCGAGGCGAGCTCGGCGCCTACGAGCTCACGGTGCAGGCCCCTTCCGCGGAAGAACGGGCCGCGTTCACCCGGGCGCTCTCGGCCCTGGGCTTCGACGTCGTCGACCACCCGCCGTACCGGCGGCAACTGGAGGTGACGCTCACGCACGAGCCGCCCGCGCTGGTCGCGACGCTGCGCAGCGACGGCTTCTTCGTGGACGAGGCGGTGGGCGATACGGTCGAGGGCCTTGCCCGGACGCTGGCGGTCTCGGAGCGGGTGAAGGACTTCATCCACAACAGCGGCGTCCCCCAGCAGTGGGACATCCCGGAAACCCGCGGCTCGATACCCCGATCCGGGTCGCGCGGTGTAGCATCTGCCGCCGTTTCCCTGATCCACCCCTAGCCGCGGAGCACACGCATGAGAGCGTTGTTCGCCGCCGTCTTGCTGTCGGGCAGCTTCGCAGGTTCCGGCGCCGCGCGCGCCCAGACCGTCGAGCTGAAGTTCGGCCACGTCGGATCCCCCGGTTCCCTCTTCGACGTCTCCGCCAACGAGTTCGCCCGGCGCGTGAAGGAGAAGACCAACGGCAAGGTGCTGATCCAGGTCTACGGCTCGAGCCAGCTCGGCGACGATACCGAGCTCTTGCAGAAGGTGAAGCTCGGCACCATCGACTTCGCGCTGCCCTCCACGGTGATGTCCTCCGCGGTCCCCGCCTACGGGCTGTTCGAGATGCCCTATCTGGTGAAGGACCGCGAGCACATGAAGCGGATCGACAAGGAGATCGTCTGGCCCACGCTGGTGCCGATCGCGGAGAAGGCCGGGTACGCGGTCCTCGCCACCTGGGAGAACGGGTTCCGCCAGATCACCAACAACGCGCACCCGATCAAGACCCCGGAGGATCTCAAGGGGATCAAGCTGCGCGTCCCGAAGGGGAAGTGGCGGGTGAAGATGTTCCAGGCGTACGGAGCTAGCCCGTCGGCGATGGGGCTCTCCGAGGTCTTCGTCGCGCTGCAGACCGGGGTGATGGACGGCGAGGAGAACCCGCTCACGCAGATCTACACCAGCAAGTTCCAGGAAGTGCAGAAGTACCTGTCGATGACCGACCACGTCTATACGCCAGCGTGGGTGGTCACCTCGCCGCGCAAGTGGAACGCGCTTCCCGCCGACGTCCGCAAGCAGATCGACGAGGCGGCGAAGGAGACGCAGCCGTTCGTGTACCAGACCGGCGCGAAGATGGACGAGGACCTGCTCGGGAAGCTCAAGCAGGCCGGGATGAAGGTCAACGACGCCGACAAGCAGGCGTTCCAGAAGGCCAGCAAGCCGGTCTACGACGAGTTCGCGAAAGAGGTTCCGAACGGCCAGCAGATGATCGACAAGGCGATCGCGCTCGGATCCGGGAAGTGAACCGCCCGGTCTGGCGCCGGAGGATCGAGCGGCTTCTGGAATGGGTCGCGGGCGGACTGCTCGTCGTCCTCGCCGTCGAGGTGCTCGCCGGGATCGCCTTCCGCGCCCTGGGGCGGCCTCTCGCCTGGTACGACGAGGTCGCCTCGGTCCTGCTCGCCTGGATCACCTACTACGGCAGCGCGCTTGCCGCGCTGAAGAAATCGCACATCGGCTTCCCGGGGCTGGTGAACGCGATGCCCAGGCCCGGGCGGTTCGTCGCCCTCGTCATCCGCGAGGTCACGGTGCTGGGGTTCTTCGTGGTGCTGGCGATCGAGGGCGTCTCGATCCTGCGCCTGCTCACCGGCGACACGCTGGTGACCGTGGAGATCCCCGTAGCGCTGACGCAATCGGTGATCCCCATCGGGGCGGCGCTCTTCATCGTCGCCGAGCTGCTGAACCTCCCGGACCGCATCGCATGGGCTTCGGGGCGGCGCGTGGTCACGGTCGACCAGACCGCGAAGGAGGCGTCCCACTGATGGAGATGCTCCTCCTCTTCGCCGCCGTGATGGTGCTCGTCCTGCTCAACGTTCCCATCGCGGTGGCGCTCGCGGCAGTGGCGCTGGTGGCCATCGTGCACACCGGCGGGCTGGAAGCGATCGCGAACGTGCCGCTGGTGATGTACACGGGCGCCACCAGCTTCCCGCTGATCGCCATTCCGCTCTTCATCCTCGCCGGCGCGATCATGAACGCCTCCGGCATCTCCCGCCGGCTGATCGCGCTCTCCTCGGCGATCTTCGGCTTCGTGCGCGGCGCGCTGGCGCAGGTGACCATCGTCACCTCCATGTTCTTCGCCGAGATCTCCGGGTCCGCGGTCGCCGACGCCGCGGCGTTGGGCTCCATCCTCATCCCGGCGATGAAGAGCAAGGGGTACAGCAAGGAGTTCTCGGCGGCCGTGCTCTCTTCGTCGGCGACGCTGGCGGTGATCATCCCGCCGTCCATTCCGATGATCCTCTACGCGGCGATGGCCGACACTTCGGTGGTCAAGCTCTTCGTCGGCGGCATCCTCCCCGGCGTTCTCGGCGGCCTGTTGATGATGCTGATCGCGTACCGGTTCGCGCGCGTCTACGATTTCCCCGTCGAGGAGAGGTTCCAGTGGAGCCGCGTCTGGGCGGCGTTCAAGGAAGCCTCGTGGGCGCTGATCCTTCCCGCGCTGATCCTCGGCGGAATCTTCGGCGGCATCGTCACCGCGACGGAGGGCGCGGCGCTGGCGGTGCTGGCCGCGATCGTCATCGGCCTCTTCATCTACCGCGAGCTGAACCTGAAGGATCTCTACGTCGCGATGGTGGACGGAGTGGTCCAGACCGCGGTGGTGATGCTGCTGGTGGCCGCCTCCGCATTGCTCGGCGTGCACCTCACCGAGATCCAGGCCCCGCAGAAGCTCGCGGCGGCGGCGGCGGCCTTCAGCAGCAGCAAGTGGGTGGTGCTGCTGCTGCTCAACATCCTCTTTCTCGTCCTCGGGTTCTTCCTTCACTCCGCCGCGGCGATCATCCTGGTGGTGCCGGTGGTGATGCCGCTGGTGCAGGCGGTGGGCATCGACCCGGTCCAGTTCGGGATCGTGATCACCATCAACCTGGGGATCGGCCAGCAGACGCCGCCGGTGGCGAGCGTGCTCACCGTGGCCTGCTCCATCGCCCGAGCAGACATGTGGGAAGTGACCAAGGTCAACATCTGGTTCATCGGCGTCTTGCTGCTGGTGCTGATTCTGTCGACTTACGTCCCGGCGTTCCCGCTCCTGCTGGTGCGCCTGTTCTACGGCGGCTAGGAGCGGTCCGGCGCGCCGCCGGGCTTTGCGCCCTCCGGATGCCCCGGGCCCGTCGGGTTCCGCCGGGTCTTGCTGGTCACGGCGGTGGCGAGGATGGCGATGTAGAGGAAGCCGGTGAATGCGCAGCCGACGATTTCCAGGAAGTCCAGCACGAGAGAGCCCCCGACCCGGCAGGTGCGGCGTGATGCCGCTGCTGCTGCAATGATGAAGAGCACCTGTAGCGGGTGGGATCGCTAGGCCTTGCGCTCACACCCTGTCCCACGCCGGGGCTGCGCCCCCCGCCCTGGCGCACGCCGCGGTAGAGTTCCCTTCCCCTTCGCGCATCGGGAGGCCACATGCCGCTGTCCGCAGAAGAATGCCGCCGTTTGATCGATGCCGCGCACGCGCGATCCGCGCAGATCGGCATCCGGGTCACCGTCGCCGTCGTCGACGAGGGTGGCCTGTTGCAGGCCCTGTCGCGGATGGACGGCGCGCCGCCGCTCTCGGCGCAGATCGCGGAGGCGAAGGCGTGCGGGGCGGCGCTCTGGCATCGCGACGGAGGCTCTTTGGCCCAGGTGGCCCAGGACCGGCCGGCGTTCTTCAACGCGGTGGCGCAGATGATCCGCGTGCCGGTGATCCCGGGCCTCGGGTCCACGCTGGTGCGGCGCAAGGAGATGGTGCTGGGCGCGGTGGGCGTCAGTGGCGGGAAGCCGGAGCAGGATCTCGACTGCGCCGAGGCGGGCCTGCGGGCCCTCTCCGGGTAGGGCAAGCCGCGCGGGCACCCGTTCCATCGCGCGGCCGGAATTCGCGCCCGTATCTCCGATTCTACTTCCGCCTGGTCTGGCGTTTTCGCCGCCGGGCCGGCTCGCGGGTCAGGCGCCGGATCATCAGCTGCAGGTAGATGTTCATCGCCGTGAGCTTGTCGATCAGCGTCCGGCGGTTCCCCTTTCGCGCTTCCCGCAGGGCCCGCAGCACGATCCGCAGGAGGTGTTGCACATCCGCGGCGATGCCTTTTTTCGCGGGCACCCCAAAAGCTAGTGTCCCGGAGAGACGCGCGGCAGGGGCGCCAGCTGGCTAATGCCCTGAATGTTCGTTCTTGAAATGGGAACGAAATGGCGTTCCCCAGCGGGACCCGGGTGGCCGGAGCCAGGTCCAGCCCCTGCGCGTCAGCCGTTCGACGCGGTGAGCACGTACCTGGAGCCGACCACGCTTGGGCCATAGCGCCCCGGCGCGAAGGCCGCGGCGAGGGCGGCTTTCGCCCGCCACCCGGTGCAGTGCCCGGGCGCGACGACGCGCGGCCGGATCCTGTTCTCGAGGTCGGCGATCGTCGCCTCGATGCGCGTCTCCATCGCCTTCCCGCTCAGGTGGTATCCGCCGAGGACCACGTCCATCGGAGCGCCGGCGAAGCGCGCCTGCGCGCCGAGGCACGCGTTCACCACGCCGGCGTGCGAGCACGCCGAGAGAATGGTCACGCCCCGGCCGCGGACGAGGGCGGCGACGAAGCGCTCGTCCAGGATCAACGGGTCGGGTGCGCCCTGGTCGCCGCGGAAGCTGTAGTGGCCCGCGAGCCCCGTCTCGTAGGCCGTCACCCGGTCGATCCGGCCGCTGGCGAAGAAGAAGCCGTCCAGGAGCGGATGGGGCTGGTCGTGCTGGCTCACCTCTCCGCCCGCCACCTCGATCTCGTCGAACCCGGGCTCTTCGGGCAACAGCATCAACTTCCCGCTCGGCAAGAGGACCCCGCGCTGATCCGGGCGGTCCGGGTGCAGGTCGACCACCGGAGGCGGCAGCCCGCGCTTGCGTCGCGCCTCCGCGATCGCCGCGACCACCTCGGGCAACCCGCCGCTGTGGTCGTAGTGCCAGTGGGAGAGGAAGACGACCTCGATCGCGGCCAGGTCGATGCCGAGCCGCACGGCGTTCTCCTTCCACACCGCGGCGTAGGGGCCGACGTCGAACAGCACGCTGTGCTGCTCCCCGCCACGCCGCCCCGTCGCCAGGACCGAGAAGCCATGGCAGGCGCAGCAGAGCTGATCGAACACCACCGTGCCCGCATGTCCGGCGAGCTCGCGCGTGGCGGGCAAGCGCTCGAGCAGCCCGGCGGCCTCGG
>DASREU010000038.1:0-9452 GCA_035651935.1 Myxococcales bacterium | reverse complement strand
GGAACGCGCGCCGGGGGACGGCCGGGCACAGCACGGTCCAGGTGGACGGCCTGGAGCAGAACCGGATCGTTCCCGGGCGGCTCTTCGCGTTGCCCGACCGGACGCATGCGCGGGTGGTTTCGCTGGAACATCGCGGAGGATTCGGGATCGCGATCGGAGAGCATCGCGGCTACGCGCGAAACGGCATCGTGCACCGGCGGATCGCGGCGCTGGGCGATGGCTGCGCGGCCTTCGCGGACGAGCTGCGCGGCTCGGGCGAGCACCTCATCCAGGCGCGCTGGTTCGTGCCGCACGAAGAGGTGGTGGAGCGCGCCGCCACCTTCGAAGAGGCGGCGCGGCTCGAGGCCTTGCACCAGGCAGGATTCAGCTTCGGGTACGACCTCCGCCGTTGCCTTCTGGTGGGCGGCCGCGCGCTGCTGGCCTTCGGTGCGACCTTGCCCTGGACGCTCCGGGTGACGAAGACCGACGTGTCGCCCGGCTACGCGGAGAAAAAGGCGGCGCGGTGCATCGCGGTGGAGCTCGCGGGAGAGGCGCCGGCGCGTCTGTTCACCGCCGTGCTCTTTCTGCGCACATCGTGAGCGATGCCTACTTTGGGCGCAATCGGACAGGGCGGCTGCCCGGAAGGCCGCCGCCCCTGAAGCCCGGCGAGGGCGGGATGGCGAGGGGGGAAATGCTTCAGGTCAAGGAACCGACGCTGCTGGACAGGATTCTCGCGAAAGACGCGATCGTCGGCATTTGCGGGCTGGGCTACGTAGGCCTGCCGCTGGCGCTGACGTTCGGCGAGAAGGGCTTCGCGGTCGTCGGGTTCGACATCGACGCCCGAAAGGTCGACGCGATCTCGAAGGGCGAGAGCTACATCAAGCACATCCCGGGCGAGCGGGTGGCGAAAGCCACGAAGGCCGAAAAGCCGTTCGCGGCCACCATGGACTTCCGCAAGGCGGCCCAGGCGGACGTGCTGATCATGTGCGTGCCGACGCCGCTGAACGCCAACCGCGAACCGGACATGACGTACATCGAGAACACGGCGACGGCGATCGGGCCGTACGTGCGCTCGGGGCAGCTGATCGTGCTGGAGAGCTCGACGTATCCGGGGACCACCGACGAGGTGGTCAAGCCGATCCTCGAGTCGCTCTCGGGGCTCCGCGCGGGCATCGACTTCTTCCTCGCCTTCTCCCCGGAGCGCGAAGATCCGGGCAACCCGAACTTCAACACCGCGACCATCCCCAAGGTCGTGGGCGGGTACACGAAGCAGTGCACCGAGCTCGCCTGCGCGCTGTATGCGAGCGCGATCACCAGCGTGGTCCCGGTGAAGGGCACCCGGGAAGCGGAGCTCACCAAGCTCCTGGAGAACATCTTCCGCTGCGTGAACATCGCCCTGGTCAACGAGATGAAGCTGCTCTGCGAGCGGATGAATATCGATCTCTGGGGAGTGATCGACGCCGCGAAGACCAAGCCGTTCGGCTTCATGCCCTTCTACCCGGGGCCCGGTCTCGGCGGGCACTGCATCCCGATCGATCCCTTCTACCTGACCTGGAAGGCGCGCGAGTTCGAGTTCAACACCCGGTTCATCGAGCTGGCAGGCGAGATCAACTGGCAGATGCCGCACCACGTGGTGGAGCGCACCATGGAGGCGCTGAACGAGCAGGGGAAGGCGCTGAAGGGCGCCAAGGTGCTGATCCTCGGTCTCGCCTACAAGAAGAACATCGACGATCTCCGCGAGAGCCCCAGCATCCGGCTGATCGAGCTCTTCCGCGAGAAGGGCGCCAGGGTCGGCTACCACGATCCGTACTGCCCGAAGATGAAGGAGATGCGGCACCAGCCGAAGTACATGCTGGAGATGGAGAGCGAGCCGCTCTCCGCCGTGCAGGAGGCGGACGTGGTGGTGATCGCCACCGATCACGACTCCATCGACTACGGACAGCTGGTGCGCGACGCGAAGCTCGTGATCGACACGCGCAACGCGACCCGCAACGTGACCTTCGGGCGCGACAAGATCCGCACGGCGTAGGAGGCCCCTCGCAGGGGCAGGGCGCGGGCAGGGCCGATTCCGGGCGGCCCGCCCGCGACCTTTTTCCTCCATGCCGGCGGCGCCCGGGGTTACAAAGGCAGGATGCTTTCCCTGCTCCTCGCCGTCGCCCTGGCCTTCACGCCCGATCCGAAGGACCCGCGCCAGCGGCAGCTCGGCGCGATGGCCAACGAGCTCGAGCGCGCGCACAAGAACCTCCAGCTGCGCGGGCACGAGGCGCCTTACTTCGTCAGCTACGCGGTGCGCGGCATCGACACGCAGGAGGTCGGGGCCAAGTACGGCGCGGTGTTCCTCGACCGGAGGCGGCGCGATCGCCGTCTTCACGTGGACGTGCGCGTGGGCAGCTACGAGCTCGACAACAGCGGCGCCCAGGAGATGTTCGACTTCGACGGGGCGGACTCGGGATACGCGGCGGGCCGCGAGGCGCCGCTCGACGACGATCCCGAGGCGCTGCGCAACGCGCTCTGGCTCCTCACCGACGAGACGTACAAGAAGTCGCTCTCCGCTTTCCTGAAGAAGAAGGGAAAGCAGGTGTACCGCCCCGACGATCCGGACACGCCGCCGAGCTTCTCCCGCGAGGAGCCGCGGATCTCGGTGGATCCTCCGCTGGCGTTTCCCTTCGATCACGCGGGATGGGAGCGCGAGCTGCGCGAGCAGACGCAGCGGCTGGCTTCGCATCCCGAGCTGTTCGATTCGCAGATGCGCGCGTCGGTGGACCACGAGGAACGCGAGTTCGCCAGCACCGAGGGCACCCGGCTGGTCACCGAGAGGGTGATCTACGCGCTGCACGTGCAGGCCTGGGCGCGCGCTCCGGACGGCATGCTGCTGGAGAACAGCCGCGACTTCTACGGCGCGAAGCAGGGTGAGCTGCCCCGCGGCGCCGAGCTGGCGAAGCGGATCGATGCGATGGTCGGCGAGCTGATCGCGCTGCAGAAGGCCCCGGTGCTCGACCCGTACACCGGGCCGGCGCTGCTGGAGCCGGAGGCGGCCGGCGTGCTCTTCCACGAGGCGGTCGGACACCGTCTGGAAGGCGAGCGGCAGAACGACGACAAGGACGGGCACACGTTCAAAGGGCAGGTGGGAAAGCCGATCCTGCCCTTCTTCCTCACGATCCTCGACGATCCCACCCGTCGTGCGGCGGGGCCGGTGTCGCTGAATGGCTACTACGAGTTCGACGATCAGGGCGTCGCCGCGCAGCGCGCTACGCTGGTGGAGAAGGGCGTCCTCAAGTCGTTCCTGATGTCGCGCGCCCCGGTCGAGGGCGTCCCGCCGCACTCGAACGGGCATGGCCGGTCGGCCCCGGGGCGCGATCCGGTGGCCCGCATGTCGAACCTGATCGTCGAGTCCTCGCGGACGTTGCCCTGGCCGAAGCTGAAGGAAGCGCTGATCGCGGAGGCGAAGCGGCAGGAGAAGCCGTTCGGGCTGATCATCCGTGACGTCACCGGCGGGAATACCGATACCAGCGGCTACGCATACCAGGCGTTCAAGGGTCAGCCGCGGCTGGTCTACAAGGTGGACGCGGCGACCGGGGCGGAGACGCTGGTGCGCGGCGTGGAGATCGTCGGGACGCCGCTGCTCTCGATCAACAAGATCATCGCCACCGGCGACGACCAGCGGGTGTTCAACGGCTACTGCGGCGCGGAGAGCGGGTACGTGCCGGTGAGCACGGTGGCCCCGACGGTGCTGGTGAGCGAGATCGAGCTGCAGCGGACGCGCAAGGACACCGGCCGACCGCCGGTGCTGTCTTCGCCCTGGGCGCGCCCGCCGGCAGCAGCCGCCGGAGCGACGGATCGCCCGAAGCCGGCCGCCCAATAAGCGACGCGCGCGATTGCAAGCCGGCTCCGGCCGGCGCAAGCTGGCGGCGAATGCGACAGGTCGTGATCACCCGCCGCGGTGGGCCGGAGGTGCTCGAGGTTCGCGAGGCGCCCGACCCGCAGCCCGCGCCCGGAGAAGTCCGCATTCGCGTCCGCGCTGCCGGCGTGAACTTCGCCGAGGTGATGGCGCGCGTCGGGATGTACCCGGACGCGCCGAAGCTGCCGGCGACGATGGGCTACGAGGTCGCCGGAGAGATCGATCTTCCGGCAGAGCGCGCCGGCGAGAAGGTGCTGGCGATGACGAAGTTCGGCGGGCACAGCGAGCTGGTCTGCGTGCCCGCGGCGCTCGCGCTTCCGATTCCGTCCCGGCTCGGCTTCGTCGAGGCCGCGTCGATCCCGGTGGTCTGGCTGACCGCCTGGCACATGCTCGTCGAGCTGGGGAACCTGCGCCGCGGGCAGACCGTCCTGATCCACGGCGCAGCAGGCGGCGTGGGGACCGCGGCGGTGCAGATCTGTCAGAGGGTCGGCGCCCGGTCGATCGGCACCGCCTCGGCGGGCAAGCACGTGCGGCTCCGCGAGATGGGGCTTTCCGAGGCGATCGACTACCGGAACATGGATTTCGAGTCGGAGGTGAAGCGGATCACCGGAGGCCGCGGCGTGGACGTCGCGCTCGATCCGGTGGGGACCTTCCGCAAGAGCTTCCGCTGCCTGGCGCCGGTGGGAAAGCTGATGATGTACGGCGCGAGCGCCACGGTTTCCGGGGAGAAGCGGAACCTGTTCGCGGCGATGGTCGCCGTGCTGAAGATGCCCTGGTTCCACCCGCTGCAGCTCTTGCCGGACAACAAGGGGCTGTTCGGCGTGAACATGGGGCAGCTCTGGGGCGAGGGCGAGCTGCTGGCGCGGGAGATGGGGGAGATCCTGAAGGGATTCGAGTCGGGCGAGTTCAAGGCGGTGATCGATCGGGAGGTCCCGTTCGCGCAGGCGCGCCGCGCGCACGAGCGGCTGCAGTCGCGGGAGAGCTTCGGGAAAGTGGTGCTGGTGCCTTGATGCCGCGCTGGTTCGCGGCGCTCCTGGTCGCCGTCGCGGCATTGGGGATCGGCGGGCTCACCGGAAGTTCGTGGCTGTTCGGCGTGGAGAAGTACGATCCGCTCTTCACCGCGGCGGAACGCGCCTCCGAGCGCGAGGTGTGGGGGACTTCGCGGGGGATCCGGAGCGACGAGTGGGCGGTCGAGACGCCGAAGGCGAGGGGGAACCAGCTCGCGGGCTTGCCCCTGGTGAACCTCAACGAGGGGCTCGGCGAGCTGCAGCGGAACCCGTACGAGATCCCGGTCCTGGACTGGGGACTGCCCCTTCGTCCCCTGACCTGGGCGTACCTCGTTCCCACGCCCTGGTCGCACGGCGCGCGCTGGTTCCTCCGGGATGCAGTGCTCCTCTTCGGTCTCTACGCGCTTCTCAGCGCGTTCGTGGAGGACAGGCGGGTGGCAGCGGTCGTCGCCGTCGCGCTGTTCTTCTCCAGCGCGTTCGCCTGGTGGCATTCGACGACGATGATCGGCTTCATCGGGCTGCTCTGCCTCACCGGCGGCTTCGCAGCCCGGGCGCTGCGCGAGCCGAAGCCAACGCGGATCCTGCTCACGGCATGGACCGCCGCGTGCAGCTTCTGCGTGTTCTATCCGCCGGTCTGGGCGCCGGCGCTCTGGGTCGTCTGCGCAGCCCTGCTCGATCTTGGCGTTCGCCGCCGGCGAATCGCCCTCGCGGCGTGGCTGGTCGGCGTCGTCGCGGCCGGCGCGGCGGTCGGGCTCTTCTACCAGCTGCCGTATCTCTCTCTCGTCGCTCATACCGTATATCCGGGCGGCCGCGTGGCGAGCGCGGGAGAGCTGCCTCTGGCGCGCGTGCTGGAGATGGTCTGGCCTTCGCTGACGACCTCCGCTCCGGTGCACTGCGGACCGGAGCGGGAGCTCACGCTGGAGCTGAGCAACGCGTGCGAGTCGTCGAGCATCGAGGTGCTTCCCCTGCTGCTCCTTCCAGCGCTGGCCCTGGTCAGCGCGCGCGTCCGCCGCGCCTTCGCCGGGCTGGCCCGGAACAGCCCTGCGAGTCTCGCCGCCTTCGCGGTCCTGAGCGCCTGGCTGTTCCTTCCGCTCCCCGGATGGTTCGGCCGCGTCACGCTCCTGCAATGGTCGCCCGCAGCACGGGCATGGATGGCGTACGGCATCTCCGCGGCCCTGCTCACAGCCCGCGTCCTGGCGTCGCTGCTGTCCGATCCGCACCCTGAACCTTTTCGCTGGCGCGGATGGATCGGGGTGGCGGCCATCGCGGCCTGTGCGCTGCTCGCGAGGCAGCACATCCGCCTCGAACCGCTGGAAGGCTGCTACGCGCGTGCCTGGATCCCGCCGATCGCGTTCGCGGCGCTGCTGCTCGGCGCCGGCGCGCTTCTCTGCGGAACGCCCCGCGGAGCGACCGTCCTGCTCGCCGCCTGGGTTGGCGCGGTGGTTCTCGCGAATCACCGGGTGAACCCGCTGGTGCAGAGCCGCAAGCTCTTCGCCAGAGCCGACGGGCATCGGGTGGTCGATGCCGCCCTCGCGCGCGCGCCGGGGCGTGTGATGGACTACTCGACCCATTTCGGATCCTACCTCGCGGCATTCGGCTGGCCCATGCTCGGCGGAACGTTGACCTCTCCCGATCTGGCGCTGTTCCGCTTCCTCGCGCCCGAGTCACCCGGGCTGACCGAGGACGTCTACAACCGGTACCTGCACTACAACTTCGAGCTGCCGCCAGCCCGGACGCGGATGCTCTCTCCGGATGCGATCCGGATTGCGCTGTCGCCTTGCAGCCGCCGCCTCGCCGCCCTGGGGGTGAATCATCTGCTGATGTACCCGCGGGACGCGCCCGAGCCGGCGTGCGCATCCGAGTGGACGTCGCAGCCTGCCGGCGAGCTGCGGCTGTGGTCGCGGCGCACTCCGGTCTGCGCCGTCGGCGTGGCGAAGGGAGCTCCGGACAGCGCGCTCGGGTTCGACTATTCCTGCCCGGGGGAGGCGACGGTCCGCGCCGGGGTTCGCGCGCTCTCCCTGGAAGTCCCCTCCGATCCTTCCCGGTCCTGGGCATTCGCCCTCAACAGCCGGATGGTCGGGGGCATCGAGTGCTCGGGCGCTACCGCGCGGTTCCTCGACGCACACCTGGTCATTCGCCCCGATGGCCGGGCCCCTGCAGCCTGCCGCGCGCGGTACCTGGAGTCCGGAACCGCGCTGCGTCGACTCCTGGAGAAGTGATAGAGAGCAACGGATGCGCGCGCTCGCCATCGTCCCTGCCTACAACGAGGCCGGAAACATCCGCCGCGTGCTGGAGGAACTGCGGCGCGAGGTGCCCGGGTGGGACGTCTGCGTCGTCGACGACGGTTCGACCGACGGGACGGGCAGCATCGCGCGCGAACAGGGCGCCCTCGTGCTCCGGCTGCCGTTCAATCTCGGCATCGGCGGCGCGGTGCAGACCGGATACCTGTTCGCCCGGCAGCACGGATACGATGTGGCGGCGCAGATCGATGCCGACGGGCAGCACGATCCGCGGTTCCTTGCGGGTGCGCTCGAGATCGTCTCCTCCGGCGGCGCCGACTTCGTGGTGGGCTCGCGCTACCTGGAAGCGGGCGGCTTCCGTTCGACCGTCGTCCGTCGGGCGGGCAGCAGGTATCTTTCCTGGTTCCTCCGCGTACGGTGCGGAGCGCGCGTGACCGATCCGACTTCCGGGTTTCGTGTCGCGGGTCGACGGGCGATCGCGCTCTTCGCGGCGAATTACCCGTCCGACTATCCCGAACCCGAGGCGATTGCGCTCGCGATCCGCGCTGGCCTCGCGGTGCGCGAGATCCCCGTGGCAATGCGGACGCGACAGCACGGGAGGAGCAGCATCGGCGCGGGCAGGACGCTGTACTACCTGATCAAGGTCTCGCTGGCCCTGCTGCTGCTGCCCGCGGACCGGCGCAGGCACGCGGAGATCACGGGATGACTCATCCGCTGCTTCCACTCGAGTTGCAGATCGTCGCCGGCGCCACGCTCGTCGCGTTCTTCGCCTGGGTCGTCTACCTGGTGCGGTTGCAGCGCTTGAGCCTGCGCGAGAGCCTGCTCTGGCTGGTGTCCACAGGCGTGGTGCTGGTGTTCGTCCTCTATCCCCGCCTGCTGGAGCAACTGGCGCGCGCGATCGCGGTGCAGGTGCCGTCGAACGCGCTGTTCGCGCTCGCCATTCTCTACCTGGCCATCAACGTGCTGTCGCTGACCATCGCGCTGTCCAACGCGTTGGTGCGGGCGCGGAGGTTGGGGCAGGAGTGCGCGCTCCTTCGCGCGGAGCTGGAAGCGGTGCGCGCGCGCGTGGACAAGCTTTCGCCTCGCTGACTCAGAACCAGGGCTTCCGCACGCGCGGGGGCCAGGCGAGGGAAAAGTCCTCGGCGTCCAGCGACAGGTTCGGGTTGTAGGCCGGGTCGTCCAGCAAGGCATCGCCCCAGCGTTCGCTCAAGCGCCGCTTCTCGTCGGCGAACCGCGCCTTCTTCTCCGGCGTGTCCTCGAGACCGCGGCTCTTCGACTCGTGGTGCACGAGCGTGGCGAAGGGCGTCCAGAGGTTGCGAAGGCCGAGCGCCCGGACCCGGAGGCAGAAGTCCACGTCGTTGAACGCGATGGGGAACGACTCGTCCAGGCCGCCCGCTTTCAAATACGTGTCGCGGCGGATGAGGAGGCACGCAGCGGTGACGGCGGACACGTCGTGGACGAGCTGTGCCCTGCCGAAGTATCCCGGCGCAGCGCGGGGGAGGAACTTGTGCTCGTGGCCGGCGGCGCCCGAGATGCCGAGCAGGACGCCGCCATGCTGGATCGTGCCATCGGGATACAGCAACCGTGCGCCGACCGCGCCGATGTCGGGCCGCAGCGCCTGCGAGACCATCTCCTCGAGCCAGCCAGGCTCGATGACCTCCAGATCGTTGTTCAGCAATCCGATCAGCTCGCCGTGAGCGGCGTCGCGCACGGCGAAGTTGTTGATCGCCGAGAAGTTGAACGGCGCATCGAACCGGACGACCCGCGCCGCCTGACGCCGCTGCAGCTCACGCAGGTACTCGAGGGTGGCAGGGTCCGTGCTCTGGTTGTCGACCACCACCAGCTCGAATCGGCGGTACGACGTCTTCGCCAGCAGCGACTCGATGCAGGGCTCGAGCACGTTCCTCGCGTCGCGGGTAGGCACGATCAGGCTGACGAGAGGCGGATCCGCGGGGACCGGCCATCGGACACGGTACGTGGTGGGGAGCGGGCCGGGTTCGACGCGCGCGGAGGCCCCGATGTGCTCCTGGAGCGCGCGGGTCGCGGCCGATGTGACGTACGATTTCGCCCTGACGTCTCGTGCGGTGGACCCGGCGACTGACCTCCAGTGATAGGCGACGAATGGCAGGTGACGGATTCGGGTCGTCCGCGCGGAGGTGCGGAGCACGACGTCGTAGTCCTGGCTTCCCTCGAAGCCCTCCCGGAAGCCTCCGATCTCCAGCAGGAGCGACCGCCGGACGGCGCAGAGGTGGCCGACGTAGTTTTGCGAGAGGAGCAGATCCGGGTTCCAGTCCGGCTTGAAGAACGGCGATGAGAGGCGTCCCCGCT
>DASREU010000037.1:0-3550 GCA_035651935.1 Myxococcales bacterium | reverse complement strand
CGCGGACGCGCCGCCCGAGCTGCAGCAGCTCTGCCAGGAGCTGCTGGTGGAAGTGCAGGCGAATGCTGGTTGACTCGCACGCGCACCTCGACTCCTACGGGGATCGCGACCAGGTGATCGAGCGCGCGCGCGCCGCCGGCCTGGTGCACGTGGTGGTCGTCGGGCAATGGCGCGAGGGCATCGGGATGGCCGGGGCGACGGAGGCGGTGCGCCTGGCGAAGCAGGATCGGTCGTTCTTCTCGCCGACCGCCGGGATCCACCCGCACGACGCGGCGAAGGCCAGCGAAGCGGATTTCGACGAGCTCCGGCGGATCTGCGCCGACCCGGAGGTGGTGGCCGTCGGGGAGTGCGGGCTCGACTTCCACTACGACCATTCGCCGCGCGACGTGCAGCGCGCCGTGTTCTTGCGGCAGATCCGGCTGGCGAAGGAGCTCGGAAAGCCCCTCGTGGTGCACACGCGCGAAGCGGACGTCGAGACTGCCCGGATTCTGGGCGAGGAGCTGGGTCCGGACGGCGGGGTGATCCACTGCTTCACCAGCGACTGGGCGGCGGCGCAGCGGTATCTCGCGCTGGGAATGAGCCTGAGCTTCTCCGGCGTGATCACCTTCCGCAACGCCGCGCCGGTGCGCGACGCGGCCGCGCGGGCCCCTCTCGACCGCATCCTGGTCGAGACCGATTGCCCGTTCCTGGCGCCGGTGCCGCACCGGGGAAAGCGCAACGAACCCGCGTACGTGACCGCGACCGCGGCGGCGCTCGCCACCCTGCGCGGGCTGCCGCCGGACGACCTTGCGCGCGCCACCACCGCGAACGCACGGGCCGCCTTGCGCCTGCCGGGCAGATCGCCTTGAATCCCCCCTCGATCCCGGACGTCCAACGCCTCGAAAGGTGGCCCCCATGAAGAAGCTCATCGCCGGCTCGCTCCTCGCCTCCGCCCTCGCGTTCGGCGCCTTCGCCGCCGACAAGACCGAGACCATCAAGGTCTCCGGCTGGCACTGCGGCGGCTGCGCGGCCCGCACCGAATCCGCCCTCAAGGAAGTGAAGGGCGTCACCACCGTCTCCGCCGACAAGACGAAGCACGAAGTGAAGGTCACCTACGACGACACCAAGGTGAAGCGCGCCGACCTGGACAAGGCAATCGCCGACTCCGGCTTCTCCCCCGAGAAGTAGCCGAAATTCAGGCTTCCCAGCTGAGCCATTCTTCGTTCAGGGCGTCTTCGGCGGCTTCGGTCTTCCAGCGGCCCTTCCATTCGACGACTTCCCAGCCGCGGCGGAGGGCCTCGGCGCGGAAGGCCGGCTTCGGGTTGACCACCACGCGGTAGCCCACTTCCTCGAACAGGGGAGTGTCGGCGACCGAGTCGGAGTAGAGGTAACAGCGGGCGACGTCGATCCCGTGGCGGGCGAGGATCTCCTTCACCCGCTCGCGCTTGCCCTCGCGGAAGACGATGGGGGGCACGAGCTCGTCGGTGGAGAGCCCCTGCTTGATCACCGCGCGGGTCCCGACCGCTTCGTGCGCGTGGAGGAACCGGCCCAGCTCGTCGATGATGAACTGCGGCGAGCCCGAGGCGACCAGCACCAGGTGGCCCATGAGGAGATGCCGCCGCACCGTGCGGAGCCCCTGCTGGGTGACGCGCTTCTTGATGTGCCGGTCGAAGCACTTGCGGGCGAGGTCCCGCAGCCGGTCGGCGCGGATCCCCTGCTGGCAGCGCGAGCCGAGCGCCACCATGTCGGCCTCGCTGAGACGCTTGCGGGCGTATTCGTAGAGTGCCCGCGGCACCTGCGACCGGACGGCGGGGGCCATCTCCCGGTTCGAGTAGAGGAACCAGGTGAAGATCGTCCCGGCGTTGCCGTCGAGCAGCGAGTCGTCGATGTCGAACACCGCCGCGGTGCGCTGGAAGGGCTGCATCACTTCCCCTCGCGGTAGAGCCCCGGCCCTGGAAACCGGCGGTCGTCCGGCGCGGGCGGCGGCGGAACGAGCAGCTGCCGTCCGTAGATGTTCTTCCGGTCGGTCCATGGCCCTTGTGCCTGCGCGAAGAGCTGTCCGAACGAGCTCATCCGCGTATCCAGCTCGTCGAGCGCGTGCACGACCATCGCCTCCAGCGTGGCCGGCTCCTTCGGGCTGCCGTACTCGCGCCGCCCGTGGTGCGCCGCGACGAGGTGCGTGATGCGCCACTCCAGCTCGCGCGGGAAGTCGGGGATGCGCGACGCCTTCTCCCGGATGAGCTGGCAGGTGAGGACCAGGTGGCCCACCAGCTTGCCTTCGTCGGTGTACTCGAACCCCGGCTCCGGCGAGATCTCGCGCGCCTTTCCGATGTCGTGCAACAGGCACCCCGCCGTCACCAGGTCGCGGTCGAGCTGCGGATAATGGTCGCACATCCTCCAGCCGAGCTGGAGGACGGAGAGGGTGTGCTCGCAGAGGCCGCCTTCGAACGCGTGATGGATGCTCTTCGCGGCCGGGGCGCGCACGAACGCCCGGACCAGCGCTTCGTCATCGAGGAAGGCGAGCAGGAGGGCCCGCACCTGGGCGTTGCGCACCTGGGCGCAGAGTGCGCGGATCTGCTCCAGCATCGCCTCGGCCGTCATGGCGTCGATGTATCACAGGGCCCCGACTTCGGAACCCCGGTTGACCACCCCGCCGCAGCATCGTAACCGTCGGTGCATGAGAGCCGTCCTCTTCCTCGCCGCCGCCCTGATCGCCTGCCCTGCGCCACGGCCCGGGGCGCAGCCAGACGCCGGCGGACCGGGCACCGCGGACGGCGGCGACCAGCTCCCTCCCGGCGTGCGCGCAAGCGTGCTCGAGCACCACGGCGACGCCGCGCGAAGCGGCGTCTATACCGACGCGTCGCTCACCCGCGAGGCGATCCGGGGCTTGCGCGCGGACACCGCCTTCAGCGCCGCCCTCCAGGGCGGAGTCTACGCGCAGCCCCTGTACTGGGACGGCGGCGACGGCGGCCAGGATCTGCTGATCGTCGCGACCCAGCGCAACGAGGTGATCGCCTTCGACCCGATCACCGGCGCGCGCCGGTGGTCGCGCGTGGTGGCCGCGCCTGCCGCGCTTTCGGAGCTGCCCTGCGGGAACGTGGACCCTCTCGGGATCATCGGGACGCCGGTGATCGACGCCGGCCGCAAGCTGCTGTTCGTCGACGCGATGATCACCGGCCCGCGGCATCGCATCTTCACGCTGTCGGTGACGGACGGAACCATCCAGGGAACCCCCGTCGATCTCGACTCGTCGGTGCCGGGCTTCACCTCCGCGGTGCAGAACCAGCGCGGCGCGCTCGCGCTCCAGGGCGGCATCCTCCATGTCCCCTACAGCGGCCACTTCGGCGATTGCGGCAACTATGCCGGCTGGGTGGTGGGGATCGACACCACCGGCGCCAAGCCGCCGGCGGCCTACCGGACGGGACACGGCGGCGGGATCTGGTCGATGGGCGGCGTGGCCGCGATGGGCGGGTCGCTCTTCGTCGCCACCGGGAACACCATCGGCCTCAGCAGCTGGAACGGCGGCGAGGCGATCCTCAAGCTCGCGCCGGGCCCGTCGTTCTCCGGCGCT
>DASREU010000036.1:0-12277 GCA_035651935.1 Myxococcales bacterium | reverse complement strand
AGGGCGGGGTCGCCGATGGAGCCCGCCTCGCGGCGCAATTCCAGGTACGCGCGGTAGGCAAACGGGAGCCGCGTCGCTACCTCCCGCGCCCGGTTGGAGGGGGTCTGCACGACGGCGAGCAGCATCAGGAGAGGAAAAGTTGCCATGTCGGACCCGCGGTCTACCGTATTTCTCATGCCGCAGATCGACATCCGCGACCTGATCGAGACCGAGCTGTCGGACGCTCTCGTCTACGGGCTCGCCGCCGAAGAGGCCCTGGCCGAAGCGGCGGGGCTCCTCTCGGAGGCCGAGGAGCGGATGTCGCGCCTGTCGATTCCGGAGCGCCCGACGCGCCGCAGCTCCCGGAAGCGCCGCAAGGGGTGCTAAAAGCCGCGGCATGGCCCTCTATGCCTTCGTCGCGCTGAAGTACCTCGCTCCGATGGAGCGGATCCAGAAGACCGTCGACCGCCACCGTGCCTACCTGCGCGAGCTGCACGCGCAGGGGAAGATGGTGTGCTCCGGGCCCTTCGTGCCCCGCGAAGGCGGCGCGCTGCTGCTGCGGATCGACGACCCCTCCGAGATCGCGGCGCTGCTCGCGAAGGACCCGTACCACGCGGAGAACCTCGTCTCCGACACCATCTACGTCTGGGATCCGAACATCGGCCGCGAGGGCCTCGACTCACTCGCCCGACCCTGAACGAAGCCGTCAGCGCGTGGCCTGTCGCGATTCCGGTGTTCGGGCGAGGCGGTGGATCAGGGCCGCTCGGCGCGCGCGGATCCGGTGAGCACGGGACGACCTGCCCAGCCCGGAGGGACGACGAGCTCCACGGAGGGCGCCGGCACCCAGCCGGTGAGGCCGTTCGCGAGCTTCACGCGGCGGAAGCCGGAATCCTCGTCGTCGACCTGCACCGTGGTCCCTTCGTGGACCTCGAAACGGCTGACGCTCTTCTCCGCGGGCCCCTCGCGCGCCGGCACGGACTGCGCGACCACCACGCCCCGGTGCATCGCGATCCGCCGGCCCGCAGCCGCGCCCCAGGAGACGAGCGCCGCAAGCGCCGCTCCGGCGAAGCATCCCGCGGTCGCCAGCGAGACCCATCTCGACCCGCCGCGCAGCGCGCGCACTCCGAGCAGCGCCCACGCCGCGGCCCAGAGGATCACGAGCGCGATCCCCGACGCATGCGCGGGGAGCGGCGCGAGCAGGCGCGCGAGCGTCTCCGCTCCGCCGTCCTCGGGCTCACCTTCCAGGCGGTCGACGTTCCCCCGCCGGACCTCCAGCAGATTCGCCCGCGCATCCTCGTCGCCGGGATCGAGGAACAGGGCCCGCTCGAAGTGCAGCGCCGCGAGCCCGCGCTTGCCCTGCCGGAGCCAGGCGGCGCCGAGGTTCGTCTCCAGCGCGGGCGAAGTCACTCCTTCGGAGATCAGCGCCTCGTATGCGGCCGTCGCGCGGGAGAGGTCGCCGGAGAGAAAGGCCGCGTTCGCGTCGGCGAAGAGCTGCGTTCCGGGCGGCTCGGCCGCGGCGACGAGCAGGGCGAGCAGCAGCGTCACGCGCGACCCCGATCGAGCTCGTTCAGCACCTGGTCCGCGCGTCCCAGCATCGCCTCGCGCGCCGGCGCCTCGCCGCTCCCCGGAGCGAAGCGCGCGCGGTCGCAGTCGTCGAGGACCCGGACGAGCCTGCGCACCGTCTCCTCGCCGTGGCCGCGGGCGCGAAGCGCTGCCGCCAGCTCCTCGCGGGTGAGGCCGGCGGCCGCGATGCCCTGCTTGTCGAGCAGGTACCCGGTCACCGCCCGCGCCACCTCGGCGTAGAACGCCAGCGCCTCGCCGCGCTGGAGGAGCGCGCGGGCGCCCTTGAGCCGCTTCGCCGCCGCGCCGCGCGCCAGCTTCACGCGCTTCTCGCCCGGATCGATCTGCAGCAGCCGCCGCAATCCGGCGAAGCCGAGCCCGACGGCGACGCCGAAGGGCGGGATGCCGAGCAGCGGCCAGAACCAGGGCTGCGTCCAGGGCGGCGCGGCCCGGTCCACCGTCGAAAGGCGCAGCCGGATGGGGCGGACGCCGCCCGCGGAGAGCAGGTTCTGCGAGACGGACGCGGCCGCGGCCTGCGCCCCTTCGGCCGGGGTGACCCGGAGCGGGATCCGCTCCGTCTTCAGCGTCCGGTACTGCTTCAGCACGGGATCGAAGACGTCCATCGAGAGCGCGGGGATCTCCAGGGCGCCGGTCCGTTCGGGCACCAGCAGCTGTTCGATCGTCCTCGTCCCGTTGACGCGCCCGCGCTCGATCGACTCCTTGTCGGAAGTGGTGGCGTCGTAGGCGCGCACACCGGGGATCTCGGGGAGCTTCGGCAGGCGCAGGTCGCGGACGTTGCCGCGGCCGCTGGCGACCAGCCGGAAGGTGATCGGCTGACCGACCCCGACCGCCGCCGGATCGGCCGTGGCGGTGAGCGTCCATTGCCCGACGTTCCCCGCGTCGAATCCCGGCGGCTTGCCGGGCGGCAGCGGCTGCACCTCGATCTGCAGCGGCTGCGACGACCGCCGCGAGGTGCCGCGCGAGAAGAGCATGCCGAATCCGGTGAGCACCTGGACTTCCGCAGGATCGATCGTCGCTCTGCCCGCCCGAAGCGGAAAGAGGGCACGCCGCCGCAACAGATAGGAAGTGTACGGCACGCCGTCGAGGATGCGCTGCTCGGGCACCAGCTGCTGCGGCGCCTCGACGTCCACGCTCCAGAACCCGTCGAGCCGGGGGCTGACCAGCTTCTCGATGCTGCTCACGTTGGTGCGCGCGAGGAGGAACAGCGAGTAGGTGACTTGCTGGCCGACGAACGGGTGATCGTCGTCCACCGCCGCGCGCAGGAGCAGGTCGCGCTGCCCGGGATGGACGTCCGCGAACGGATCGGCGGCATCCGCGCGAGCGTCCGGACCGCCCCCGCCGGGAGCGGCCTGGCCCGCCGGAAGGACATGGATGGCGATCGGCTCCGTCTGGATCTTCTTGCCCCGGTACTCGAGCTTCACCGGCTCGATGGTCAGGTCGCCGGCGCGCTTCGGGGTGAGGGTGAGCTCCGTGATCACCGTCCGCGCCATCGAGGAGGCGCCCCCGCCGAAGGAGAAGCTCATCTGCTCCGAGCGCGCGCGACTCACCACGTCGAAGTCGGCGAACACCGGGATGTCCAGCTCGCCGCTCTCGTCCCGCGAGGCGAACTTCGCGGTGATCCGCAGCACCAGCGTGTCGTCGAGCGGCAGTTCCCGCACGTCGGTGGAAGCGGACAGCATCGCTTCCCCGGCCGCCAGCGCGGGCAGGGCGACGAGCAGCAGGGCGCAGAGCGCGTTACCAGTCCTTCTCGGGATCACTTCGCTTCCTCGCATCGGTCTTCTTCTTCGCGAACCGCCACACCTGGAGCTGTTTCTCGCTCGCCCGCAGCGCATCGAGCAAGCGCTGCGCTTCCGTCCGGTCCATCGGCTTCTCCGGGCGGGCGCTGTCGGGGCGCGGCTTTTGCTGCTGCTGGTCTTGCGCCTGCTGCTGCCCGGGCTGCTGCTGCGGTTCGGGCTGCTGCTCTTTCCCGGCGTTCGGGTCGTTCTGCGGCTGGTCCTGCTTGCCGGAAGCCTCGCCTTGCTTCGGCTGCGGCTTCTGTTGCCCGCCTTGCTGCGCCGGCTTTTGCTCCTTCGGCTGCCCGGCCTTGCTCTGGCGGGTCTGCGCCTGCTCGCGCAGCAGCAATTCCAGATTCACCTTGGAGTCGACGTCGTCGGGGTCGAGCGCGAGCGCGGCGCCGTACGCGCGGATCGCGTCCTCCGCGTGCCCCATCGCCTCCGTGGCAAGGGCGACGCTGTACGCCGCCTTGGGCTTCAGCCCGGCGTCGCCGTTCTGCAGCGCCTGCGACGCTTCCGCGGCGGCGACGGGCGCGGCCTTCGGATCCAGCTTCAGCAAGACGGTAGCGCGGTCGTAC
Organism: Myxococcales bacterium; assembly: GCA_035651935.1. Classification (GTDB taxonomy): domain Bacteria; phylum Myxococcota; class Myxococcia; order Myxococcales; family 40CM-4-68-19; genus 40CM-4-68-19. The sequence goes on along the minus strand of DASREU010000036.1, from coordinate 8,367 downwards.
GCGATCCGGGGATCCGCCGGCCGCCGGGCGCGGGCCTTGTCGTACTCGCGCAGGGCTCCGTCGGGATCGCCCTGCGCTGCCAGGGCATTCCCGCGCGCCACGTCGTCGTCCTCGCGCTCATGGAGCCTGCGGAACGCGCGCGAAAGGGGCTTGCGGAGCCGCTGGATCAGCCCCGGCGGCTCCGGCTTCTTCGCCACCACCACCACGCGCTCCGGCGCCGCGAGGAGCAGGGTGAGGAGCAGCGCGGTCATGCGGCGCTCCGGCGCAGCAGCCCGCCTTCACCGAGCGCGAGCGCCGCGCAGAGCAGGGCGAACGCCGGCCAGGCGAACCAGGGATACTTGTCGTCGTACTGCACCGAGAGCCGCGACTCGAACTCGCCCTTCTGGATCTTTTCCAGCTCGGGGAGGAACTTGAGCACCCCGAGATCGGCGCCGGCGCCCTGGAAGAGGAGCCCGCCTCCGCGCGAGGTCAGCTCGCGCAGGCCGGCGATGTCGGTCCGGGTGAGCACCGTGCGGCCTTCCTTGTCCTTCTTGTACCCCTCCAGGTTCCCGTTCCGGTCGAGGAGCGGGATCGGCTCGCCCTCCGTTCCACCGACCGGCACCGCGAAGATGCGGATTCCCGCCTCGCCGAGCGCCGAGGCGGCTTCGAGCGCGTCGCCGCGCTGGTCCTCGCCGTCGGTGATCAGCAGCACCGCCTTGCCCGCGTCGCCGCGGCCGCCGCCCTCGAGCACCTCTTTTGCCTGGTAGAGCGCGTCCGCGATGGCGGTGCCCTGGGTGGCCATGCTCATCGGCTCGACGGCCCGCAGGAACATGCGGGCGGCGGCGTAGTCGGTCGTCAGCGGGCACTGGATGAAGGCGTCGCCGGCGAAGACCACCAGCCCCACCCGGTCGCCGTTCAGCCGCTCGAGCAGCGCGGTCACCTCCAGCTTCGCGCGCTCCAGCCGCGAGGGTTTCACGTCGCGCGCCAGCATGCTGTTGGAGGCGTCCAGCGCGACGACCAGATCGATGCCGGTGCGCTTCGTCAGCTCCGTCCGCTCCCCGCATTGCGGGCCTGCCGCCGCGAGGAAGAGGAAGAAGAGCCCGGCCCCGAGCAGCGAACCCTTGGTCACTCCTTGCGCCGCGCCGGCGCCCTGGAGCACCTGGCCGAAGCGGGCGGCGGGAACCAGCGCGGCGACCCGGCGCTGCCGCCGCCAGGACCGGATCGCCGCCAGCGCTCCCGCGAGCAGACCGAGCGGGGCTAGGAAGAGGAAGAGCGGGGTGAGCACGCGCAGATGCTGCCCGAGCAGAGTGGTCTGCAGGGCGGTCATGGCGCTCCCTGCAGGCGCGTTCCCCGCAGCGCCACCCCGAGCAGGCCGAAGAGCGCCGCCGGGAAGAAGAAGCGCGCGTACCACTCGTCGTACCGCGCGATCCCGCCGGCCTCGTAGATCTTGCTCTTCTCCAGGCTGTCGAGCACCGCGCGCAGGCCCTGCTCCAGCGACTCCTTGTCCGTCGCCGGGTAGTACGCGCCGCCCGTCACCTTGGCGATCTGCTGCAACAGATCCGGGTTCACGTCGATCTCCACCGGCTCGTACGTGGTCCGCCCGAACAGGTCGGTGCCCGTCGGATACGGAACGCGCCCGCCCTTGCCGATGAGGATGGTGAAGACCTTGATCCCCAGGTCCTTCGCGATCTGCGCCGCCTGGAGCGGCGAGAGGTTGCCGGCGTTGTTGTCGCCGTCGGTGATGAGGATCACCACCCGGCTCTTCGCGTCGGACTCGCGCAGGCGGTTCACCGCCGTCCCCAGCGCGTTGCCGATGGCGGTGCCGTCGACGATCACGCCGGTGCGCACCTGGTCCAGCAGCGAATCGAGCACCTTGTAATCGAGCGTCAGCGGGCACTGCGTGTACGCCTCGCCCGCGAACACCACCAGGCCGATGCGGTCGTTCTGCCGGGAGGCGATGAACGTCCGCAGCACTTCCTTGGCCACCGTGATCCGGTCCTTGGGCCGGAAATCGGCGGCGAGCATGGAGGTGGAGAGGTCGAACGCCACCACGATGTCGATGCCCTCGACGGCGAGATCCTGCCGGCGCGAAGCCCGCAGGCGCGGCCCGGCGAGGCCGATGCTGGTCAGCGTCACCGCGCCGATCAGGAGCGCTCCGGGAAGCCACCACAGCCGCGCCCACCGGCTGGGCCGGAGCGCTTTCGCGGCGGAACCGTCGGGAACCAGCAGGCGGGGCAGGGTCCGGCGGCTGCGGCGCAAGAGCACGATCCCCAGCGCGGCGCCGAGGAGACCGAGCAGCGCCCAGGGATGCGCGAAGGTGAGCGCGCCGAAGCTCATGCGGCCTTTCCCGGGACCGACCGCAGCGGGCGGGTGTGGCGGATGAGCGACTCGGCCCGATCCACGCCGCGCAGGCACTCCTCCGACGTGGGCTCGAGCTTGGCGAACTTCACCAGGTCTTCCCAGCGCACTTCCTCGATCAGCTCGGCGAGGTCGAGGCCGATCAGGCGGCGCCGCCGCAGCTCGGTGACGAACTCCTCGCTGGTGAGGTCGAGGGCATTGAACCGCAGGCGCTCGCCGAGATACGCGCGGACGATCTCCGAGAGGGTGAAGATGGCGGCCCGGCCGCCGCCGCGCGCCCAGGGCGCCTGCGACCGCAGCCCGGCGAGGCGCTCCAGGGCGACGTCGTCGTAGAGCGCCTCCAGCGGGGCCTCGGGCACCTGCGCCCGGCTCCGCCTCCAGCGGATCCAGAGGACCAGCAAGGTGGCTGCGAGGACGAGCGCGCCGAGCAGCCAGGCCCAGAGAAAGCTCGCGACGTACGCCGGCACCGGCGGCTTCGGTCCGTGATGGGCGCGCTCCGGCGAGCCTTGCGCTTCCTCTGCGACCAGGCTGCGGAACTTGAGCGGCCGGCCGCGGATCGAGAGCTGGCGCGCGCCGTCGGTGCCGCTCACCGCCAACCTGAGATCCGGAAGGCGCGGGTCGACCGAGCCGTAGTCGGCGAGCGTCAGGTCGAAGACGGTGCGGGCCTTGCCCGCGCCCAGCTCCTCGCGGCGCGTCGCGGGCGCGGGCGAGCCCGGCGGCGTGGCCAGCGGCGCGGGGTCGAACGCCGGCAGCGAATAGACGTCGCGCGCATCGTGCTCGACCGAGATCCGCAGCGCGATGTGCTCCCCGAGCGTCACCTCCTCCGGGTCGGCGTGCACCTCGAGGGCAAGCGGGGAGGCCTCGGGCAGCGCGCCGGCGGCAAGCAGCAGCGCGAGCGCGGCGATCACGCCGACCTCCGCCGGGTGCGGGCGCGGAAGAGCGCGGCGAGCGGCGCCACGTAGTCGTCGCCGGGCCGCACCCGCACTCCTTCGAGCGAGAGATGGCGGAAGATCCTCTCCCGCTTCTCCTCGCGTTCCCTGGCCCGCTCCTGGTAGGCGCGCCGGGTGCGCGCGTCGGAGAGGTCGACCAGGATCACCTCGCCGCTCTCCGCGTCCGCGAGCGGCCAGAGACCGGGAAGGTCCGGCAACGTCTCCTCCACCGGATCGGTCACCACCACGGGGACCACGTCGTGCCGCCGCGCGAGCACCGCGAGGGCCTGCTGGTAGTCGCCGGCGAGGAAGTCGCTGACCACGAACACCACCGCGCGGCGCCGTTGCGCCCTGGTCAAGTGGCCGAGCGCCGCCGAAAGGTCCGTCCCGCGCCCGCGCGGCTGGAACGCGAGCGTCTCGCTGATCAGCCGCAGCCCGTGCTTCTTGCCCCGCCGCGGCGGGACGTACCGCTCGATCCGGTCGGTGAAGAGCAAAAGCCCGGCGCGGTCGCCGTTCTCCAGGGCGGAGAACACGAGGAGCGCGGCGATCTCCGCCGCCACTTCCGCCTTCGCCTGCCGAGAGAGCCCCGCATCCTGCGAGGCGCTGCGGTCGACGGCGATCAGGGCGGTCAGCTCCCGCTCCTCCGCGAACACCTTCACGAAGGGCTCTCCCATGCGCGCGGTGACGTTCCAGTCGATGGCCCGGATCTCGTCGCCGGGCTGGTACGGCCGCACCTCGGAGAAGGCCATGCCCCGGCCCTTGAACACCGAATGGTAGCCGCCGGCGAGCGTGTCCTGCACCGCGCGCCGGGTGGTGATCTCGATGCGCCGGATCTTGCGGATGAGGTCTGCGGGAGCCGCCATCGCTTCTCAAGGCACCTCGATCTTCTCGAGGATCTTCTGGATCACCTTCTCCGCGGTGAGGTTCTCCGCCTCCGCCTCGTAGGTGAGCGCGACGCGGTGGCGGAGGACATCGTAGGCGACCGCTTTCACGTCCTCCGGGGTGACGAATCCCCGGTGGCGCAGGAAGGCATGGGCCCGGGAGGCGAGGTTCAGGTAGATGGTGGCGCGAGGCGAGGCGCCGTACTCGATGTACCCGGCCAGCTCCGGCAGGCCGGCCGCGGGCGCATCGCGCGTGGCGACCACCAGGCTGACGATGTACTCCTTCACCTTCGGGTCGATGTAGATGTCGCTCACCACCCGTTGCGCGCCGCGGAGCTGCTCGGGCGTGACCACCGGCTGGAGCCGCGGGAGATCCTGGCCGGCGATGCGGTCCATGATCTGCAGCTCCTCCTCCTTCGAGGGATAGCCGACCTTCACCTTGAGCATGAACCGGTCGACCTGCGCCTCGGGCAGCGGGTACGTCCCCTCCTGCTCGATCGGGTTCTCCGTCGCCAGCACCAGGAACGGCGCGGGCAGCGCGAAGGTCTGGTCGCCGATGGTGACCTGCTTCTCCTGCATCGCCTCGAGCAGCGCGCTCTGCACCTTGGCGGGGGCGCGGTTGATCTCGTCGGCGAGGATGAGGTTGGCGAAGAGCGGTCCCTTCTTCACCGTGAAGCTCTGCGTCTGCGGCTGGTAGATCTGCGTGCCGACGAGGTCCGCCGGGAGCAGGTCCGGGGTGAACTGGATCCGCTTGAAGGAGAGCTGCAGGCAGTCCGAGAGCGTCTTCACCGTCAACGTCTTCGCCAGCCCGGGGACGCCTTCGAGGAGGACGTGCCCGCCGGTGATCAGGCCGATCAACAGGCGCTCGATCATCTGCCGCTGGCCGACGATCACCTGGCCGGCCTGCTGCAGCAGCGCCTCGACGAAGCCCGACTCCTGCTGGATGCGATCGTTCAGGAGTCGGATGTCGGTCGCCGGCTGTGCGCTCAAGGTGCTCTTCCTTTGCGGGTCCGTTCGAAGGTAACAGAACCGCGAAATCCGCCGAAACTTCCCGCCGGCGTTGCGGCTACTTGAGCTTCGCCACCGCGTCGCACGCCTGCTGGTCTCCGCCGTCGCAGCCCTTCTGCAGCAGCGCGCGGCCCCTCTTCGCGTCCACGCCCGAGTCGATCAGCAACGAGCCCTGGCCTGTGCACCCGTGCGCGGAGCCGGCCTCGCAGGCCTTGCTGAAATACACCCCCGCGCGGACCACGTCGTGCGAGCGCGCGAACACGTCGCCGAGGTACGTGCAGCCCGAGACCTCTCCCAGATCGCAGCCTCGCTGCGCCAGCTCCTCGGCGCGGCTCGACTTGCCCTCGTGGAGCAGGATGGACGCGAGCGAGACGCAGGCCCGGGGTGCGCCTTTCTCGCAGGCCCCTTCCAGGAGCGCGTCCGAGCGGCTCGCGTCCTGCGGGCCGCCGATGCCCCGGGCGAAGATCTCGCCGAGGTATCCGCAGGCGCGCGCGCTGTCCGCCTTGCACAGCTGCTCCAGGCGCGGGAGCGCCGCGCGCGGATCCGCATCCTGTCCCTCGCCGAGCGCGAGCGCTCGCGCGTCGTCCGCGCACCCGCCGGCATTCTTGCCTTCGCAGGATTTCCGGAAGAGCGCGGCGGCGCGCCCCTCGTCGCGGCGGACGCCGAGGCCGTCGCGCAGGCGGCTCCCCAGCTCGTCGCAGGCTGCCGCATTTCCCTTGGCGCAGTCCTGCTCGAGCGTCTGCGGGGTTGCGGCGGCCAGCAGGACGAGGGCGAGCGCGGTCAGCGGCATGTCTCAGTCATCGGCGGTGATCTCCCGCGCGGATTCGGGCTCGCTCCGCACTTCCATCGGCACCGAGCCGTCTTCGGGAAAGAAGCGGTCCAGGGCGCGCCTGACGTCGTCCTCGGTGTGCAGCTCGGGCGCCATGCGCCGGAAGGCGAGGCCGCCGCGCCGTCCGCGCGTGTACCAGAGGAGGTGCTTGCGGAGCTCGCGGATCGCCGCCAGCTCCGCCTCCCGCCCCGCGAGATCCTCGTGGAGATGGCCGCCGTTCGGCCGGAACGCGCGCGGCCGCGGCGCTCCTTCCGGGCGCGCCAGCCGGTGCTTGCCCTGCTTGTCCTCGATCGCCATGCGAACGTGGCGGAGGATGGTGCCGCGCCACTCGGCGAGAGTGACCTCCGGGGGAGACTCGCCGCGCTCCAGCGCCAGGAGCTCGCGGAAGATCCAGGGATACCCGCACGCGCCGCGGGCGATCCGCGCCGCGTCTGCGCCGGTCTCCTGCAGCATGCGCCGGGCCGCATCGGCCGTGAACAGGTCGCCGGAGCCCCAGACCGCGATCTTCACGGACTGCTTGGTGCGCCGGATCAGCTCCCAGTCGGCGCGGCCGCGGTACATCTGCGCGCGCGTGCGAGGGTGCAGCCCCACCGCCACGGCGCCGCCCTGCTCGCAGGCCATCGCGATCACCGGCGCGTTGCGGTGCTCGTCGTCCCAGCCGGCGCGCAGCTTCACCGTCACCGGCAAGGGAGCGACGGCGTCCACCACCGTCCGCACCGTCCGCTCGACCAACGCGGCGTCCTTGAGCATGGCAGCGCCCGCGCCGTGCCCGCACACCTTCTTCACCGGGCAGCCCATGTTGATGTCGATCGCGTCGATCGGGCCGTATTTCTCGACCGCGACCCGCGCGCCTTCGGCGAGCACGGCCGGATCATGGCCGAAGACCTGGATGGCGAAGGGCCGCTCGGACGCGGGACGCTCGAGATAGCTGAGGGTCTGGTCGCCGCCGTGAACCAGGCCGTGGCTGCTGATCATCTCGGTATGGGCGATGGAGGCGCCCATCTCGCGGCAGAGGAGGCGGAACGGCCAGTCGGACACGCCCGCGAGAGGGGCGAGGAAATACCGGTTGGCCAGCGTGAGCGGGCCGAGCTTCACCGGCTGTACGGGATGTCCGACGGCCGGGGCTCCGCCGCGCGGCTGCCCGCGGGCGGCGAACGGCGCGTCCTGACTGAGGGCCCCGACGGACATGAGCGAGGCTTGTATCGGCGGAGGGGAGCGGCGGCAAGCAGCTTCGGGCGGGATTGGCAGGGCAGCCGTCGCTCTGGTAGCAGTGACGGCCTGTGCGCTGGATCTCCGTCCTTCTCGCCGCGGCGTGCGCCGCGCCGAAGCCGCCGACCCCGGCGCCGGAACCTGCGCGGACGGCGCAAGCGCCAGCCGGCGGGGGTCGCGTGACGATGGTGTTCTCCGCCTCCGTCGCCGGACAGATCGTCCCTTGCGGCTGCTCTCCGGATCAGCGCGGCGGGCTTCCTCGCGCGGTGGCGCTGGTGAACAAGCTCCGGCAAGCCGAGCCGAACTTCCTCTTCGCCGACGCCGGCGACCTGCTCTTCGAGAGCCCCTCCCCGCCGCCGGCGCAGATGCTCACCCAGCGCCAGCTGAAGGCGCGCACGCTGGCCCATGGCGACGAGCTGCTGAAAGCGGCGGCGCGCGCGATCGGGTCGCGCGATCTTGCGCTCGGCCCGCAGTTCGTCGCCGAGACCGCGGGCAAGATTCCCCTCCTCGATGCCGGCGTCGCCCAGGTCCCCGGGGCGCGGGCGACCTTGCTCGCCGAGGCAGGGACGGTGAAGGTCGGCCTCTTCGCCGCCGGATTCGAGCAGGATCCCGCGGCGACGTTCGCGGCGCGGGCGCGGGTGCTGCGCGACGGCGGCGCGCGCCTCGTCGTCGTCCTCCTCCATCCCCGGGGCGACAACGCCTTCACCGCCGCGCAGGCGCTGCTGCCGGCCGCGAAAGCGGCGGGCATCGACCTGGTGGTGCTCGGACGGCGGGACGATCCTGCCGCGGATCCGAATCGCAAGGATCCGGGCCTCCCGCCGCTGCTCGCGGTGGAAGGGCACGGGCAGAGCCTGCTCCGCGTCGACGTCCATCTCGGACAGGGTCCCCTCTCGCTCGCTCCGACCGCGGCCGACCGCGACGAGGAGCTGAAGGCCCTCGACGTCCGCATCGCGCGCTTTCGCGCCCAGGCCATGATCTCCCCGCAGCGCCGCCCCCAGATCGACGCGAAGATTCGCGAGCTGGAAGAGCGCAAGCGGACGCTGGCCGAGGCGATAATCCCCCAGCCGGCGCCCGGAACGACCTGGGCGGAAGCCGCGTTCGTGCCTCTCACCGAACAGGTCGGCAACGACGCGGATGCGCAGAAGCTCGTCGATGCCTACGACCAAAGGGTGGC
>DASREU010000035.1:0-4769 GCA_035651935.1 Myxococcales bacterium | reverse complement strand
GAGCCGAATTTGGAGTTGCTGGTCGATCAAGGCGCGGAGCTGATCGTCGCCGTGGGATTCATGATGGAGCCCGCCACGCGTGCGGTGTCCGCGCGGAACCCTCGCGCCCGGTTCCTGCTCATCGACAGCCCGCTGCTCGACGCGGCGGGGAAGCCGACCGTCGCCGCCAACGTGCGCGCGGTGGTCTTCCGCGAGCACGAGGGAAGCTTCCTCGCCGGGGCGGTGGCGGGAAGGCTGACGCGCGGCAAGGTGGGCTTCGTCGGAGGGATGCAGCTGCCGCTGATCCGCAAGTTCGAGGTGGGCTTTCGCGCCGGCGTGAGACAGGTGAACCCGGCGGCGGAGGTGCTGGTCGCGTATACCGGCACGTTCGACGACGAGCGCAAAGGCGTGGAGGTGGGGCACGATCTCTACGCGCGCGGCTGCGACATCCTCTTCCACGGCGCCGGCCTCGACGGCCTGGGGGTGATCAAGGCGGCGCAGCAGGCGGGGAAGCTGGTGATCGGGGTGGACAGCGATCAGTCGCACGTCGCGCCGGAGAACGTCGTCACGAGCATGGTCAAGCACGTCGACGCGGCGGTGTACCTGGCTGTCCGCGACGTCCTCGAGGGACGGTTCTCGGGCGGCAACGTGGCGCTCGGGGTGAAGGAAGGCGGAGTCGGGCTCGCGCCGCTCGGCGCGATGATTCCTCCGGCGCGGCGCGAGGCGATCCGTGCGGAGGTCGAGCAACTTCGGGAGCGGATCGCGGACGGTCGGCTGCCGGTCCCCGCCACGCTCGACGACCTGGCGAAGTTCGCGGCGGCGCGCCCGTGAACGCGCTGGAGCTCTCCGGGATCGTCAAGCGCTTCGGAGAGGTCCTTGCCGTCGACGGCATCTCGCTTTCGGTCGCTCGGGGCGAGGTGCTCGCCGTGGTCGGCGAGAACGGCGCGGGCAAGTCGACGCTGGTCTCGGTGGCCTCCGGGCTTCTCGCGCCCGACGCCGGAGAGGTCCGCGCCTTCGGGCGGAGCTTGCCGCCCGGCGACCCGCGCGCCGCCATCGATGCCGGGATCGGCGCCGTCTACCAGCACTTCATGCTCGTCGGGCCGCTCACGGTCTGGGAGAACGCCGTGCTCGGACGCGAGCCGCGGCGCTTCGGCTTCATCGACCGGCGGCGCGCCCGCGACGAGGTGGCCGCGGCCGCGCAGCGTTTCGGTCTCTCCGTCGACATCGACGCCCGCGTCGACCAGCTCGGAGTCGCCGCCCAGCAGCGCGTCGAGATCGTCAAGCAGCTCTGGCGCGGCGCCCGTGTTCTGATCGTCGACGAGCCCACCGCCGTCCTCTCCCCGCCGGAGTCCGCGCAGCTCCTCGCCACCTTGCGCTCCCTCGCCGCCGCCGGCCGCTCCGTCCTCTTCATCTCGCACAAGCTCCGCGAAGTCCTCGATGTCGCCGACCGGATCGCCGTCCTCCGCCACGGCCACCTCCTCCAGGCCACATCTCGCGCCGAAACCGACGCCCGCCAACTCACCTCCGCCATCATGGGCCTCTCGAGAGTTTCGGGGACACCATACGAAACTCCCGCTGCCAGGTCTGACTCCGCACGTCACGGCGGGCACGGGGAGTTTCGTATTGTGTCCCCGAAACTCGAGGTGCGGGAGGTGGTGTGCAGGTCGGACCGGGGGAAGTTGGCGCTGAGGGGGGTGTCGTTCCGGATTGGCGGCGGGGAGATCCTTGGGGTGGCGGGGGTCGATGGGAATGGGCAGGCCGAGCTGGCGGAGGTGCTGACGGGTCTGCGCCCCGCGACCGGGATGGTGGCGCTGGATGGAGATCCGTCGTTCCACCGCAGTCCGGCGGCGGCCCGGGCCGCGGGGGTCGTCCATCTTCCCGAGGACCGGCGCAGGCGCGCGCTGTGCCTGGGCCTCAGCATCGAGGAGAACCTTGCGCTCGGGAACCAGCGGGCGCCGCCGTATGCCCGCGGGGCGAGCATCGATTTCGGCGGGCGGCGGAACAAAGCGCTGGAGCTGATCCGCGCGTTCGATGTGCGGCCGCCGGATCCGCGGGCCCGGGCTGGCGCGCTGTCCGGCGGGAACCAGCAGAAGCTGGTTGCGGCGCGGGAGCTCCGCGGCGGAGCTCCGCCTCGCCTCGTGGTCGCGGTGCACCCGACCCGCGGCCTCGACGAGCAGGCGCGGCAACGCGTGCACGAGGCGCTGCGGGCAGCGCGGGAAGCCGGCGCCGCGGCGCTGCTGGTCTCGCTCGATCTCGACGAGCTCCGCGCGCTGTGCGACCGCATCCTCGTGCTCTTCGACGGTCGCAGCACCGGCGAGGTGCCACCGGACGCGTCCGACGAGCAACTCGGCTCGCTCATGCTCGGCCAGGAGTCCGCGGTTGGTTGAGCTGCGCGCCCGGATCTTCGCGCCGGCGCGCGACCCGCTCTGGGGCGCCCTTCTCTCCCTGCTCGCCTCGCTGATCCTCAGCTTCGCCGCCATCGCCCTGTCGGGGCGCGACGCAATGGCGGGCTTCGCCGACCTGGCCGCCGGCGCGTTCGGCGGCCCCGGCCCTCTCGGCGAGACCGCGATCAAGACCTCCGTGCTCCTGCTCACCGGACTCTCGGTCGCCGTGGCGTTCAGCGTAGGGCTCTTCAACATCGGGGCGGAGGGGCAGCTGATCTGGGGCGCGCTGGCCGCCGCCGTCGTCGGACGGTCGCAGGTTCCCGGCGTGCTGCTCTGGAGCCTGCTCGCCGCGGCGCTCGCGGGTGCGCTCTGGGGACTTCTTCCCGGCTGGCTCAAGGTGCGCCGTGGCGTGCATGAGGTGATCAGCACCATCCTGCTCAACTGGATCGCCATCCACCTCGTCCACGGCTGGCTCATCGCCGGCCCCCTCGCCGCTTCCGGCTCCGGCGCGGAAGTCAGCGTCGCCGGCACCGCGCCGATCGCTCCCGCCGCATGGCTGCCGAGGCTCGTCGCGGGAAGCAGGCTCGACGCCGGTCTTCCCCTGGCGCTGGCGATCGCCCTTGGCGTCTGGCTCCTGACCACGCGCAGCGTCCGCGGATTCGAGTGGCGCGCGGTGGGAGCGGGCCGCGAGGCGGCGCAGGCGAGCGGCATTCCGGCGGGACGGCGGATCTGTGAAGGGATGGCGCTCTCGGGCGCGCTGGCGGGGATCGCGGGCGCCCTGTTGATCCTCGGGACGGAACACCGATACCCCGGCGTCTTCCGGACCGGGTACGGCTTCGACGGAATCGCAGTTGCCCTCGTCGGCGGAGGCACCGTCTGGGGAAGCGCGCTCGCCGCGCTTGTCTTCGGCGCGCTGCGCGCGGGCGCCACCCGCCTGCAGCTCGTCGGCATCCACCCTTCGTTCGCGGAGCTCACCCAGGGGTTCGCGGTCCTGCTGGTCGCCGCCCCGCGCCTCTTCCAACCCGTGCTCCTCCGCCTGCGCGGCCGCGCCCTGCCGCCGTCGAGCGCCCCTCCGATTCCCACGGTCCAGCCGTGAACCTGATCCTTGATTTCGCCCCGCCCCTGGTGTTCGCCGCCCTCGGCGGCGTTCTCAGCGAGCGAGCCGGCGTGGTCAACATCGGGCTGGAAGGGATGATGCGCTTCGGCGCGTTCGCCGCCGCTGCCGGGGCGATCTTCTCCGGGTCGCCGTGGATCGGCCTGGGTTGCGGCGCGCTGGCCGGCGCCGCCGCGGCGGCCGTGCACGCGATCCTCTCGCTCAAGTTCCGCGCGGATCAGGTGGTGAGCGGCATCGCTTTGAACCTCGTCGCGCTCGGGCTCGTCACCTACCTGCTCCAGGCGATGTTCGGGTCGAGCGGCGTCAGCCCGCCGTCGCCCGCTCTTCCCCGCGACCGCTTCGGACATTCGGCGCTGGCTTACGCCGCGCTCGTGGTTCCCCTGCTCTTCCACGCCTGGCTGGCCTGGACTCCGCAAGGCCTGCGCGTGCGCGCGGTGGGCGAGCATCCGCGCGCCGCCGCGACGCTCGGGGTCCGCGTCCTTCCCTTGCGCGCGCTCTGCGTGCTCGGCAGCGGCATCCTCGCCGGCGTGGGCGGCGCGACGCTCTCCGTCGGCCTCCTCGGCCAGTTCGATTCGCGGATGCCCGCCGGCCAGGGCTTCATGGCGCTCGCGGCGATGGTGTTCGGCAAGTGGACGCCTCTCGGCGCGGCCGGAGCCGCCTTCTTCTTCGCCGCCGCCGACGCGCTCCAGCGCCAGCTCTCGTTCTCGCTGCACGCCTCGGATCTGCGGCTCGAGGGCGTGTTCCTCGCCCTGCCGTACGCGCTCACGCTGCTGGTGCTTGCGCTCGGCATCGGCCGGACGCGCGCGCCGGCAGCGGATGGTGTGCCGTATGATCCCGAAGCGGAATCGTGAGGTCTCGAGAACGGCTGCAACTTGAAGAGGCCGACATCACCTGACGCGCACGATACCCGACTCGGCCGCGCGAGCCGGAGGCTCTCGCAACTTGAATTCGCGGACATCCGGCCCGAGCGCGCAGGCGGCTTTTTCTTCCTCGTGCGCTACGGATTCGAATGTCAGACCCCCTCTGTACGATGCGAGCATGAAGACCGGTCAGCAAGAGCTGCCGTTGCCGCTGTGGGGTGGAGCGCGAAAGGGCGCGGGGCGGAAGAGGAAGGCGAGCCGGCCGCAGGTTCCGCACGAGCCGCGGGGGAAGTTTCGCAACGGTGCGCTGCACATCACCCTGCGCTTGCGGCCCGAGGTGTGGAACCTGAGGACGCGACGCTGTTTCCAGGCGCTGCGGCACGCGTTCGAGCGGGGCTGCGTGCGGTTCGGGTTCCGGATCATCCACTTCTC
>DASREU010000034.1:0-28283 GCA_035651935.1 Myxococcales bacterium | reverse complement strand
GCGGGCGGTGGGATCCGAGCGGGCGGTGAAGGTCGACGTCCGGGTGCTCTCGGCGACGCACCGCGACCTCGACGCGCTGGTCGCCGACCGGCGGTTCCGGCCCGACCTGCTCGCGCGACTCTCGGGCTACCGCTGCACCCTCGCTCCGCTTCGGGAGCGCCGCGAAGACTTCGCCCTGCTCACCGGCGCGCTCCTGACGAGAGCCGGGCCGGCAGACGTCACCTTCAGCATCGAGGCCGCCCGCGCGCTTCTCCGCCACCGCTGGCCGCTGAACGTGCGCGAGCTGCAGCAGTGCCTGGCCGGAGCCCTGGTGCTCGCAGCCGGCGGGAGGGTGGAGTTGGAGCACCTCCCCGATCCGGTGCGTGCGGCCGCGGAATCGAAGCCTCCCCCGGCGACCGAGGGCCCTGACGCCGCGCGGCGCGACGAGCTGATCGCGCTGCTCCGGGATCATCGCGGCAACGTCACCGCGGTGGCCCGCAGCCTGGGCAAGGCGCGCACACAGGTGCAGCGCTGGCTGCGGCGGCTCCGCGTCGATCCCGTGTCCTTCCGCCGGTAGCGCCCCTGTGGCGCCACGGTTGCGATCTCGCCGGATCGCCGTTTCCCGCCGCCGCAGCCGGATCCGGCGCTGGCACGAAGGGTGCTCCAGCAGCGGAGAACGGGAGGTCGAAGGACATGGACAAGCTGCGTGAGTGGGGATTTCCGGTCACCTTGATCGTCGGCTGGATGGCTGCCGCCGCGTACACGATCTCGCTCTTGATCGCGCCACCCGACAAGGCCTCGGCGCCGCCGCCGGATCCGCAGTCGATCGCCGATTCGAACCTGCCGGCCTCGTGAGGCTCTCGCCGCTGCCGGCCGGCGACGGTGCGCGCTCCGTGGTTCCGTCGCCTGGGGGGGCGGGGACGCGGGCGGAGGTCGCTGCTGCCCGCGTCCCCGTGTTGTTCCTGCCGCTCCGCGCGGCCGCGATCAGCTCTTGCGCGGATCCCGCGAGGCCGTCTTCTCCGCCGGGTCTGCCGGCGGTGCCTTCTCGCAGGCCGGAGCCTTCTTGCCGGCGAGCTTGCCCGCCGGCGTTGCCGGGCACGGGCTCGCCGCTGGCCTGGCAGGTGCGGGAAGCATCGCCTGCGGCGCGCCGACGACCGTCGCCGGCGGCGCGGTGACGATCACGGTCGAGGGCGGCGGCGGCGTGCCGGGCTGCGCCGAGCGCTGGTCGCTCTCGGTCTTCGCGGTTCCGGTGCTGGTCGCGGTCGCCACCGCGGAGGGCGCCGGCTTCTTGGCCGCCTCGCCGAGCGCGGTGATCATCTTGTCGCTGCTCTCCTCGAGGAATTCGCGGCTCTTCTCGGTGGTGCCCCGCAGCGACTCGCGGTCCTGGCTCACGTCCGCGAGCCGGGACTTGAGCGCGTCGTTCTGGACCTCGAGGCCGAGCGCGGACGCCGCCTGGCTCATGCAGGTCTTGGCGATCTGGTCGTCGGAGTCCGGCGGCGGGATCGGCTCCTTGCGCTGCCACGCCGCCAGCGCCCGGTTCTCCCAGCGGAAGTCCGCCTGCGCCATGCACTCCTGCACCAGCCGCGACAGGCGATCCTCGGCCCACTCCGGCCGCGCCTTGGTGCAGAACCCCAGCTCTTCGGTGCTTCCTCCCAGCGTGCGTTCGGTCTGCTTCACCCAGCAGCCTTCCCGCTGGACCATCTTCACCGACGTGCACGCCAGAAGCGCGACGCAGAGCGCTGCCGTCCTCGCGATCCCGCCCATGTGAGCCCCCCTCCTACCCCTCGCTTTCCGAAGTTGGCGACGAGTCCGCAGGAGCGCACGCTCTGTCGGGGAGCGAACAGCCAGGAGGATTTCTAGCGGAGCTTCTCGATGAGGAACGAGAGACCGAGCGCCCGCTTCGGATGATCGCGGAGCGCGTCGATGGCGATGCGCAGGCAGCGGAGGGTCTCCGCGCCGAGCGCCTTTTCGATCTCCTCGACGTGCCGGGCCTGCGCGCGCTGCTCGCGGACCCGGCGGCGCCAGATCGGATCCCAGAGATCGTCGAGGTGCGCGAGCCACTCGCTGCTCGCCACGGCAGCCCACTCGCCGGCGTCGAACCAGACGCCACCGCAAGCGGGACAGCGGTCGAGATGGAAGGTCTGGCCGGCCTCGAAGCGCGCACGCACGAGCAGGCCCTGGCAGCGGGGGCAGAATCCGGCGAGCCCGTCGGCGGCCGGGGCTGCTTTCTCGCTGTCGATCGAAGGGGGGACCAACTGCTGTTGCCCGATCGCTTCGTGCGGCAACCAGACGCCGTGGCAGTGCGTGCAACGCGAGGGTGGAACGGCGTCGCCCGGGGCGCCTCCGCGATCCTGCGCCAGCGGCGCGAGCGTCTGCGTCTTGCATTTCGGGCAGGTTCGCATGCGGCCGAGCGTCGCCGCTCGCCCGGCGGGGTTTCAAGTCGACGCTATGCGCGACGGCTGCACCCACGCCTACACGCCCGGGGCGGATGCCGGATGACAGCGTGGGGCGGTCATGCTCTAAACGCTTGGCGCCAACACCGGAGAACTACGGATGCTACGCTACCATGCCGACGTCAGGACCATCGGCTATCTCACGCTGACGACCGTCCTCACCGTGCTGAACTGGAAGCTCGGCCACGTGCATCCGCTGCTCTACGCGGTGACGCTCTTCATGTTCTTCACCACCGCCGTGATCAGCCACAACCACAACCACCTGGGGATGTGGCGGTCGAAGGCGCTCAACCTCGTCACCAGCTACTGGATCGCGATCTTCTACGGCCACCCCGCCGTGGCCTGGGTGCCGACGCACAACCAGATCCACCACAAGCTGAACAACAAGCCGGGCGACAGCTCGCGATCGCCGAAGTGGTTCGAGGGGAACCACCTCGCCGCGCTCCTCGTCTACCCGCTGCTCACGAACCTCGAGCAGACGAAGGACATCAACGCGTTCCTCAAGGACCTCTGGAAGCGCGACCGCCCGGCGTTTCGAGCCGCCGCGTCGGAGTACGTGGTCTTCTTCGGGACCATGGCCGTGCTCCTTTTGCTCGACTGGCGGAAGGCGCTGCTCTTCTTCGTCATCCCCCAGCAGGTGGCGCTCTTCTCCATCCAGGTGGTCAACTACCTGCAGCACATCGAGACCGACGCCTACAGCGAGTGGAACCACTCGCGGAACTTCGTCTCCTGGACGCTCAACGCGCTGCTCTTCAACAACGGCTACCACACGGTCCATCACCTCAAGCCGGGCGTGCACTGGTCGGAGCTGCCCCGGCTGCACGCCCAGCACGCAGCGCAGATCCACCCCGCGCTGCTGCAACGATCGTGGCTGGGGTATGTCGGCTACACCTATTTCGTCCGCCCCTTCACGCGCGCCACGGCGCCCGATCTCGCCACCACGGATGCTGCCGGCCGGGCCTGAAGCTCCCGCGTGGCGGGGGTGGCGCGACCTGCACCGCGCTGAGGAATCCGCGCAGGCGTGCGGTGCTGCTTTACAGCGCCATGGTTCCCGGCCCAGTATCGCGCTGGTGGCGCCCTGGATTTTTCCATGGGCGATCGAGACCCGAGGTTTCGTCTGGTCGTGCGTGCCCGCAAGCAGGATCCGGAGCTGTTCCCCGACGTCCGCGACGCCCTCGTCGCGCTCGTGCCGCGGAAGATGCGCACCCGGATCACGCCCGATGCCTCCATCCTCGCGGACCTCGGCCTCGACTCGCTCAAGGTGGTCGAGCTGACCATGCTCCTCGAGAAGCAGCTCGGGCGTCCCGTCTTCCTCCCGGAGTGGATCGCCAGCGTCGACGACCCGGCGGATCTGACGGTGGGATCGCTCGCCCGATTCCTCGCAGACCGGAAATGATCGCGGGGTGCACCGGCGCGGTGCGCGGCGGGATCCTCTACCTGACCCTCGACAGCCGCGGATCCTCCGTCAACGTCTTCACCCCGGCGGTGGCGCTGGAGCTCGAGCGGGAGCTGCAGGCGGGGCTCGACGCCGGCGCGCGCGCGGTGGTGCTGCAGAGCGCGAAGCCGGGCAGCTTCGTCAATGGCGTGGGGCTGCTCCTCGCCGCCTCCTCGCACGCGGAGAGCGCGGCGATGGAGCGCGCCCGCACGCTGCAGCGCTGCTACGAGCGGCTCGCGGCCGCGCCTGTCCCGACCATCGCGGCGATCTCCGGCAATTGCTACGGCTGCGGCCTCGAGCTGGCGCTGACCTGCGACTACCGCCTCGCCGCCGGCGGCTACGACACGCACTTCTACATGCCCGAGCTCCGCGACTACGCCTTCATCCCGCTCTTCGGCGGCACCCAGCGCCTGCCGCGGCTCCTCGGGCTCCGCCAGGGCATGCGGGTCCTGCTCGGGGAGCGCATCGACGCCCGCGAGGCGCTGCGCATCGGGCTCGTGGACCGCGTCGCCCGCCGCAGCGCGCCCGGCGCCGATCTGCGGTCCTTCCTCTCGGATCTGCGCGCGCGCGGCTGGCCGAAGCGGAAGCAGAAGCGGCTGCGACCTTCCCGGCCCGCTCCGCTGGGCGACCTGCCCGGGCCGGAGCGGCGGCTCGCGGCGGAAGGGCTGCGTCTCGCGCTGCTGCCGTTCGCGCCGGGGTACCGGCTCGAACACGGGCTCCGCGAGGAGCTGGCGAGCTTCTGGAAGAGCCTGGGCACGGCCGAATCGGTGCGCGCGATGTCGTTCTTCTTCGTCCGCCAGGCCGCGAAGGCGTCGGCGATCGGAAGCGCCTCCTACACCCGGCCGGCGCGGATGACGCTCGCGGTGCTCCCCCGGACGCCTGCGCTGCGAAGGCTGTCGCGGATGCTGCGCGAGCGGCGACTGCCCGGCATCGAGCTGCGCGCCAGAGCGGAGATCACCTTCGCGGCCCGGAAGGTGGAAGGGACGTTCACCTGCGCGCTCGATCGGCCCGGGGCCGCGGCCGACTGCGCCGCGTGGCTGCCCTTTCCCGACGAGCCGATCCCGGCGATCGAGCTGGTGCCTGCGGACCGCACGATCCCCTGGAAGAAGGGCGCCGCGCTGGTGCAGGTCCTGGAGCAGGCCGGTCTCGCCCCGGTGGTCACGCTGGCGCGCGATCGATTCGTTTCGGAGAGGCTGATCGAGGCTTTCGCCGGCGCCGTCGGCTCCGCGCCGGCCCGCGATGCGCTGCTCGACTTCGGCTTTCGCCTGCCGCGCGCTCTCGCCCGCCGCGTCCGCCCCGGCGCCTCGGAAGGCGTGGCGGAGCGCGCCGCCGCGGCGCTCGCGGCGGTGTGCCTGCGGGCGCTCGATGAGGGCGAGCTGGCGCATCCGTCGCAGGCGGACCTGCTGGCGCACGCGCTGTTCGGGTTTCCGGTAATCCACGGCGGGCTGCTCCGCTACACCGCTTCCGCGACCTCGCCGGTCGCGCGCGACGCTGCCCGGGTGCTGGGCCGCTGACGCGGTCCGCGGCTCATCCCTCCGAGGCGCGGCGCCGGGCGAGAAAGCGAAGCATCGCGGTGCGGGCGGCGTCCAGAAGGCGCATGGGAAGGAGCGCCCGCAGCGCCTCGGATCCTTCCAGCGCTCCGCTGAGGTACCGGTCGCGGGCGTCGCGCCGCATCAGCTTGCCGCTCGAGGTCCGGGCGAGCGATCCGGGCTTCAACAGGCAGACGTCCTTCGGGGACAGCCCGATCTGCTCCGCGACGGTGGTCTCCACGGCCTCGGCGAGCTGCCGCAGGTCGGCGGCGCTGCGCGGCTGCACTTCGGCGAGCAGCACCAGCGACTCGGTTCCCAGTTCGGGGTCGGCGACGCCGAAGGCGACGGAGCGCCCGGCGCGGACGCCCTCGACCCCTTCCGCGGCGCGCTCGATGTCGGAAGGCGAGTAGGAGCGGCCCGCGACGATCACCAGGTCCTTCAGCCGGTCGACCACGTACAGCTCGCCGCCGGCCAGGTAGCCGACGTCGCCGGTGCGCAGCGCGGTGCGCCGCTCGCGCTGTGGATGGTGCTGCTCGAAGTACCAGGGCGAGACGCTCGGCCCGCGGACCCAGATCTCGCCCAGTCGCCGTTCCGGCAGCTCGACATGATCCGGCCCCACGATGGTGATCTCGTGTCCCGCGATCGGAGTTCCCACCGAGACCACCGGCATCGTCCCCGGCCCCGCCTCGGCGGCGGCGGCGTGGCCCTTCGCCAGCTCGTCGCGCAGCACCTGGTCGATCTTCACGCCCCGGCCCAGAGGAGGAAACGCGACCGAGAGGGTGGACTCCGCCAGCCCGTACACGGGGAAGTAGCTGGTGCGCCGGAAGCCGTGCGGCGCCATCCGCGCGCAGAACGCCTCCGCGGTGGCGGGATCGACCGGCTCGGCGCCGTTGATCGCGGCGCGCAGCGAAGAGAGATCGAGGCCCTGCAGATCGACGTCCGAGACCTTGCGCGCGACCAGGCCGTACGCGAAGTTCGGCGCGACCGTGAGAGTGGCGCGGGCATCGGAGATCGCCTGCAGCCAGCTCGCCGGGCGGAGCATGAACTCGAGCGGGGAGAGCAGCCAGCAGGTGGCGCCGTGCGCGACGGGCGCGAGCAGGCCGCCGATCAGCCCCATGTCGTGATACAGCGGCAGCCAGGAGACGACCCGATCCTCGCGCCCGAGCTGGAGCGCGGCGCCCATGGCGTCGACGTTCGCGCCGAGGTTGCTGGAGGTGACCACCACCCCGCGCGGAGTTCCGGTGCTGCCGGAGGTGTACTGGATGAGCGCGGTCTCCTCGCCGCTCGCCGGCAGCGGCGGCGGCGGAGGCGCCCGCGTCAGCGTGCGCGGCTCGATCAAGGGCAGGGCAGGATCGAGCAGCCCGGAGTCGCGGAGGTGCGCCGCCGTGCGCCGATCCGCCAGCACCGCGGAGGGAGCCGCGTCGCGCACCACGCTGGTGAGCCGGTTCACGAACGCGGCGGGACGGGCGAACCCCTCCAGCGAAGGGAGCGGGACCGGCACCGCCCCGAGCGCGCTGGCTCCGAGGAACGCGTCGAGGAAGGCGCGGCCCGTGGGAAGGCAGAGCAGCACCCGATCTCCGCGGCCCAGGCCGTTGCGCGCCAGCGCCGCCGCGCAGGTCCCGGCCCCGCGGGTCCACTCCGCGAAGGTGACGGGCTCGTCGCGGAACGAGCCGCGCGATGCGCTGTGCAGGAGATGGACCGCGATGCGCTCCGGCTCCTGTGCCGCGAGGGCAAGGAGCCGGGTGGCTATCGGGTCAGACATCCGCGATCAGTCCCTTCACCAGCCCGGTGCCGAGGCGCCGCCTCAGGCGCGCGGTGGGGAACCCGCAGCGGTCCAGCTGATCGGGAACCAGCGAGCGGTACCGGTGCAGCACGCCGAGGGCCTCCAGCCGATCGAGGGCGTGGCGGCGCATGCGGCGCTTGGGAAGCTCGAGCTCGCTCCACACCGGCTCGGCGAGGAGCGCGGCGACGCTGGCCCGGATGCTCTCGAACACCAGATCCTCCATCTCCGGGAAGACCTTGCCGGCCAGGGCCTGCGAGAGCGGCTCGCGCAGCTCCTGGCTGTAGGCGAGGTGGCGCGCCTCGTCCTTGAGGTTGACGCGGAGGACGGCGGTGAGGAGCGGCTCGCGCGCCTTGGTCAGCAAGGTCGCGACCAGCGACGCCGCGGTCCACTCGAACACCACCTGGCCGACCAGCAGCTTCACCTCGGGCGAGGCGCAATCCTCGATCGCCTGCAGCGCCGAGCGCAGCCGCCGGCAGGGCGGATAGAGGACGCCGGCCTTCTCCGACAGGTACCGCTGCAGGGCGAGGAAGTGCTTGGCCTCCTCCTGCGCCATCACCGCGAGGAACTCGCGGTCCGCGGGCCGCTCGCGGGCGGTGAGGACCATCACCTGCGCGATCAGGTTTTCGCCGCTCCGTTCGCCGGCGAGCAGGTTGGAGAGGTGGAAGCAGGTCTCGCGGAAGACGAACGTCCGCTTGTCCCTCGCGGTCATGCCTTCGAAGGCGCGGAGGCCGCGGGCGAAGAAGCTCTCGTCCGGGAAGGCGCCGCGCTCCGGATCGACCTCGAGCTTCCAGGGAAGGCTGTCGAACGACCACGCGTTCTTCAGCGCGGAATCGACCAGGGCGGTGATCCGGTTCATGCGGTCACCGCCTGCAGCGACACCGCCACCGTGGTCCCGCGCCCGGGCTCGCTGTCCACGCGCACGGTGCCGTGCTGCGCCGCGACCAGCTCCTGGACGATGGAGAGGCCGAGGCCGGTCCCCGAGCCCGGCGGCTTGGTGGTGAAGAAGGGGTCGAAGATCCGGGAGAGGTTCTCCTTGGAGATTCCGCAGCCGTTGTCGACGACGGAGATCTCCACCCGATCGCCGGTGCGCAAGGCGGCGATCTTCACCTCGCCGCCTTCGGGTGCGACCGCCTGCACCGCGTTGTGGACGATGTTCAGGATCACCTGGAAGAGATCCTGCGGATTCGCCCGCACCACCTCGCCGTCGATCTCCTGCACGATCCGCACGCCTTTCGGCGTCTGCGGGGCGACCATCTTCACGGCCAGCGGGACCACTTCCGCGAGCTTCACCGAGGCCGCGGCGTCGCCGCTCTGCTTGCGGCCGAAGAGGAGCAGCTGCCGGGTGACGGCGGTGATCCGCTCGACGCTCTCGTCGATGTCCGCCAGCATCGGCCCCGCCGAGTCGCTCGTTCCCACCCGCTGGCGCAGCAGCGAGAGGTTTCCGCGGAGGAAGTGGAGCGGGTTGTTCATCTCGTGGGCCACGCCCGCCACCATCCGGCCGAGCGCGACCATCTTCTCGCTCTGCACCAGGGTGGTCTCTGCCTTCTTCAGCTGGGCGAGCGCCTCGCGAAGCTCACGCGCCTGGGCGCGCAGCCGGAGGTGGAGGTCGATGCGCGCGCGCAGCTCCTGGACGTCGAACGGCTTGTGCACGTAGTCGTCGGCGCCCGCCTCGAAGCCGGCCAGCTTCGCCTCCAGCTCCTCGCGGGCGGAGAGCAGCACCACCGGCACCTGCGCGGTGCGGGCATCGCCGCGGA
This sequence comes from Myxococcales bacterium, assembly GCA_035651935.1. Classification (GTDB taxonomy): domain Bacteria; phylum Myxococcota; class Myxococcia; order Myxococcales; family 40CM-4-68-19; genus 40CM-4-68-19. The sequence goes on along the minus strand of DASREU010000034.1, from coordinate 19,350 downwards.
CCCGGCGCGCCAGCGTGATCCCGTCGAGGCCCGGCATCATGATGTCGGAGACGATCAGGTCCGGCGGGTCTTGCAGGATGGCTTCCAGGGCGGGGGTGCTCTCGGCGAACGGCGCCACCCGGTACCATTTCCCCAGCTCCTGGGCGAGATAGCCGAGCAGGTCGGCGTTGTCCTCGACCACCGCCACCTTCGGTCCCGTCGCGCCGACGCCGACGCCCTGGGCCGGCGGAGGAACGCTCGGCTCCAGGCGGACCCGGGGGATCTCGGGGGCGCTGGAGGGCGCGGCGATGGCAATCCCCGCACCGGCGCGCGGAGGTCCGGAGAGATGGACCAGGAACGTCGAACCGACGCCCGGCTCGCTCTCGACGGCGATCTGGCCGCCGTGGAGCGTGACCAGCTGCTTGACGATGCTCAGGCCGATGCCGGTGCCCTGGAACCTTCGCGTCGCCGAAGACTCCACCTGCACGAAGCGGTCGAAGATGCGGTCCACGTCCTGCGCGGCGATCCCGATTCCCTGGTCGGTGACGCTGAGCCAGATCCCGTCGCGATCGATCCCCACCGCCACCTTCACCACGCCCTTCGGCCGGGAGAACTTGCAGGCGTTCGAGACCAGGTTGAGGACGATGCGGTCGAGGTGCCGCTCGTCTCCGTTCCAGATGAACGGTCCACCCTCGGCGACGTTGGTCTCGAGGCGCAGGTCCAGCGACTGCGCGTAGGCCTGCGCCTCCTGCGCGATCCGGACCACGGACTCGCCGACGTCGACGGGAACGCGATCGATCCGCGGCTCGCCCGACTCGAGCTTCGCGAGCAGCAGGAGATCGTTGATCAGGTGCAACAGGCGGCTGGCGTTGCGGTGGATGGTCTCGACCAGGGTGCGCTGTCCCGCCGCGAGCGCGCCGTGCGATTCGTTCGAGAGCGACGCGGCGGGCGCGAGGATCAGCGTCAGCGGCGTGCGCAGCTCGTGGCTGACGTTCGCGAAGAACTCGCTCTTCACCCGGTCCAGCTCGCGAAGCCGCTCGTTCGCCTTCTCCAGGTCGATGCGCAGCGTCACCTCCCGGAGGAAGAGGTTCGTCACCACGCGGTTGCCGATGCAGGCGATCAACGCGGTGTCCACCAGCAGCATGACGTTGGAGATGAAGTGCTTCGCCCCCAGCGGCTCGTTGCCGACGATGGCAACGGAGAGGTAGCCGAAGGGCAGGGCGAAGGCGGTGGCGATCACCGCCGGCAACGGCGCGGGATAGAGGATCGCGATGCCGAAGGAGATCAGGTAGTAGGGAAAGACGAAGTCGCTCTCCAGCGTGCCGCCGGTGAGCGAGAGGTTCACCGCCTCCGTCGCGTTGCAGATCACGCCGGCGAGCAGCGCGAACGGCACCCACGGGTAGCGGTCGAACACCCGCCTCCGCAGTCCGAGCAGGAGGAGGACGATCAGCGCGTCCGCCGCCGCGGCGGTGGCGATGCCGTTCGGAAGCTGCGCCGGGTAGTACGCGGCGTCGTAGCCGACGATGGTGAAGGGGATGATCACCAGCGCCACCCAGCAGGAGGCGACCGCGCGGGCGGAGAGGGTTCGCGTCAGCTCCAGCGCGACGCGGGGATCGGGCCGCGGCGCCACCGCGACGCGTGCGGCGGCGACGGCGCTGGAGAGCGCGTGACCCTTTTTCCCCCATGGCATCAAGGGAAAAGATATCGGTCCCTTGGGCTGCGATCAACGACGGTGGTAACATTTGCGCCGTGCCGGAACCCTCCTACCGCCTGCTGGTCGTGGACGACGAGCCCCTTGCGCTCAATCTGGCGAAAAGGGTGTTCGAAACCGAGTCGGACATCGCCCTCCATTCGGCGACCTCCGCGGTGCGCGCCCTCGAGATGGCGATGGTTCACGACATCGACCTGGTGATCACCGATCAGCGGATGCCGGAGATGACCGGGCTGCAATTCCTGGCCCGGGTGCGGGAGGTGCGCCCGCGCGCGCTGCGGGTCCTGCTCACCGCGTTTCCCGACACTTCCGTCGCTCTGAAGGCGATCAACGAGGGCCTGCTCTACCGGTTCATCCTCAAGCCGTGGGAACCGGAAGACATGCGCGTCACGGTCCGGCGCGCGCTGGAGACGAAGCGGCTCTCCGACGAGCACGACCGGCTGGTGAACCAGCTGAAGACCAGCTACGACGACCTGATCCAGTCCGAGCACATGGCAGCGCTCGGCCGCCTGTCCGCCGGGATCGGGTACGAGCTGAAGACCGCCGTGGAGCCCTTGCACGCGAGCATCGGCGAGCTGGGCGTGCAGGTGGCGAGGCTGGTCGACACCGCGCGCGCCGCCAGCCGGGCGATCCAGCAGGACTTCGCGCCACAGGAGCTGGCCTCGCTCAAGGACGCGGTGGTCCGGGCGACCCCTGAGCTCTCCGGCTCGGCGGAGAGGTCGATGGAGGCGGTGCGCAGCGGCTGCGCGCACCTCGACGCGCTGGCCCGCGGCATCCAGGGCTACACGACGGCGGGCGAGCCGGAACCGTTCGACATCAACCAGGCGGTGCTCTCGGCGATGCAGCTCCTGTCCCACCGGCTGCGCCAGGCGGTGCGGCTGGAGCGCGACCTGCAAGCGATTCCGCTCGTTCGCTGCCGCGGACCGGAGATCACCCAGGTGGTGCTCAACCTGCTCTCCAACGCGGCGGATGCGGTGCAGAAGGTGTCCCAGCCCACCATCCAGGTGCGCACGCGCAAGGACGGGTCGCGCGTGCGGCTGGAGGTGGCGGACAACGGCGCAGGGTTCGATCCCGTCGTCGCCCAGCAGCTCTTCCGTCCCTTCAGCGTCGGCAGGGGGCCGGGCGAGGACCGCGGGTTCGGCCTGAGCATCTGCAAGAGCATCGTCGAGAGCCACGGCGGCAACATCGAGGCGGGCGCCGAAGGCGGCAAGGGAACGCGGTTCATCGTCACCCTCCCCGCGATCGCGGCAAGCTGAGCGGGGTCGCCTTCGGCGCGCGCCCCGCGACGATGTCCTGGGCGCGGCGGAGGACCGCCGGCGCCATCTCCGGGTGCGTGAGCACGTAGAACTCGCCGCTGCGCACCGCGTTCACGGTCCGGTCGGCGATCTCCTCCGCCCGGCGGCCTCGGGCCACCAGCGCCTGCAGCACCGGATCGGCGCCGGGCGCCGATTCGAGGAGCCGCGTCGCCACCCAGCCGGGGCAGAGCACCGAGACGCCGATGCGCGTTCGCCGCACCGAGAGGTCCTGCGCGAGCCCCTCGGAGAGCGCGACCACTGCGTGCTTGGTGACGCTGTATGCGCCGGAGAGCGGCGGCGTGACCAGGCCGGCCATCGAGGCGGTGTTCACCACGTGCGCAGGTCCGCCCTGCTTGATCATCCGGGGAACGAAGGCGAGGCAGCCGTGAATCGCCCCCCAGAGGTTGACCGCGACGATCCGCTGCCATCCTCGCAGCGGCACCTCCCACACCGCCCCGTGCCCGGCGATGCCTGCGTTGTTGCAGAGCAGGTGGACCGCGCCGAAGCGGGCGTACGCCTTCGCGGCCAGCGCCTGCACGTCTCGCATCCGGGAGACGTCGGCGCGGACCGCGAGAGAGCCCGGGAGCGCGGCGGCGACCTGGCGCAGGCGGCGCCCGTCCACGTCCGCCAGCACCAGCCGCATCCGTTCGCGCGCAAGGCGCTCGGCGAGCGCGCGGCCGATCCCGCTCGCCGCCCCGGTGATCACGGCGGTCTTTCCCCGGAGCGTGCGCACGGCCGGACTCTACCTGTCGGAGCGCCCCTCGTTGAAGTGGCACAACGCTCCGGTGATCGTGCCGGTGAAGCCGGTGGCCGTCTCGACGCCTCGTGAAATGAGCGTGCCGCTGCTGCGCTTGAAGCGGCCCGTTCCGGAGACCACCTGCTCGAGCTCGAAGAACTGCCCGGTGGCGGGATCGAGCACGCCGAAGTCGTCGATCGTCACCGTGCCGGACTTCGTGGTGATGGTCAGCACTCCCGTATACAGGACGTCGTTCCCGGCGCTGGTCATCGTCTGCACCGCGAATCGGGTGGTGCCCTGGAGCAGCCCGGAATCGATCGCGCCTTCCGTGCAGATCCCCAGCGGGCTCTCCCCGGGCGCGCACACCGTGAACGTGGTCACGATCGGGGCGTCGACGGACTTGCACGGGTCCGCGTGCGCACCGGCCGCCCCGAGCAGGGCGACGGAGAGCGCGGACATCGCGGCGGACAGTAGTCGCATGGAAGCCTCCTGGCGGCGGAGTAACCCCTTCCGGCAGGGAGCGCGTCAAGGCGCCCGAGTAGGCATATGTAATTTTGCAGCGCCAAAAGGCTCGCCGCATTGCGGCGGACCGGGGCTGCGGCGCCGCTCGCGATCGTGGACCGCCTCGACGATCCCGATCGAGAGGGGGACCGTCAGGGCGGCGCCTCCGAAGGCCGCGGCGCCGGCCCAGCCCCAGCGGGAGAAGGCGGCGCCGGCGACGCTGATCCCGGCGGCGCCTCCGAGGTAATAGAGCAACACGTAGAGCGAGTTCGCCCGGCCACGGCTTCCGGTGAGCCGCCGGTTCATCGCCCCGACGGCGCCGGCGTGCATGGCGAAGAAGCCCCCGCAGATGCCCGCCAGGCTGGCGGCGATCACCGCGAGCGACGGGACGAGCGTGAGCGCGATCGCGGCGCCGAACACCGCGCAGCCGAGCACGATGGTGAGCCCGGTGCCGAATCGCGCCGCCAGCGTCCCCGAGATCGGGCCAGCGGCGATCCCGACGACGTATCCCAGGTAGAGCAGGGTGATCACCCGCACCGACGCGTGCAGCGGGCCTCCCGAGAGGTAGAAGGGAACGTAGTTGAACATCGCCGAGAAGACGGCGAAGGCGAAGAACCCGACCGCGAACATCCGCAGCAGCTCCGGCCTCCGGAGCAGCGCCAGAAACCCTTCGACCTCCGCCGGGGAGCGCGCGTGCGGCGGATCGCGCGGCAAGAGGCGCAGGGCCGCGATCCCCGCGGCCAGCACCAGCGCTGCCGCCGCGACGAAGGCGTACCTCCAGTGCTCCGGAGGGAAGACGAATCCTCCGAGCAGCCGCCCTCCCAGGCCGCCCGTCACGGTGGCGGAGACGTACCAGCCCATCACCACCGTGAGGCGCTGCGGAGGGAGTGTCCGCGAGAGGTACGCCGCGAGGCAGGTGCTCATCGAGGGGATGAACAGGCCCTGCAAAAAGCGCGCGGCGATCAGCAGGCCCATCCGATGCGTGAGCGCGCAGGCGATGCTGGCGAGCGCGACGACGGCGCCGCCGCCCAGCACCAGCGGGCGGATGGAGAACCGGTCGGCGAGGACGCCGAAGGGCAAGTTCGCGAGCGCGATCCCGAACACGGTGGCGGAGACGGTGAGGGAGGCAACCCCGGGCGTCACCCCGAACTCCCGGGTGAGGATGGGGAGGACCGGCTGCGGGATGTACACCGTCATGAAGGTGCCCGCGACGAGCGCGAACACCACGCCCTGCATGCCGCGTCCGCCGTCGTTCGCTTCCACCGGGGGGCGGACCCTACCGCGAACGCGATGTCACGTGTAATCGCGGTGGACCACTTCGCCGGGCCGGGGCGTCTCGCGCAACAGGCCGAGGGCATCCATCACGATCCACTTCTGCAGCGCCTCGTCCTCCGGACGCCCGAGCGAGTGCCCGGCGATGAACCCGCGCGGGCAGAGCGCGCGCGGCGGCCGCGCCTGGGCGCTCTCCTCCGGCTCGACGGTGATCAGCACGGTGGGGACGCCGAGCATCTCGATGGCCCGCTGCACCGTGACCACGGTGCGGTGGCAGAGCCGTCAGCCGCCGGTGAGGAGGACGGCGTCGGGGCGCACCGCGGAGACGGCGCGCGCGATCTGCGGGACCGTGGTCTCGCGCAGCTCGCGCAGCGCCTGCGAGTAGCCCATCGAGAAGTGCTCGGCGGTCACCCCGGCGATCCGCCCCTCGCGCGCGAGCGCGGCGAGGCGGTCGGCGGGGAACACGCAGTTGAGATCGCGGTCGACGCAGGCGTGATCGTAGTGCGCGTCGTCGTACGAAAGGTCCGCCGTCGAGAGGCTCGAGTCGATGCGGCGGAAGGAGTTGTCGCCTTCGACGTTGAACGGCGTATCGCTCTTCGCCCGCACCGCCGCGGTGGTGACGAGGCAGATCAGCGACTCCTCGAGCGCCTTGGTGAACGGGGTGAAGGGGACGCAGTAGCGGGACAGCTCGAGCGGCTTCTCCATGTCACCTCAGCTTGTCGAGCGCCTCCATGATCTTGTCCGTCGGAGGCTGCTCCCCGATCGCGTGGATGTCGATGTAGCGGATGACGCCCTTCTGGTCGACGACGAAGATCGCCCGCTCGGCGCGCCCTTCGCCGCGCAGGACGCCATACTGCGTGCAGACGAATCCGTACGGCCAGTTGTCGCTGAGCAAGGGATACGAGAGCCCGCCCATCGACTTCGCCCACGCCTCGTTGCTGAACACCGGGTCGACCGAGATGCCCAGGACCTGGGCATTGCGCCGCTCGAACTCGGAGAGATCCTCCTCGTACGAGGGCATCTGCACGGTTCAGACGGGGGTGAACGCCGCGGGGTAGAACGCGATCACCACGTTCTTCTTGCCCCGGTAGTCGGAGAGGCGGACGTTCTTGCGGGGCCCGCCTTTCCCCGCTGTCTCTCCGGTGGCGATCAGATCGAACTCGGGCGCCTCTTCTCCGACCTGCAGCCGCCACACCGGCCTGCTCGGTTGTGCCATCGCTCCTCCCATGCGCCGGAGCCGGCGCAGAGGCCTTGTATGCCGATCGCGCGCGGTCTGCGCATGCGGGGGGATACGCAAGCCGCGGTTTTCACGCTTCGCAACAATCCGTCCTGGCGACTCGAGCGCCCTGAGTCCGGTGACTTGCCCTCTCGACGGCGCGCGTCAGCGGAGACGCCCGGTCGAGGGGCTTGAAACCGGACAGCGACAGCGGGTAACGCGCGGCCTGCATTCCAAACCCCGAGCCGCCCGCCTCGCTGGCAAAAGGATCCACGGCATGAACCGTTTCCCCAGTCCCACGGCACTCGCCGCACTGTCACTGCTGGCATTCAGCGCCAGCGCCAAACAACCCGTTCCGGCGGACCTCGTCCCCGCCCGCAATCTGGTCTTCGGCGAGGAGAACGTCGATCAGCGGAACGGCCAGGTCGATCCCGAGAAGGTGATCTTCTCCTGGCTCACCAACGCGACGCTGGCCGCGTCGATCAAGGGCCACGTCGTCCTCCTCGACACCTTCGTGCACCGCGCCGAGGTGGTGCCGGGCCGCACGCCGTTCGTCGTCGAGGACCTCGTCAGCCTGAGGCCCGAGGCGGCGTTCATCGGCCACGGCCATGGCGATCACGCCGACAACGCGGCCTGGCTCGCCAGCAAGCTGGGGATCCCGCTGTTCGCCTCGGCGGAGACGTGCATCGAGCTGAGGGCGGACGCAGTCCGTTACGTCGGCACCGGCGCGCTCACGAATCCGAACATCGACTGCCGCGACGTGACCTCCGCCGGATCGCACCCCGGCGCCGAGCTGGTGAAGATCAACTTCCTCGAGCCCGTCGCTTCGATCACGGCCTTCCGGCACCTGCACTCCGGAACCTCGTATCCGGAGAGCGGGGAGCCGAATCCCTTCCCGATCACGCCGGTGAAGAACATCGCCGATCCGCGCGACCCCGACATGTACCCGCCCGGCGTGGCGCACTCGTTCACCACCCGCGGGCCGGTCGGCGGTCCGATCAGCATCTACTATCACTTCGTCGTGCGCGGCGATCACAACTTCACCTTCGCCTGGCACAACACCACGGGCGACCTGCACCACGGCTGCACCATCGATCACCAGCCTCCGGCGTGCTGGGACGACATGTTCCCGGCGGAGCACATCGCCGCGAACGTGAAGGCGCGCATCGAGGCGCTGCCGGAGACCGATCTCGAGTTCGGCTCGTTCGTCAGCCTCGGGTACGCGGTCAACGGCATGCGCGATCCGATCGAGAACAGCGCCGCGCTGAAGCCGAAGGTGTACGTGCCGATCCACCAGACGAACGCGGCGCTGCCCACCTCCTCGCTCTACTTCAAGGTCGCGTACCAGAAGCAGCTCGAGCAGATGATCCCGGCGCTCACTCCGGAGCAGCGGCCCGAGTACCGCTGGATGGTGGACCCGGACGACTACCTGAAGCCGATGGTCTACGATCCGAAGGATGTCCGCTGGGCGAAGCGGCACGAGCGGCACGGGGATCGGGACGACGATTAGGTAGCGCGAAAAGAACGGCGCGCCCGGATGCAGTTCTCGCCGGGCGCGCCGCGCAGCCGTTGCGACGCGCGTCGCAATCCCCGATCTCCTCCTCCGGTGCATGGCTTCGCCGCCGCGAAACGCGTGCGAACGCGATCCGGCACGTCGCTCGCAGCAAGGCGAGTGGCCGGACGTGGTTCCGGAGAAAGGATCGTCCATGAAGATCGCAACCGGACTGATCGCGCTCGCCCTCGGCCTCGCCAGCGCGGGTCGCACGGATCCGATCGCGCCGGAAGTGACGGCGCCCGGCGCCCGGATGCCGGGCACCTCGATCGGGATCTCGCTGGGCGTCGGTGGCGGGGTCACCAACTACACGGGGAGCGAGATGAGCAACGCCGCAGGCGTGGGCGGCGCGTACGAGCTGCGGGCGACCATCGGCACCCGGCTCTTCCTCGCGGGCGAGGTGGCCTACATCGGGTCGCGGCGGAACATCGACACCTCGAACGTGAACGGCGTCTTCGGCGGGTCACCGCACATCTTCAGCAACGGCCTCGAGGGCGCGCTGCGCGTGCAGGTTCCCATGTACGCGGGCGCGTGGATGATCGAGCCCTTCGCCTTCGGCGGCCTGGGCTGGACGCACTTCGGCACGGACGAGGTGATCAGCTCTTCGGAGCTGAAGTCCTCGGACGACGTCCTGGTGGTTCCCTTCGGCGGCGGGATCTCCGCGGCCTGGAACGGGCTGTTCCTCGAGGGCCGGTTCACCTATCGGCCGGTGTTCAACGAGGACCTCATGGTCCGGGCCGGCAACACGGCCAGCCTGAACAACTGGAGCGCCGGAGCGCTGGTCGGCTACGAGTTCTGAGCGCACGATCGAGCGCCGTCTCGCAGCATCCAGCGGACGAGGCCCCCGGGATCGCCGGGGGCCTCGCGCTCGTCAGGCGCGCAGCAGCGCCAGGTTCTCCTCGGCGCGGGCGCGGAACGCGGCGGTGTCGCCGGCGAAGACGATCCGGCCCTTGAGCACGATCAGGTGGCGATCGCCCAGCTCGAGCAGGGTCTTCACCTCCTTGTCCACGATCAGCGAGGCGATCCCCTCGGCGCGGAAGCGCCGGACCGCGGCCCAGATCTCCTGCCGGATCAGGGGCGCCAGGCCTTCGGTCGCGCCGTCGAGGATGACGAGCGCCGGATTGGTGAGGAGGGCGCGCGCGATCGCCAGCATCTGCTGCTCGCCGCCGGAGAGCTGCGAGCCGAGGTGGGCGAGCCGCTCGCGCAACCGGGGGAAGAGCGCGAGGGCGCGCTCCTCCGACCAGGCGCCGGGTCTCTGCGCCACTCTCAAATTCTCGCGGACGGTCAAGGTGGGAAAGATCCCGCGCCCCTCCGGGACGAGGGCGATGCCCTCGCTCGCGATGCGGTGCGTGGGCCAGCCGGTCACCGCTTTTCCCCGGACCCGCACCACTCCTTCGCGCGGCGGAGTGAGGCCGAGCACGCTGCGGATGGTGGTGGTCTTGCCCATCCCGTTGCGCCCCATCAGGGTGACGGTCTCGCCCGCCGCCACCGAGAAGCTGATGCCGTGCAGGATGTGGCTCGCGCCATAGAAAGTGTGCAGGTCCACCGCTTCGAGGAGCGGGGTCATGCGACTTCTCCTCCGAGGTACGCCTCGCGGACTGCCGCGCTGTTGCGGATCTCGTCCGGTGCGCCGGTGACCAGCACGCGCCCGTCGACGAGGACGGTGACCGTGTCCGAGATGCTGAAGACGGCGTCCATGTCGTGCTCCACCAGGATGACGGTGCGGCCCTTCGCCACTTCGCGCAGCAGGGCGACGATGCGCAGCGCCTCGTCGTGGCCGAGCCCCGCCAGCGGCTCGTCGAGCAGGAGCAGCGAAGGCTCCGTCGCCAGCACCATCGCGATCTCCAGCTGCCGCTGCTCGCCGTAGCTGAGCTGCCCGGCGATCGCCGAGCGCCGCTGCGAGAGGCCGCAGGCTTCCAGCGCGCGCGCGGCCCGGACGCCGACCTGCGGGTACCGCTCGGCAGGCCTGAAGAAGAGCATGGAGGACGGCAGCCGCGATTGCGCCGCGAGCCAGACGCAGTCGCCGGAGGAGAGCTCCGGGAACAGGTTCGCGGTCTGGTACGCGCGCCCGACCCCGAGCCTGGAGAGCCGGTCGGGCGGGGCCCGGGTGACGTCCTCCCCGCGGAGCAGGACGCGGCCCGAGGTCGCGCGCAGCTCGCCGGAGAGGAGGTTGAGAAAGGTGGATTTCCCGGCGCCGTTCGGTCCGATCACGGCGTGCACGCGCCCGGTCTCGAACGCGAGGGAGACGCCGTTCACGGCGGCGAGGGCGCCGAATCGGCGGGTGAGGCCGTGGGTCTCGATCAGCGCTTCACCCACGCGGCCTCCCCTGCAGAAGGCCCGCGAGCCCGCGGGGAAGGAAGAGGACCACCGCGATCACCAGCGCCGCGATCAGCGCGTTCCAGTGCTCCGTCACCTTCTCGCCGTAATGCTCGATGAACGCGAGCAGGAGCGCGCCGAAGGCCGGGCCGTAGAGCGTTCCCTTCCCTCCGAGGAGCACGGTCACCAGGATCAGCCCTGACTGCCGCCACCCGAGCTGCGCGGGGTTGACGAAGCCGTACAGCGTCGCATCGAGGTACCCGGCCACCCCGGCGGTCGCGCCGGCGATCACGAACGCCACCAGCTTGTACCGCCGCGTCGGATACCCGAGCGAGCGCATCCGCTGCTCGTTGCCGCGGATCCCCTCCAGCACGCGCCCGTACGGAGCCCGCAGCACGCGCGAGAGCACCAGGTACACGGCGATCAGCGCCAGCCAGATGACGACGTACGCGGCGACGCGGCTGTCCACCGGCCGCGCCTGGACATAGAGGCCGTCCGAGCCGCCCAGGGCGGGCGAGTCGTTGAACAGGTAGTAGAGCATCTGCGTGAATGCGAGCGTCACCATGATGAAGTACACGCCCGTGGCGCGGAGGCTCAGCCACCCGATGACGAGCGCCGCGGCGGCGGCGAAGGCGATGCATGCCGGAAGGGTGACGAGCGGGTTGACCAGGCCGAGCCGGTTGGTCAGCAGGGCGAGCGCGTAGGCGGCGAGGCCGAAGAAGGCGGAGTGGGCGAGGCTCACCATCCCGGTGAAGCCCACCAGCAGATCCAGGCCGATGGCGAGGATGCAGCCGATCATCGCCTTGCCGAGGAACTGGAGCCAGAATCGATCTCCGCTGAAGGCGACCGCCGCCAGCGCGGCCGCCGCCGCGAGCAGCAGCGCCTGGCGCCTCATCGGCCCTCGGCGGCCGCGCCGAGCAGCCCGCGCGGGCGCCAGAGCAGGACGGCGGCCATCACGGCATAGACCATCGCGCTGGCGAAGCCGGGCAGGAGCACCTTCCCGAAGGTGTCCGCGAGACCCACCAGGAGCGCGCCGAAGAAGGCGCCTTTGATCGAGCCGATCCCGCCGATGACCACCACCACGAAGGAGAGGATGAGCACGCTCTCGCCCATCCCCGGGTAGACGGTGGTGAGCGGCGCCGCCAGCATGCCGGCGAGCCCGGCGAGCGCCGTTCCGGCGCTGAAGAGGGTGGCGAACAGGCGCCGCACGTCGATCCCCAGAGCTTCCACCATCTCCGGATTGGAGGCGCCGGCACGGACGCGCATCCCGAAGCGCGTCCCGAGCACGATCTGCCGCATGGTGACGGCGATGCAGATGCAGGCCAGGGAGGTGAAGGCGCGCCAGGCAGGCCAGGTCTGCTCGCCGAGCCGCACCGTGAAGGAGAGCGCCTCGGGCGTGTTCACCCCGTGCACGTCGTTTCCGAAGAGCACGCTCTGCAGCTCGTTGAAGAGCAGCACCAGGCCGTAGGTGAGCAGGACCTGCGAGAGGTGATCGCGGGAGTAGAGGCGGGCGATCGCCAGACGCTCCACGAGGAGGCCGATCAGCACCATCGCCGGCACGCCGACCGCGATCGCGAGCAGCAGGCTTCCGCTGCGCGCCGAGACCCACCAGGCGAGGTAGGCGCCGAGCATGTAGAAGGAGCCGTGCGCGAAGTTCAGCACCCCGAGCACGCCGAACACCAGCGTCAGGCCGCTGGCGACGAGGAAGAGCAACAGGCCGTATTCGACGCCGTTGACCAGCTGGACGAGGAAGAGCGAAAGGCTCATTTCCCCATCTTGCAGCCGGCGGCGGGATCCTCCGCGTCCTTCAGCGCCACGCCCAGCACCGCTTCCTGCCCGCCTTTGACCTGGCGAAGGTAGACGTCCTGGATGGGATTGTGGGCCTTGGAGAAGCGGAACGGCCCGCGGGGGCTGTCGAGTCGCGCCGACTCCAGCGCCGCGATCAGCTCCTTGCGCGCGCCGGTGTCTCCCTTCACCTTGTCGAGCGCCTGGGCGAGCACGTTCACCGTGTCGTAGCCCGCCACCGCGTAGACGTCGGCGTCGCGGCCCGTCGCCTTCTTGAAGGCCGCCCGGAACTTCTTGTTCGCGGCGTTGTCGAGGCCGTCTGCGTAGTGGAGCGTCGTCTTGATCCCTTCGGCCGCGGCGCCCTGCACGCCGAGCACGCCTTCGGTGAGGAACCCGGAACCGTAGAGCGGGATGTTCTCCTTCAGTCCCGCGGCGGCATAGTCCTTGACGAACTTGGCGGCGCCCGCGCCGGCGAAGAAGACGAACACCGCATCCGGCTTGAGCGAGGCGATCTCGGAGAGGTTGGCCTGGAACTCGGTGCTGGGGAAGGGGACGGCGATCTCCTTCACGATGGTGCCGCCGCCCTTCGCGTATCCCTCCTTGAATGCCGCCATCGACTCCTGGCCGAAGGAGTAGTTCCAGAACATCAGGACCGCCTTCTTCTGCCCCGCCTTGAGCAGCACGTCCGCGCACGGGTACGAGGTCTGCCAGTTGGAGAACGAGGTGCGGAAGACGTGCGGCGCACAGAGGGTCCCGGTCACCGCCTGCGCGCCGGCGTTGGTGACGACGGTGAGCACCTCCTCCTGGCGGACGATCTGCATCATCGCCATCGCCACGCCCGAGTGGACCGGCCCGGTGAGGATGTCGACCTTCTCTCCCGCGATCAGCTTGTTCACGTTCGCGGGCGCCTTGGCCGGATCCGACTCGTCGTCGACCGCCACCCATTCCACCTCGCGGCCGCCGAGCTTGCCGCCATGCTCGGTCGCCGCGAGCTTCATCGCGTCCGTGATGTTGTGCCCGAGCGCGGCATAGGTGCCCGAGTACGGGAGCAACAGGCCGATGCGGAGCTTCGCCGCCCCGGCGGCGAACAGGCGGCGGGGGAGAAGGCTCGTGCAGGCGGCGGCGCCGAGGAGCGCGCGGCGGGACAGCGTCATGGTTTGACCCTCCGGGCGCGCTAGTAGGACAGAAGTCTCCGTCCGTCGCAAGACCGGGAGCAGTGCCGGCAGCCTCGTGCCGGGGACGGCCATGCCCGAAGGACGCGCCCATCCATCGACACCGGACGGTGGCGCGCGCGGGCGCTCGCCAACCCGGCGCCCGCCGTGCGACCTTCAGGCGTGTTCTCGCGCCGCCTGCTTCACGTCGTCAGCCGCAAGGACCTCGCGCTCCTGATCGCGCCGACCTATGCCGCATCGGCGAACGTCGACTTCGACGAGGCGCACGAGCGGATGGAGCGGGCGGTCGGCAGCCAGCGGATCGTGGACCAGCTGTACGCCGGCCTCTCCGCGGCCCTGGCCGAGCGCAAGGGACCGCGCACGACGGAGGACGAGCTGATCGACGCGCTCTCCGCCGGAGTGCAGAAGCGGCGCTCGCGGGTGAAGGCGGCGGCGCTCACGCCGGCGCTGTCGGCGGTGATGGTGCTGCTCAATCTCGAGCTCGGCTATGCGCCGGAGATGATGCGCGGAGCGCTGGAAAACGAAAAGGGCAAGGGGCTTCTGGAAGACGGATTGCGCGCGCTCGGCGCTCACCTGGCGAAGGAGCTGATCAAGTGACGCTCAGCGCCAGGCGCACTCGAGGAAGGTGGTCCGCCGCCCGAGTACGATGGCCTTGCAGCAGCGCCAGTACGTCGCGATGCCGAAGCTGCCGACGATCAGCATCGGGTGCCGCAGGACGTCGCTGGTGGTGATCAGGCCCTTGATCGACATGGCGGCGGTCTCCGCTAAGACTTCTGGCTGCGGCTGATTGCCACACGCGTGCCAACCCGGATCGGCCTGGAGGGGGTCGTTTGCGCGCAAGTTCTGCGCTGCGGTGCAGCGGCTGCATGCGCCGGTTGCGGACTCAGCGGCGGCGGGCGCGCTTCCGCCTGGCTGCCGCTCCTGGCGACGGCTTCGGCGAACGGGTCTGCGAGGCGAGGATCGCGAACGCCCTCGCCAGCTCGGCGCGGAGAAGCGCGAGCTCGGCGCCGACCTCGTCGCGATCGGCCGGGCCGAAGTATTCGAAATGGGGCGTGCCGCACTTCGGGCATCGGACGCGGATCAGGCCGGGCTTGAACCCGACGCAGAACCTGGGCTTCGAGGCGAAGACGTGCGGCATGACGGTTCCTCGAACCGGCGCGACCGCCTGTCACGCTGGACTCCGGGCCGCCGGGCGTCAATCAGCAGCAACACGCAAGGGCTTCAACTGTCCGGCCGCCGACCGCCGTCGCTTCGGGTTCAGCGACGCCGGGGCCGGAATTGCCAGAGCCAGTCGCCGGGGTGGACGCGCTCGCAGGCGTATTCGGGATGGCTCCGGCCTTTGTAGAGGGTCACGCGCGAATGCAGCACGCGCCGCGGGCGCTCGTCGAGGCGGCACCGCGCGCTCCGCTCCACCTCCTCGCAGAACTCGTGCGCGTAGCGCCAGTTCCAGGCGCCGGGAGTGACGCCGTCCTTGGCGCCGATCTCCAGGACGTGCCGGACCGGCGCGCGGACCAGGCGCTCGAGGAGATCTCCGGGAGGGAGCCAGCAGGCCAGCACCAGGTGCGGGCGCGTCCGACGGATCGCCGTGAGCGCGTCGAGCCGCAGGACCTCGCGGCCGGGGCGCACGCCGGGCACCGATGTTCCTTCGAGCTCGCGCTTCTCGCGCGCGTTCATCCGCGCGCGCGGATCGGACCAGGCGAAGGAGTCGCTGGCGATCACCTCCACCTCGGGGAGCGCCTTGCGCAGCACCCTGGAGAGGAACCCGTCGCCGGCCGCGACCTCGAGGACGCGGCGAGCACCCGTCGCCCGGATGCGCTCCGCGAGCGCAGCGACGAGCTCGCGCGTCGCGAGCAGGTACAACGGGCCCCGCGGATCGAGCTCGCAGATCCGGAACAGGTCTCCGCGGCGCAGACGGGCCAGCGCGGCGTCCAGCGCGGAGGTGCGAGGAACGCGACGCGCACCGGTGCGCGTCCAGAGCAGCCGGGCCACCGTCTCGCGCGCCTCCGACATCAGGGCCGCTCGTAGGTGCCGGGGAGACGGTGTACGCGCGCGGCGCCCGAGGTGCGAGAGCTAACGCGAGAGGAGGCGAATAGCGCCGGCGCGCTTTCTGTTCGGAATTCGAATGCTCGATCACCCTTGCTCCCGGAGACGCCCGTGCAACTTTGCCCGAACCGACACTCCGCAGCCTCCCGGCTCGCGCTGACGATCCTCACCGCGTTCGCGTTCGCCTGTGGCGGCACGAGCGGCGGAAGCACCGCGAAGATCCCGGATACGACCGGCTCCAATCCCGGAGACCCCGTTCCTCCCGGAGACGCAGGGACGCCGTCCGACGCGGGAACGCCGCCGGCAGCGGTGGCGCTCGACAAGCTGACCAACGGCGCCGTCCTGGCAGGGCCCGTGGATCTCTCGGCGACCGCGCCAACCAACACCAGCAAGGTGGAGTTCCAGGTCGACGGCGCGGTGGTGGCGACCGCCGCGGCGGCGCCGTTCGACGCCAGCTGGGACAGCTTCTCGGTGGGCAATGGCACGCATACGGTTTCGGCCCGGGCCCTCGACGCGAGCGGCGCCGCCACCGCGTCGGCGCCGGTCCGGGTCACCGTCAGCAACCACATCCGCAACGTGTTCGTGATCGTCTTCGAGAACACGGACTGGTCGAGCGTCAAGGGGAGCTCGGCGGCGCCATACATCAACAACGTCCTCCTCGCGCAGGGCGCGCACGCGGACAGGTACATGAACGTCCCCGGCCTGCACCCCAGCCTGCCGAACTACCTCTGGATGGAGGCCGGCAGCAACTTCGGCATCCGGGACGACAACATTCCTTCCGGGCACCGGCTGAGCGGGCCGCACCTGGTCGCGCAGCTGCGCAGCGCCGGAATCACCTGGAAGGCGTACCAGGAGGACATCCCCGGGACCAACTGCCCGCTCGACTACGTCAGCCAGTACGCGCCGAAGCACAACCCGATGATCTACTTCAGCGACGTCAACGGGGGCCTGGACCCCAACTCGAGCGAGTGCATCGCTCACGTCCGGCCGTACTCCGAGCTCGCGCGCGACCTGGAGCTGGATGCGGTCCCCGCCTACAACTTCATCACCCCGAACCTGTGCAACGACATGCACGACTGCGGGATCGCCACCGGAGACGCCTGGCTCTCCCGCGAGGTGCCGAAGATCCTCGCCTCCAGCGCTTACAAGCGGGGAGGGGCGCTGTTCGTCACCTTCGACGAGAGCGCGGGATCGGACGTGCCCATCGGGTTCATCGCCCTCTCGCCGCTGGCGAAGGCGGGCTACGGAAACCAGATCACGTACACGCACAGCTCCATGCTGCGCAGCGTGCAGGAGATCTTCGGCGTCGCGCCGCTGCTCGGAGACGCGGCGAACGCCGCGAACGTCAGCGACCTGTTCCGCAGCTTCCCCTGATCGGGTCGTCCACGGTGTGGCCGTAAGACGAGAGATCGAAGAGCTCCTCGAGCAGCCTGCGGTGGAGGGCGAGATCCGCCTCCCACCGCGGCTGCGAGTCGAGGCGCGAGATCTCGAAGTCGATCCAGTAGAGCTGGCCGGTGCGCGTCCCGCGGATGAAGTTCCCCAGCTTGACGTCGAGCGGGGCAACTCCGCGCGCGGTGATCTCCCGGGCCATCTCCGAGATCTCCTGGCGGAAGTCCCCTCCGACCGAAGCGTCGAGGAGCTGCACCTCCCGCCGCTCGAGGTCCTGCGCGGAGAGCTGGCTGAGCCGCGGATCGGATCGGACGTCGGCGTCGTGCACCGGAGCGCCCGCGCGGGCAGCCTGGTTGCGCAGGCTCTCGCCCTGGATGCAGTCGACGTAGAGCGCGTTCTCCGCGAAGTCGATCCGGCGCAGCTGCGGCACGAACGGCAGGTCGCGCAGGCGCAGCAGAGCAGCCGCCTCGGTGTACAGATAGAGGCCCAGCGAGGCCCAGAGGCCGCGGTGCATCCAGTCGCGCGCAGGCACCGGGCGGCCGCCCCAGAGGCGCGCGCCGAGGCGGAGGCCCCGGACCCGCTTGCGGACGCAGATCTGGCCATCCACCAGCGCGATGTCGAGCAGGTTCTGCTGGCGGTGTGACCGCCGCGCGCGCCGGTTGAAGAACGGAACGTCGGCGGGATCCTTGGCGAAGGCGAATCCGTCCTGGTCGATCTCCGCCAGCACCCGGTCCTCGCCGAGGCCCCGCGAAAGCGACGGGATCGCGGCTGGAGGCAGCGCGTCGGCCGGCAGGCGCCCCGCGGGCAGTGTTCCCGCTCCTGCCCAGAGCGCCGCGTCCACCTCGGCCTTGGCGCGGAACAGGTTGACCGGGCCGTCGCCGGCGACGCGCCGGAGCAGCGGCTCGAGCACGCGGGGCGCAACCAGGGCCGGATCGGCGGCTGCCGCTTCCCTCCCGAACGGGTACGCCATCGATTTCAGTCCCATCGTCGGGGTGAGTTAGGGATGCGAAACCACGGCGGGAACTGGCCGGGGAAATCGGCAGTTCACCGATCGACAGAAGCTCCCCGCGAGGGTCCGCCCGCCCTTCGCTCGCCCCGGGGTGCAGGGGTTACAAAATTCGATAATCCACTGTAGGGCACTGTAGTTTCGATACTCAAATGCAAAATTGCCCTTCTCGACACCTCCTCCCGATCCATGGCAGAGCGTTGCCTCGCAATCCCACCAACGGAAGCGCGAGGAGGAGCCATGCACGCACGCACGCACGTGTTTGCGATCGGCGCTGTCCTGCTCGGCGGCTGCGGATCGCAGCCGCAGCCGGAGCTCCAACCCGTACCAGGGGAGACCACGCAGCTCGAGTCAACCGCACGTCCCGCGCTGGGCGATCCGCTGCCGGGGCTCGCACCGGGCGAGCTGGCAGCGTTCGAAGCGGGAAAGAAGACGTTCGAGGAGACCGAGACGGTCGCAGATGGCGTAGGGCCGGTCTTCAACGAGGCCTCCTGCGCGGCCTGCCACACCGGGCCGGTGGGCGGCAGCAACGGGCGCCTGGAGACGCGGTTCGGGCAGAGGAGATCCGACGGCAGCTTCGATCCGCTGGCCGCGGAGGGAGGGTCGCTGCTGCAGGATCACGGGATCGGCGACGTCCCGGGCCACAGCTTCGCGGCCGAGGTGGTCCCGCCGGACGCGAACGTGGTCGCGGGCCGCCGCACGACGCCGCTCTTCGGCCTGGGGCTGGTGGACGCCACTCCGGACGCCGTGATCCGCGCGATCGCGGCCTGGCAGGCGCGGTTCACGCCGGAGGTCGCGGGAAAGGTGGCGATCGTCGACAACCTCGTCACCGGCAAACCCGCCGTCGGGAAGTTCGGCTGGAAGGACGTCAATCCGACGTTGCTGCAGTTCTCGGCCGACGCGTACCTGAACGAGATGGGGATCACCAGCCCGATGTTCCCCCAGGAGAACTGTCCGCAGGGCGACTGCGCCACCCTCGCCTTCAATCCGCGCCCGGACCTGAACGACGCGAACGGCGCTGACGTGCAGGCATTCGCGGACTTCATGTCCTTCCTCGCCCCTCCGGCGCGCGCTGCGGTCAACCTGCGCTCGCTGATCGGCGAAGGGGTGTTCGCCTCGATCGGCTGCGCCAGCTGCCACGTTCCCACGCTGGTGACCGGTCCGAACGCGGTGAAGGCGCTCGATCGGGTCGCGTACCACCCGTTCTCGGACTTCCTCCTGCACGACATGGGCGCCCTCGGAGACGGCATCGTCCAGGGCGCCGCGAACGGGAGGCAGATGCGCACGGCTCCGCTGTGGGGCTTGCGGTATGCGAAGGCCCTCCTGCACGACGGGCGCGCGACGAGTCCGGGCGAGGCGATCCTGGCGCACGACGGA
>DASREU010000033.1:0-3246 GCA_035651935.1 Myxococcales bacterium | reverse complement strand
CGGCCGCCGACCTCGACAGCTATCCCGCCAAGCTGAGCCCCGACGGGCAGCTGCTGATCGTCGATCTGAACGGAAGCGCCGGCGTGTTTCCCGCGGCCGTCGACGGCGCCGTCACCTTCACGCTGCAGCAGCTTCCGGCGCTGGCGCAGGTGGGAGGCAGCGTCACCGGGCATGCGGCGGGCGTGCCGTTTCCGCTGGTGGTCCTCCGCGCGAGCGCGACGCAGATGCTCGCGTTCGATGCGCGCTGCCCGCACCTCGGGTGCGCGGTGAGCGGCGCGCAGAAGCTCCTCATCTGCCCGTGCCACGGGTCGCTCTTCGACCTCGACGGGAGCGTCAAGCTCGGTCCGGCGGAGCGGCCCCTGACCGCGCTCGCGGTGACGTTCGACGGCACGCGCGCGGTGGTGAAGGTGCCTGCGTGACGGCGCTTCTCTGCCTCCTCGCGGCGCTTCCCTCCGTCGACGCCTCGATCTCGGCGGGAACGTCGGTGCGCCGGCTCTTCTTTCGCGATCGCCTGACGCCCACGCTCGTCGGTTGGCAGAGCGGTGCGCTGGCGCTGTGGGGGCTGTCCGTCCATGCCTATCCGTCCACGGGCCGCCTTCCCGTCCTCGACGACGTCGGCGCGTACGGGTCCTACTCGCGCTCCCTCACGGCGAGCACCCTGACCGCCGACGGAACGCTGGCGTTCAACACCCAGGAGATCGCCTGGGAAGCCGGCCTGCGCTGGCGCGCGATGTCCGAAGGGAGGGAGCGTGGCGCCGTCAGCTTCGGGTACGGGAGCCTGCGCCATGATTTCAGCGGAGCGCATCTCCCCGGCTACCTCTTGCCGGCGGGCACCATCCAGTACTGGCGGCCGGGGCTGGAAGGCCGGTTGTGGCTGGGCCGGGTCGCGCTCGGCGCCGGCGCCGCATACCTCCTCGTCGTCCGCCAGGACTTCCTCTCCACCTGGTTCCCGAGGGCCAGCAAGGGCGGCGTCGAAGCTTCGGTGCGCGCCTCGATCGACGTCGGGAAGCTCGGGCTGACGCTGGCCGGGCGGTACCAACGGTTCTTCTATTCGCTGCACCCGGAGCCGTACGACCCCTATGTCGCTGGAGGCGCTCTCGATGAGTTGTTCACCGTCGACCTGGCGTGCAGCTACCGCCTGTAGCGCGATCTGCTTCGCGCTGCTCGGCTGCGCCGGCTCGCTCGATCATCCCGAGCGCTTCACGAATCTCGCCTTTCCGGACGCGGGGCAGGTCAACCCTCCGTCCGACGGGGGCTGCGATCCGGTCTCCGGCATCTTCCCTCTGACCTGCAGCACGTCAGCGTGCCATTCGGCGCAGAGCCAGCAGGGAAACCTCGACCTCGAGTCGTCCGGGCTCCCGAAGCGGCTCGTCGACAAGCAGGCGCACGGCGGGCCCGGCCTCCTCATCGATTCCAAGGCTCCGTCGCAGAGCGTGATGCTCCTCAAGGTGACGGACACCCCGCCGTTCCAGTTCCAGATGCCGCTCGGCGCCCCTCCCCTTTCCCCGGAAGACGTCGCCTGCCTGCAGGCCTGGATCGTCGCGGCGGTGGCGCCGTAGCGCCTCAGCGGACTTGCGCTGACGGCCAGATCAGCGCCTGGGCGACGATCACCTGCTCGCCATCGAAGGTGATCGCGGGGCCGCCCTGGAGCAGATAGCCGAGCGCGATCGCCTCGCTCACCCTCCGGCAAAACGCCGCATCGTCCGGGCCGGTGAGGACGCGATACGTGGGAAGGCCGTCGGGCGGCGCCGGCCTCGCGCCCTCCGGCGTCATTCGAACACCGCGACGGCCGACTGCGGAAAGCCTGCCGTGTCCTCACCGCCGAACACGAGCACCTTCCCGTTGGCGAGCATCGTCACCGTCGCGGCGGAGAATGCCGGATCGAGCTTCGGGCCCGCGCTCCAGCGTCCCGTCGCGGGATCGAAGAGCTCGGTGCCCGGAACGCCGACGCCGGCCCTTCCCACGAGCGGCGGCGGGACTTCTCCGCCGATCAGCAGGACCCGTCCGTCGGTCAAGGTCACCGCGGAGTGCGAATCGCGCGCCGCCTGCAGGTCGCCGCCGGAGGTGAATCGACCCGTGGCGGGATCGAAGATCTCCGTGGCGAGAAGCGGCACAGCCGGGTCGTTGCCATCGCCCCCCGAGATCAGCACGCGGCCGTCCGCGAGCAACGCGGCCGCGTGACCTCCGCGCGCGGCGGCCATCGACCCTGTGGCGGTGAACTGACCCGTGCCGGGATCGTAGAGCTCCGCGGTGCTCGTGTAGAACTCCGCCGACGGATTCGGGACCTGGCAGCAGGTGAGGCCTCCGGCGACGAGCACGCGCCCGTCGCGAAGCAGCGTCGCGGTGGGTTGCACGCGCACGTGGAGCATCCGCCCCGTTCCCCGCCACTGCGCGCTCGCGGCATCGAACCGATCGGCGGCATCGCTGACGGGATTGGACGCGGAGATCAGGCCTCCGATCAGCAGGACGCCACCGTCGAGCAGCGGCGCCGCCGTCCGGCGCGCGATGGCGAGGGTGGGCGCGTCGCCCGCGCGCGTGAACCTCGCGGCGCCGGGATCGAACAGGTGCGTGACCACCGGCTTCGATGCCCCGACGGGCGCGTTCGGGCCCGTGCCGACCAGCAGGAACGAGCCGCTCCTGAGCGCGACGACGGAGGTGAACACCCCGTCTTCGGCGGACAGCGGCAGGTCGGGCCCGGAAGTGAACGCCTCCGTCGCCGGATCGAAGATCTGCGTCAGCGTGCTGTCCGGGACCAGCGGCGTCTCGGAGGTGTTGCCTCCCATGGAGATCGCCCGCCCGTCCGGCAGCGCGGCCGCGACGTGCTGCGTCTGCGCGACCGGAGCGGCGGCGAGCACGCGGATCCGGTTGCGGTAGTTCGCCTCTACGGTCGCCTGCGCCTCGACTTGCCCGGAGCCGCGGGTGACCCGGAGGATGAAGGTCGTGGTGCGTGAAAGAACTGGCGTCCGGACCGGAACGCCGCTGCGGACGGCGCCGATCCCGTCGATGCTCGCGCTGTCGCCGTCGAACACGGCGGTGAGCGAAGTGCGCTCGCCGACGAAGACGGACGAATCCGCGGCGGTCAGCGCGGCCGTCGCTCCTTCCGCTGGCGCCGCCGGCGGCAAGTCGGCGGATCCCGGCGAGCAGGCCCCAAGAAGAGCGAGCACGAAGAAGGAGCGGCGGAGCTTCGGGAGCACTCCGACGGCGGCACGGCGAGCGGCAAGCCGGAATCGCTTCATCTGTACCTGA
>DASREU010000032.1:0-10590 GCA_035651935.1 Myxococcales bacterium | reverse complement strand
GGTCGCGCGGCAGCGTGTACGCGTGGACCTTTTCTGCGAGATGCGTCTCGACCGGGTAGAGCCGCACCCTTGGTGGCTCGATGCCGGCGAATGCCAGGACGTCGTCAGCGACGATGACGTCAGGCTCACCCAGGACCGGATCGGCGAAGGCCACGTCGACACCGAAGCGCTGGCCATAGAGCTGGCCCGCCAGCCTGCACTCAGCGCGATGCCGGAAGCCATTCTCCCTTGTTCCGCGAGAGTCCATCTCGGGCCGTTGAGCGTCCGCCTGAATTTCGAAGGTCATGAAATCGCCGAGGTCGGCTCTTCCGGCTTCCTGCAGGCGCGCGAGCGTGTCCTTCGGCGGAGCTTCGAGGCGCAGGTCGACGTCCCTCGTGGTCCTGGCTCTGTCGAGTCGGAGCTCGAGCACCAGGCCTCCCTTGAGCATCGCCGCTTTGCCGAGAACGTGCGTGACGCGTGCGAGGAACCGATCGAACACGAGCAGCTGCCGACGGCGCGACAGGTCGACACCGGACTTAGGCGAGTTACGCAGTCGCTGTTCCAGCGCGGCCTTGAATCCCGCCGGCGTTGCGTATGTGCGCGGCTTCATCCATCGAGCCCTGCATCGACAGCCCGTGCGACTGCGGTCGCCTGCGGTCTGCTGATCATCCCGCGCGCGAGCGCCTGACTGACCGCGGAGGAGAGGAATTCAGGCGAGACATGATCTCCCGCGGAGTCGGAGAGTGTTCTCGCCGCAGAAGTGACCGGCACGGCGCCGACCCACGCTCGGTCGCGCTTGGGCAGGTCCGCATAGTGCAGCACGACACCTTCCGGAACTCGAAGTCGGCGCTTGCGCCACTTTGCAGGCAGGGTCAGGTGCGCCCGCGCAGGCAGCACATCAGAGAGCTCGTGGAGCATCAGCGCAGTCTCGTGAGAGAACACCCCTGCCCGATCGGACCAAAGCCAAAGGGCGACCAGGTCCTCCTGCTGACCGGGAGGGAAATGTTTGAGCCGGTACACACTCCGCCGGACGCGGGTGATCTTGCCGCTGTCGAGGTACTTCACCAGCAGCTGCGACGAGTAGCCGGCGTCGAGCGCTTGCTGGGTCGTGAAGTGGCCCTCCTGCGCCAGGGCAGTCTCGTAGAGGCGGTCCCAGTCGGGTTTCGTCTGTGTACTGCGTCCCATGCAGCCATCTTAACCGTCGGTTTAGTTTAGTACAAGAGCATCATTATTAACGCTAGGTTTAGTTTCGTGCAATGCGTCTTGGGTCTCTGTCTATTATGACTCATGTTTGACCTACCTGCTGCCAACGGGCTATCTTCGGGCAATGGCACGAACGCCGAGAACGATCGAACTCACCAGCATCAGCACCCGGTTCCCCCTGGAAACGCGGCGCTGGCTCGAGCAGCGCATGAAGGAAACCGGCAGGCAGTCCTTGAACGAGGTCCTCAACGACTTGATCGAGGACGCTCGCTCCTGGTACCGGCTTCCGAAGCCCGTCGTGGAGGTTCTTGAGCGAGACCGCAAGCAGCGCAGGTCTCCTGACGTCCGCGACTATCTTCTCAACCTCCTTCTCGAGCGCTACGTCGCGCTTCAGAAGGCGCCCTGACGGGATCCTTCACGATGGACACCCTGGAATTCGCATGTCCGCCGCCTCGCGAACGCCGCCGCGAGCCAATTTCGCTGCCGACCGATCGACTCTGGACCGTCCACCAAGCCGCGGCCTTTCTGGGCCGGTCTGAGTCCTGGGTCTACAAGGCCGCTGAACGGGGCGAGCTTCCTCGAGCGCGCGGAATGGGTTGGGGGCTCAGGTTCGTCCCTGCTGAGCTGCTCGCCTACGCGCGCGGCGAGAAACGTCAGCCGCACGTGGTACCGGTGCCGAAGGGAGGCAAGTAGCGCATGGCGAGCGTACTCAAGCGGGGCGGTTTCTGGTACGCGAAGTGGACCGACGCGACGGGAACGCGCTGCCGCGAGCGCATCGACGCCTCCAGCAAGGCCCAAGCGAAGGCGCTAGCCGACGAGCTCGAGGTCGAGGCTCGCCGTCATCGCAACCTCGTGCGGCGCGCCCGCAACGGCCTTCCGCCGCGGCCTGAGGACCTGACCGGAACGTTCGCGGACCTGTGCACCTGGTGGCTCGACCATCGCTGCCCGGAGGCGAGCAGGAGTGGTGAGCGCCAGCGACTCGGAAAGTATGTGGTGTCGAAACCTCTGGGTGCGCTGCCGCTGGACGCGCTCGGCTCTCCTCACCTCGACGAGCTGCTTCACGACGCAGAATCGGCAGGTGCATCGGCTGCTAGCGTGAACAAGCTCCGGAGCGTCCTGCACACGGTGTTCTCAAAGGCGAAGAAGGCGGGCAAGTGGGTCGGCGAGAATCCGGTCGCGTCCACCGAGCGGCGAAAGGTTGCCAAGCGCATCTACGCGACCCTTCGCGCTGAAGAGGTTCCGCTCCTCCTCGCCGAGGTCCCAGCGGAATGGCGGCCGCTCTTTGCGGCAGCTCTGTGGACCGGCATGCGCCGCGGCGAGCTCTTCGCTCTCCGGAAGAGCGACGTCGATCTGGCGCTCAGGACGATCACCGTCCAACGATCACACGAGCGCGACACCACCAAGGGCGGGCACGCGGACCTGATTCCGATCGCGGCGCCGCTGCTGCCAATTCTCAAGCACCAAGTCGAGCACGCGCCGGGCTCGCTCGTCTTTCCCGCGGCCGATGGCACGCAGCGATCGGCCGAGGCAGACCCCCAGAAGATCCTGCGCACGGCCCTTGCTCGCGCGGGCCTCGTCGAGGGCTACGAGCACCTCTGCCGCTGGTGCGGGCACAAGGAACGCCAGAGCGACAACGGGCAGCGCTACTGCCCGAAGTGCCTCAAGCGCACCAACGGCACCGGCAAAGCCCTCGCGCAACCGCGAGGACGCGCACTGTGGCCGAAGGCCATCCCGCGGCCGATGCGCTTCCACGATCTTCGGCACACGACCGCAACGCTGCTCCTGCGCGCCGGCGTCGATGCTCATCGCGTACAGCGCCTGCTGCGCCATCGCGACGTGCGCACGACGACCGGGATCTACGGCCACCTCGACGTCGAAGATCTCCGGGCCGCGCTCGCGACTTTGCCCGAGCTGGGTCCAAATTGGGTCCAAATGGACCCCACCCCCCAGGCCGAGACCGAAAACGGCCCCGCCAACACAGCGAACGCTGAGGAGAATTCTTGGTGGGCGCTGGGGGATTCGAACCCTCGCCCCCTGCCGTGTGAAGGCAGTGCTCTACCGCTGAGCTAAGCGCCCCGGACGGGCCGGCTCATTTCGCATGCGCCCGCGCGCCCGTCAAGACTTGTCTGCCGGCTTCCGTGGCGGTTCTGGAATGACATCCCGCGGTTCTACCCGAGGTCCGCCTTCATCGACCGCATGGCCGTCATGAATCGGCTCCCGGAGACCGCGCCCAACAACTTGCACGTTCTCGATGAGCGTCGATGCGCCTTTGTCTGCCCAATCCCAGTTCGACCAGGACGTCCGTGTCCGCAGCAGTGATCGGGCTGACCAGATCCGCGCGCGGCGCGCCGCCGTCGCTCCCGCCATCCGGCGCACCGCCATCCGGCGCACCGGCATCGGGCGCGCCGGCATCCGGCAGATTCGCCGGCCCGGCCGCGTTCTCCGCCGGCACGGCGAGCGGCGCCGGCGGCGGCTGCGCATGCGTGCAAGCGACCGCGAGGAGCAACCCCGTCCAGCGCATGCGCACCTCCGCTACTTCTTCTGCTCCGCGATCAGGCGGTCCAGCTCGTCCCCGAGCTCGCGCATCTTCCGCTTCAGCGCCGAGAGCCGCTTTCCCGCATCCTTGAAGTCCTCGCGCGTCACCAGCCCCGCGGCGCGCAGCGTCTTCTCCTGCACCTCGTCCAGCGCCTGCTTGGCCCGCTGCAGGCTGCCGATCGCCGCCGCGATCGCCTCGGCGCGCTTCGGATCTTCGAAGAGCTTCCCCATCGCCTTCATCCCGAGCTCGGTGGCGCGCTCGCGCAGCGTCTTGGAGGCCATGGGCCGTCTGTTTACACGAATTCGCTGGGGACCGCGCGCAGGGCATCGAGGCCCGCTCCGCGGTGCCTGCCTGCATGCCGCACCAGGCGCTGGAGATCGCCCTGCAGGCGCACCTTCCGCTCGAGAATGGCCCGGAGCGGATCGGGGCGCTCGCCCGCGAACGTCCGCTCCAGGAGCCCGCGGCAGACGGCGTACGGAGCCCAGGCGATGTAGTCGGGGTCGTACTCCTCCAGCTCGTCCTCGTCCTCCGGATACGAGAGGGCAAACGTCTGCCCCGGGACGATCCGCGCCAGCACGCAGAAGTCGCTTCGCAGGCCGCCACCGCGCTCGATGACGACGCCGGCGACCACCGGACCGAAATCGTCGATGGCGGCGACCGTTTCCGGATCCGTCAGCATCGCTGCCGCGGCCGCCTCGCACCATTCCCGCGAGGGGAACTTCACTTCACTGCCCGCCGAAGACCTTGCGGATCGACGCGAACAGTCCGCGCGACTGATCCCCTGCGGTGTCGTTCTGGCGCTCGGCCGCGAGCCGGCGCCGCTCGGCGTCTTCCTGCCACGCCGCCTTCAGCGCCGCCGGCGTGTCGCGCGTCGCCAGCATCAGCTCGCGCGTCTCGCCGTTCGCCGCCTCGATGGTGACGTGCAGCAGGCACTCCTCGTCGAGGAGGAAGTTCACCCGCTGGCCGGCGACCTCCGCGGGGAAGCGCAGCGTGCCGAGGTACTCGTTGTCGATGATCTTGTCGCTGTCGCCCTGGAAGATGTCCAGCTCCAAGCCCTTCCCGTCGCGCGCCGGGGGAAGACGGAAGCTGCTCTTCGAGGGGATCTGCGTGTTCTTCTCGATCACCTTGCGGAACCGGCCGCCAGGCGTCGCGAAGCCGATCGGCATGCTCAGGGCATCGACCAGCGTGACCGAATCGATCTCCTGCATCGACTCGGCGAGCAGCGCGGCGCCCAGGGCCACCGACTCGTCGGGATGCACGCCCTTGCGCGGCGGCTTGCCGAAGAACTGGTGCGCCTTGCCCTGCACCAGCGGCATGCGCGTCTGCCCGCCGACCAGCAGCACTTCCTGGATGTCGTTGCGCGGGAGGTTCTTCTCCCCGAGCACCTTCTCCACCAGGTGGAAGGTCTTGTCGACCAGGTCCATCGTCAGCGCATTCACCCGCTCGCGCGAGAGCGGAATGCGCAGGTCCACCGGCTTGCCCTTCCGGTCGGCGATGTAGGGCAGCTCGATCACCACGTTGCTGAGCAGCGAGAGATCGATCTTCGCCGCTTCCGCCGCGTTCTTGATCCGCTGCATGGCGATCGGTGACTGGGTGAGATCGATCTTCGTCTGGTTGCGGAACTCCTCGAGCACGAAGTCGATGATCCGGTTGTCGAAGTCCACGCCGCCGAGGAAGGTGTCGCCGCCCGTCGCCAGCACCTCCATCACGTTGCCGTGGAGCTGGAGGACGGAGACGTCGAAGGTGCCGCCGCCGAGGTCGTAGACCAGGACCTTGTGGTCGAACCCGCGGTTGAGGCCGTACGCGAGCGCCGCCGCGGTGGGCTCGTTGACGATGCGCTTGACGGTGAACCCGGCGAGCTTGCCGGCCTCCTTCACCGCGTTGCGCTGGTTGTCGTTGTAGTAGGCGGGGACGGAGATGATCGCCTCGTTGATCTCCTGGCCCAGCGTCGCTTCCGCCACCCGTTTGCAATGCTGCAGGACGAAGGCGCTGATCTGCGGGAGCGAGTAGACCTTCCCGCCCATCACCACCGCCGCTTCCCCGCTCAGCCCTTCGACGATCTCGTAGGAGAAGTAGTGCTTGATGTCCTGGACGATCTTGGAGTTGTACTGCCGCCCGATCAGGCGCTTCGCGCCGTAGATGGTGTTGCGCGGATTCACCACCATCTGATCCTTGGCGACGTTCCCGACCAGCAGATCGCCCTTGTCCCCGATCGCGACCACGCTGGGCAGGATCAGCGACCCTTTGTCGCTGGGCACCACCCGCGCCACCTTGTTGCGCACGTACGCGACGCAGGTGTTCGTGGTCCCCAGGTCGATGCCGAGGAGGATGGGCTTGTCGGCGGGCATACCCCTGCCTGGATGCTACGGCGCAGCCCCTCTCGAACGCAACAAATCCCCCTATTTCCATCGAACGTCGTATCGGACGATTACACCTGCGGAACTGGATTCGAGCACCTCTGGCGGCCCGACCTCTCCCACCGTTCCCGACAGCTCGTAGACGAAGAGCAGGGTACCGCGGAGGACGTGAAACGCCGCCTCCGGCGTACCCTCGCCCTCGAACCGCGCCGAGACCGTCCCGCCCTTCCCTTGCTGCGTCCAGGAGAAGGTGATCCCGCGGGTCACCATCGAGAAGAAGCGGTCGAGGTTCCCGAAGATCGGCTCCGGCGATTGCCCGAACATCATGAACGCCATCCGGATGACGGGCTGGAGCAGGCTCCACCCGAGCGGCCGCGCGCAGGCGAGGCCGCACTCGACCAGCGCCGCATCGCCGATCAGCTTCTGCAGCGCCGACTCGACCTCGTCGATCGGCGTGGAGGGAATGAAGCTCAGTGCGCGCGGCGGTGCGTCGACGACCGCCCGGGTCTGCTCCGAGACGAGGCCGCGGACCTGGTCGCGGAGCCCGCGCTCGTCGACGAAGTCCATCAGCGCGCGGAAGAACGTGCCGAGGCCCTGTCGCGGCGCTTCCGCCATCCCTCATTCTTCGAGGAGTTTCGCCTCCGGCGCCACTTCGATGCTCCACTTCTCGTACGGCGGCGGCTGCACCGGCAGCTCGTCGACGAAGCGGCTCGGGCGGAGCAGCAGCCGCGCCTGGTCGCGCTCCTCCTGCATGATCGGATAGGTCAGGTACAGCTCGTCCTTCGCGCGGGTCACGGCGACGTAGAAGAGGCGCCGCTCCTCCTCCTCCCCGTCCGGAGCACGCAACGCGGGAGCGCTGGGGAACCGGCCGTCGGCCAGCCAGATGAGGAACACCGCCCGCCACTCCAGCCCTTTCGCCTGGTGGACGCTGGAGAGGGTCAGCTTCTCGTCGGGCTCGGCGCCCTCGACCACGTCCTCCGCCTCCAGCGAATCGAGCAGCGTGAGATCGGCGAGGAGCTGCTCCAGCGATTCCGACTGCAGCGCATAGTCGGCGAGTTGCAGCACGTCGTCGGCGCGCGCCTGCGCGTTGGCGTATCGCTGTTTCAGGGCCTCGCCGTACCCGCCCTCGTGGAGGATGCAGCGGATCATCTCGCTCGGCTGCGAGCGCATCGAAAGGAGCGCTTGCAGCGCGGCGCCGAGCGCACGCAGCCCGGCGCGCGCTTTCGGCGGGACCAGCTGCGCCAGCGAATCCAGCTGCGTTCGCGCTTCGCGCCCTTGCCGGAGCCACTGCTCGACCTGCGCCCAGAGCGCATCCGCGCTCGCGGCGCCGATGCCCGGGACCAGCTTGACGATGCGCTTGAACGAGAGCTCGTCGTGCGGATTCTGGATGAACTTCAGGTGCGCCAGCACGTCCTTGATGTGCGCCTGCTCGAAGAAGCGCACCCCGGCGCGGACCAGGAACGGGATCCCGCGCCGCGCCAGCTCCATCTGCAGCTCCATCGAGTGTGTGTGCGCGCGGTAGAGCACCGCCATCTCGCGCAGCGGGATGCCCTCCTCGCGCAGCTCGAGGATGCGCTGGGCGACGAACTCCGCCTGCTGGTGCACGTCCCGCAACGGCACCAGCGCGGGGAGCACACCGCCTTCGCGGTGCGGGCGCAGCTCCTTCTGGAACTGCTTGCGATTGCAGGCGATGGATGCGTTCGCCAGCGCGAGGATGGGTGGCGTGCTCCGGTAGTTCGTCAGCAGCCGGAACTGCTGGCACTGCGGGTAGCGCTCGGGGAACTTGAGGATGTTCTCGAAGTGCGCGCCGCGAAAGCCGTAGATGCTCTGCGCGTCGTCTCCGACGACCAGCAGGTTGCCGTGCGACGCGGCCATCGCGTCGACGATCTCGCCCTGCAGCCGGTTGGTGTCCTGGTACTCGTCGACCAGCACCGCCGAGAAGCGCTTCATGATGCTCTCGCGCGCCGCCGGCACCTCGACCAGGAGCCGCTTCCAGTTGAGCAGCAGATCGTCGAAGTCCATCGCGTTCATCTGCGCTTTACGCTCCGCGAACCGGCGGGCGACCTTGAGGATCTCGTCCTCCAGGGCGACGAACTGCGGCGACTCCTTCGCGATCACCTCCGCCAGCGGACGCTGCGTGTTGATCGCGGCCGAGTACAGATCGATCAGGGCATCGGGGCGAGGGAACCGCCGCTGGCCGACGCCGAAGCCCAGATCGGCGGTGGCGCTCGCCATCACCTCCTTCGCGTCCTCGCGATCGAGGAGCCCGAAGCGGTCGGCATAGCCGAGACGCGATGCGTGCTCGCGCAGAAGCCCGTGCGCGACGTGGTGGAACGTGCCGCCCCACATCTTCCGCGTCTCGACGCGGCAGAGCTGGCCGACGCGCGACATCATCTCGCGGGCGGACTTGTTGGTGAAGGTGAGCAGCAGGATCTTTTCCGGCGCCGCGCCGGACTCGAGCAGATGCGCGACGCGATAGGTGAGCGCGCGCGTCTTGCCCGAGCCCGCTCCCGCGATCACCAGCGTGGGCCGCGGGTCGCACTGCGCCACCGCGCGCTGCTCGTCGGAGAGGTCCCGATCGTAGTCGACCAGCCCCTTGCGCGCCGGCGCGGCGCTCTTCAGGGCATACCGGCGGACAGCAGGGGTCGCGGGCTCCTGCTGGGCGAGAGCGGTCTCGATAGGCATCGCCGCCCACCCTAAGTGAACGGACGTACAGATGTCAAAGCGGGAACACGGCAGAAGCACGGCAGAGATCCGGGGACACCATACGTAATTGCGCAGTGCGCAAATAAGTATGGTGTCCCCGGATCTCAGGCGCGGACGCGCTGGGGGTCGGTCGGGGAGAGGCGGGAGTGTGCGAGCTCGCCCTTCGATTTGAGCAGCAGGATTTCGGCCAGGATGGAGATGGCGATCTCGCCCGGTGTCTTGTCGCCGAGGCGCAGCCCGATCGGCGCGTGCAGGCGTGGGTCGTCGCGCGGATCGCGGCCGGAGCGACGGGCGATGTTGCGCAGGATGAGCGCGACCTTGCGGCGACTGCCGATCAGGCCGACGTATCGGGCGCGGCTTTGCAGCGCTGCCTCCAGCACCGTCTCGTCGAGGGCGTGGCAGCGGGTGAGGATGACCACGAAATCGGCCGGACCGGGAGCGAGGCCGCCGAGGGGAGCTGCGGTGAGATCGGCGCAGCGCACTTCGGATGCGCGGGGGAAGCGGTCGCGAACGGCAAATTTCTCCCGATCGTCGACGACGGCCGTGTCGAGGCCGATCTCCGCGGCGATGCTCGCCACGCGCTCGCCGACATGGCCCGCGCCATAGAGGACGAGCCGCGCAGCCGGGCGCACCACGTCGAGGAAGACCGTGACCTCGCCGCCGCACTTCATCCCCAGATCCTCCGGCAGCGCGCCGCCGGGCGGCAGGATGTGCGCGGCATCGCCCGCGGTGGTGAGCGCGAATCGGCGCTCGCTGGAGAGAGCGTCGCCCTTCAGCAGCTCGATCGCTTCCTGGATCACCACGGCTTCCAACGGCCCGCCGCCGACCGTTCCCTGGATGGAGCCGTCCGGCGCGACCAGCATCTTCGCGCCCGCGTCGCGAGGGGCAGAGCGCGCCGTCGCCGTCACCGTGCAGAGGACGAACGGTTCCCGCGCTGCGCTTCTCCGCGCGGCCTCCTGGAACAGCTCGGCATCCGTCAGGTTCATGCGCGACCACCCCGAAGTCTAGCAGCGGCGGACAGGAACTGCCGCTGGCCGGCGGCCGGGCGCCGGCACGCTGGAGCTTGCGGAACCCCTGTACCGCCGCTTACAAGCGCGCGGTGACCGATCTGGCGGTGGTGTGCGATTTCGACGGGACCGCGACCCTTCTCGACGTCGGCGACGAGATCAGCCGGCATTTCTGCGGGTCAGAATATCTCGCGCTGCAGAAGAAGCTCTTCGCGGAAGGCAAGCTGACCACCCGGGCGATCATCCAGAGCATCTACACGCCCATCCGGGCCGGCGAGGCCGAGGTGGTGGCATTCGCGCTGCGCACGGCGAAGCTGCGGCCGGGATTCGTCGAACTGGTCGCCGCCGCGCGCAACCGCGGAGCGCCCTTCTATCTCGCTTCCGGCGGGCTCCGGCAGTACGTCGAAGCCGTGATCGCCGCCCACCTGCCGTCCGAACTACGCACCCACGTCCAGGTCCGCGCGAACGAGGCGACCTTCTCGAGCGAAGGCGTTCGCGTCAGCTACCCCGGCGACGCGGCATCGCGCGCCGCAGGCTGCGAAGTGTGCGGGTCGTGCAAGCGGGTCGCCATCGCGGAAGCCCGCGAGTCAGGGGCTGCGTACGTGCTGGGCATCGGGGACGGCTTCGCCGATCGTTGCCTGGTCCAGTTCGCCGACCGCACCTTCGCGCGCGAGGACAGCTACCTGCACCGCTACTGCCGGGACCAAGGCCTTGCGTGCACGCCGTTCACCGAGCTCTACGGCGCGGCCGAAGCGGTGCGCGAATTCGTCAGGCCGGCTGCTGGGCCGATTCGAGAGCGATG
>DASREU010000031.1:0-2359 GCA_035651935.1 Myxococcales bacterium | reverse complement strand
GCGGCGCCTCGTTTTCCCCCGCGATCTGCGGGACTTCGGGCTCCGGCCCGGCCTTTTCCGCCCAGGCCTGGGCGACGCGGAAGCCCTGGCGCGCGGCGAAGCGCTCCTCGTCCTCCAGCACGCGGCTCTTGGCCAGCCCGGCGAGGGGCAGATCGTGAAGAGTCAGCCCCGCCTCCTTGAGCGCGGCGCGGGCGACGTTCAGCTGCCCTTTTCCGCCGTCCACCACCAGGAGATCGGGCAGGCTCTGCTCCTCGATCCCCCGCTTCAGCCGCCGGCTCAGGACCTGGAACATGGAAGCGAAGTCGTCGCCCGCTGCCTCGCCGCGGACCTTGAACAGGCGGTAGCGGCTCTTGTCGGGCTCGCCGTCGGTGAACGCCACCTGCGAGCCGACGGTGAGCTGGCCCTGGAAGGTGGAGATGTCGAAGCACTCGATCCGCCGCGGCAGCCGCGGAAGCCGCAGCCGCGACTGCAGCCGGGTGAGCGCCTCCAGGTGGCCCTTCTGCGTGCGCGCCTTCTCCTCATGGCTCTGGCGCGCGTTCTCCATCGCCATCTCCACCAGCCGGACCTTCTCCCCGCGCTCCGGCACGTGCACGTGCACCCGCTCCCCTTTCTTCTCGGAGAGCCAGACCTCCCGGGTGGCGGCGTCGCCCAGGTGCAGCGGAAGGAGCAGCTCCTTGGGGATGAACGCGCCCGACTCGTAGTACTGGTCGAGGAAGGACTCCAGGAGCTCCTCGGTGGGGAATTCCTGGCGGCTGAACCCGAAGCTGCGCCCTCCCACGAGCCGTCCGCCGCGGAAGAAGAGCAGGTGGATCTCCAGCGCCGGCCCTTCGCGGTGGAACCCGAGAACGTCCTCGTCGAGCTGATCGCCGAGCACCGTCCGCTGCTTCTGCAGGCTCCGCTCGATGGCGTGGAGCTGATCGCGGAGCTGGGCGGCCCGCTCGTACTCCAGCTTGCCCGCGGCAGCCTTCATCCGCTCCTGGATCTGCGCGGTCAGCTCGTCGGCCTTTCCTTCCAGGAAAAGCCCCACCTCCTCGACCGAGCGCCGGTACTCCTCCTGCGGGACGCTGTAGACGCACGGCGCCGGACAGCGCTTGATCTGGTACTGCAGGCAGGGCCGCCGCCGGTTCGCCATCACCGAATCGGTGCAGGTGCGGAGCTGGAAGTAGCGATTGACGATGCTCAGCGTCTCCCGGATCGACGAGGCGCTGGCGAACGGGCCGAAGTAACGCGCCCCGTCCTTGCGGATCCGCCGGACCACCTCCAGCCGCGGATAGGGATGGGTGGTGGAGAGGCGCAGCGAGATGAAGTTCTTGTCGTCGCGCAGCTTGACGTTGAAGCGCGGCCGGAACTTCTTGATCAGCTCGTTCTCGAGGAGGACCGCGTCCTTCTCCGAGGGGGTGATCATCACCTCCACGTCCGAGAGCAGGTCCTCGAGGAAGGGGATGAACGCGCGCGTGTCTCCGCTGCGCTCCTGGAAATACTGCCCGACGCGCGCCCGGAGGTTGACCGCCTTGCCCACGTACACGACGTCCCCGGCCTTGTCCTTCATCAGATAGCAGCCCGGCTGCGTGGGCAGCGAGTCGAGCTTCTGGTTCAGCTCCTGCGAGAGCATGGCGTCAGCGGCGCTGCGATCCCGGGCGGCCGTTCGGCCGTCCCCGCCGCTTCTGACCTGCCGGACGCGTCGGCAGCCCCGCCGCCGCGCGCGCCTCCTGCTTCAGCGCCTCCGGGCGCTTGGGCATGATGCCGAGATCGAGATCCTTGATCGCCTGGATCTTGTCGCGCAGGACGGCGGCGCCCTCGAAGTCCAGCTCCTCCGCCTTCGCGCGCATCTCCGCCTCGAACTGCGCGATCACCTTCGGCACGTCCTTGCGGTTCTCCGGGAGGTACCCCGCGAGCTCTTCCTTTCCCGCCAGCGCGTCGTCCGCGCCCGAGGCGATCCCGTGGATCGCCATGTCGAGGATGGCCCGCTTCACCGATTGCGGAGTGATCCCGTGCTCCCGGTTGAACGCGATCTGCTTGGCCCGCCGGCGGTCGGTCTCCTCGATCGCCGCCTTCATCGAGGCGGTGACCTTGTCGGCGTAGAGGATCACCCTGCCCCCGACGTTGCGCGCGGCGCGGCCGATGGTCTGGATCAACGACACCGAGCTGCGCAGGAATCCTTCCTTGTCGGCATCGAGCACCGCCACCAGCGACACTTCCGGGATGTCCAGGCCTTCGCGCAGGAAGTTGATGCCGATCAGCACGTCGAACAATCCCCGGCGCAGGTCGCGCACCAGGGCCAGCCGCTCGAGCGTGTCGATGTCGGAGTGCATGTAGCGCACGCGGATGCCCTGCTCGTGCAGGTACTCGGTCAGGTCCT